>JABUUE010000038.1:15412-27964 GCA_021443335.1 Bacteroidaceae bacterium
TAGAGCACCTGACTCTTAATCAGGGTGTCCAGGGTTCGAGCCCCTGCAGGCGTACAAAACAGTCAAGAGGTTATGAGAAATCGCAACCTCTTGACTGCTTTTTTAATCCCCAGCCCCATGCTTCTCACGAAATTAACCATACTAAACTACAAGAACATTGCGGAGGCTACTCTCACCCTGTCAGAGAAGCTGAACTGCTTCCTTGGCTACAACGGAGCGGGAAAGACCAACATCCTTGACGCCGTTTACTACCTGTCGTTCTGCAAGAGCGCCTTCACCTCCATCGATTCCCAGAACGTGCGTCATGGGGAGCAGTTCTTTATGATTGAAGGCGACTACACCGACGATAACGGAGAGAAAGAGAACATACAGTGTGCGATGAGATTGGGAACGAAGAAACATTTCAGACGCAACAAGAAAGACTACAAGAAATATTCCAGCCACATCGGGCTGATACCCCTCATCATGCTGTCTCCCTCCGACTCCTACCTGATAGAAGGCGCCAACGAGGAGCGGCGCAAGCTGATGGACATTGCCATATCGCAATACGACAGCACCTACATCGACCTGCTCAACAATTACAACAAGGCGTTGCAACAAAGGAACGCCCTGCTGAAGATTGAAGACTGCGACCCAGAGCTCCTCACACTGTGGGAAGAGCAGATGGCGCAGTACGGCGAAGAATTGTTCAAGAAGCGCGACTACTTCATCGAGCAGCTCATCCCCCTCTTCCAGAAGTATTACGAGAAAATCGCCGACGGGCAGGAGCAAGTGTCCCTCTGCTACAAGTCACACTGCCAGCGCGGACCATTGCTTGACGTCATCCAGCGCGACAGGGCGAAAGACATTGCTGTAGGTTATTCGCTCCACGGCATCCACCGCGACGACATCGAGATGCACCTTGACGGTTTTCCCATCAGGCGCGAAGGCAGCCAGGGACAGAACAAGACATACATCATCGCCCTGAAGCTCGCACAATATTCCTTCCTCCGCACACAAGGCGTCAAGACAAAACCCATCCTGCTCCTCGACGACATCTTCGACAAGCTCGACGCCAATCGCGTGGAGAGGATAGTATCACTGGTGGCAAGCGACGAGTTCGGACAGATATTCATCACCGACACCAACAGCGAACGACTCGACAAAATCATCCAGCGTCAAGCCTACGACCACAAGCTCTTCAATGTGGAAAACGGAAGTGTCATAAAAGATTGATTAATTATGAATGATAATTTATTAATACGGTGCGAAAAGATTGATTATTTATTATTGATAACTTATGAATGCGGTGGTTCGTTGCTCCGAATTAATCATTAAACATTAAACAATAATCATTAAACAATAAACATTAATAAATCATAAATAAACATGCATCTTCGTACCATTCTTTTCGCATCCACACTTGCAGCATCTGTCATCGGCAGTTATGCGCAGCAAAAGCAATCGTCAGGAACAAGCTATCTGCTCAACCAGACCATTGACATGAGCCAGGACTTCACTGACCTCGCCAACACGTATTTCTTCGCCGACAGTCTGACAGCCTTCGACGCCGAAACAGGCAAGGGAGAAGTGAAATGGGTGCGACGCCAGCTGATGCCACGCCAAGCGTTCAACGCCAACACCTACCTGCACCAGCCTCTGAAATCGCTCGATTTCCCCGACACAGCATATCCGCAAGACCCTGTTCTCGGCTTTCAGATTGACCCGATAAACGCCAACACCATCCGACTCCGCGTCTATACATCAAAGGTGGTAAAGGACAATCCCGATGAGGTGATGCTTGTTGGCGAGCCAAGCGTGAACCGACAGGCGTGGAAGGCGCAGAAAACAGCCAACGGCTATCTCCTGAAATCAGCAAAAGGCGCAATCGAGATACAGCAACATCCGTTCCGCATTGTACTGAAAGACAGTCAGGGCAAGCTCCTCACCCAGACACGCTGCTGGAGCGACAACGACTCAACACAAGTGAAGGTTGCCCCATTCTCCTTCATCAAGCGAGGCTCAGACAACACCCGCTCCATCAACCCCGTGTTCAGTCTGCAGCCAGGCGAGAAGATTTTCGGTTGCGGCGAGTCGTTCACGCCGCTGAACAAAGTCGGGCAGAAAGTAAACCTTTTCGTCACAGACCCACAAGGACCGGAAACTCCCGACCAGTACAAGCCCATCCCGTTCTTCTTCTCCAGCCGCGGCTACGGAATGTTCATGCACACCTCCGCACCCGTCACCTGCGATTTCGGACGCACCTACATCGGCGCACAGAAGCTGTTTATGGCAGACGAGACGATGGACCTGTTCATAATGCTTGGCGAACCGAAAGACATCATCAGCGAATATACAGCCTTGGTTGGCCGTCCTGAGATGCCGCCGCTATGGTCGTTCGGCACATGGATGAGCCGCATAACATATTTCAGCGAGGCGGAAGGCCGCGAGGTGGCAAAGAAGCTGCGCGACAACAAGATACCGAGCGATGTCATCCACTTCGATACCGGCTGGTTCGGCGTTGACTGGCAGTGCGACTACGAGTTTGCGAAAGACCGTTTCAAAGACCCGGAGAAGATGCTTAAAGACCTCGAGAAGCAAGGCTTCCACACCTGTCTGTGGCAACTGCCTTACTTCACTCCCGGCAACCGCTACTTCAACGAGCTCATCGACAACGACCTCTATGTCCACAACCAACAAGGCTCATCGCCTTACGAAGACGCGGTGCTCGACTTCACAAATCCTGCAACCGTGAAGTGGTACCAAGAGAAACTCGCAGGACTTCTCAAACAAGGTGTCGGCGCAATAAAGGTTGACTTCGGCGAGGGCGCGCCGCTGAACGGCATCTACCACAACGGTCGCGGCGGACTCTACGAGCATAACCTCTACCCACTGAGATACAACAAGGCGGTGTCGGAAATAACGAAAACCGTTACCGGCAACCGCATCATCTGGGCACGCTCAGCGTGGGCAGGCTCGCAGCGCTATCCGCTGCACTGGGGAGGTGATGCTGCCACAACAAACACCGGCATGTTAGGCACCATGCGCTCCATGCTTTCCATCGGACTTAGCGGCTTCTCCTTCTGGAGCCACGACATCGGCGGCTTCGTGACATCGTCGCCAGAGAACCTGTTTGGCCGCTGGCTGCCGTTCGGCTTCCTCACCTCCCACAGCCGCATCCACGGAGCGCCGCCGACAGAGCCTTGGCTTTATCCCGAGAAGTTCATGAAGCTCTACCGCAGTGCCGCAGAGATGAAATACAAGCTCATGCCCTATGTTTACGCACAAGCAAAAGACTGCTCCGAGCGTGGACTTCCGATGATGCGCGCCCTTTTCCTCGAATATCCTAACGACCCCGGAGCGTGGCTCATAGAGGACGAATACCTCTTTGGCAAAGACCTTCTCGTAGCCCCACTTCTTGAAGACACCAACAGCCGCAATGTCTATCTGCCGGGCGGCAAGAAATGGATAGACTACCAGACAGGCAAGACATACAGTTCCGGCTGGAACCGCATAGAGGCAGGCCCACTGCCAATCATCGTCCTCGTCGCTGACGGCGCAGCCATCCCCCATGTTCCCGTGGCGCAGCACACAGGAGCAATAAAATGGGACAAGCTCGACTGGAAACACTACAAGGCCGACGCAAAGACCACCGAAGGATTACTCTGCCTCCCAACCGACAACAAATTGGAAAAGAAGGTTTTCAAATAACAGCCAAAGACCTCCGAAGATATATCACTGCACCGTATGCCATTTGATTTGACATACGGTGCTTTTTTCTAAATGAATAAGCCATTTTCAGATGGCATTACATGAACGCAAGTATAAGCATCTTCAGCGAGTTCACTCCAGAGCAGGCTGTCGAGGTCAAGAGCATCCTGAACCAGTTCACACATGACAGCGAGGAGCAGAAAGCTGTTGGCTACTGACTGATAAGAGTATCCACAAACATCCTTTTTAGAGCAAAATATCCTTGCGTTTAGCTCTAATTGATGCCAAATAATGTACAAACGTAGAAAAAGCAAAGTGTCAGCAAAAACGCGTTTTTGCTGACACTTTTTGTACTCAGAGTTTGGATATTCCCAAAAGCTCATTAGAATGGTTACATGTGCTTGCAGCACATCGCGCCGAATGAGTCATTAGCCAGAGCCAAAGCCAAAGCCAGTATCAAAGCCAGAGCCAACTCCCCCCTTCAGGGGGTTGGGAGGCTGGTCGAAAAACAATACACACAAACAATACACACAACACTTGCGTTAGCCAAGGCTTCTGACGGCTTGCGGAAGTTCCTGTGGTGTTTCGCAGAAGTTAGTGGCGCCGAGACTTTCGAGGAGAGTCCTGTCGCGGAAGCCCCAAAGGACGGAGATGCAGGGGACGGCGGCGTTGCGGGCGGTGAGGTAGTCAACATCAGAGTCGCCGACATACACGCACTCGTCGGCAGTGACACCCAATCTTCTCATGGCCTCAAAGACTCCGTCGGGCGCAGGCTTACGCCTTCTTTCGGGAGCATCGCCAATGGCTGTCTCTATGGTGTCGGCGAAGAAATGCTGTCGCAAGGCTTCGGTGGCTTCCTCCATCTTGTTGCTCACAATCGCCATTCGCAGTCCGCTCTGCTTCAAGGTGCGTAAAGCGTCAGCGATGCCCTCGTAGGGCTTCGTGTAGTCGAGACTATGCTCGCTGTAATAAGTCCTGAAATCACGGAACACGGCATCGAAAGCATCATCAGCGATGCCGTCAGGCACCGCCCTTTCCATCAGTTTTCTGACGCCATTGCCCACAAACTGGCGCACCTCGTCAATGGAACGCTCGGGCATGCCGTTCTTTTTCAAGGCGTGGTTTACAGCGTTTGCAAGGTCTCTCAGCGTGTCGAGGAGAGTGCCGTCAAGGTCGAATATTATGCTTTTCATTATTTGAGTAATGACTAATGACTTTCGGGGTGCGAAGTTACGAAATAAAAATGCTTTCGGTGCACGGAAACAAAGTTTTCTGCAAAAAATTTGTCTGTTAATTGTAAAAGTCGTACTTTTGCGGAAATTACTCGTGCTCAAAGACACAAAAAATGAAACATCCCTCCCCTATAGTGGCACTGCTCCCCGTAGTATTTCTTATTACGATGGTGTCGGTGGCTGTATCTTCCTTCGGCAGCGACTCTCTTAACGGCGCAAACCAGATGATTCTGCTCGGCGCAAGCATGCTGACAGTGTTCATCGGAATGGCGTTTTACAAAACGAAATGGGCAGACATAGAGCAGAGCATCGTCAAAAACATCGGCGGCGTTGCTCCCGCGATATTGATACTCCTGATGATTGGCGCTCTCAGCAGCACATGGATGCTCAGCGGCATTGTCCCGACGCTTATATGCTACGGTCTGGACATAATAAGTCCGCAAATATTCCTTGCCTCCACCTGCATAATATGCGCCATAGTGTCTGTACTGACGGGCTCTTCATGGACCACCGTCGCCACCATCGGCATCGCGCTGATGGGGATAGGCACGGCGCTCGGATTTCCTGACGGCTGGACAGCAGGAGCAATAATCTCGGGCGCATATTTCGGAGACAAGATTTCGCCACTGAGCGACACCACCGTGCTCACGTCCTCAACCTGCGACGTGCCGCTGTTCACCCACATCAGGTACATGATGTTCACCACAATACCAAGCATCACCATCGCCCTTGTGGTTTTCTGCATCGCGGGGTTTCAGTTCTCCGTCACCACTCAGGCAGACACGGCAGCCTTCTCGCAGGCCATCAACGAGAAGTTTGTCATCTCGCCGTGGCTGCTCATTGTCCCAGTGCTCACCGGCGTTCTCATTGCGAAGAAAGTTCCCGCCCTCATCACGCTAAGTATCTCTGCACTAATGGCTATGGTGACTTGTGTCATAGCACAGCAGGACGTGCTGCGCGAGATTTGCGACGGCAACCTGTTCGACGGAATGATGTTGGCCTTCTTCGGTCCGACGGCATTGCTTTCGTCGAACGAAACGGTCAGCAGCCTTATCGACACCAACGGCATGGCAGGAATGTTGAACACGGTGTGGCTAATAATCTGTGCCATCACTTTCGGAGCGACCATGCAGGCAACAAAAATGCTTGAAGCCATAACACTTGTGTTTGTGAAACTCGCCCGAGGACTTGTCGGACTTGTGGCAAGTTCTGCTTTCACGGGCATTCTGCTCAACACCATAACGAGCGACCAATATCTCAGCATCATCCTCAACAGCAAGATGTTTGGCGATGTGTTCAAACAGCGCGGCTACGAGAACCGGCTGCTAAGTCGCACGGTGGAAGACAGCACCACGGTTACCTCCGTGCTTATCCCCTGGAACACCTGCGGCATGACGCAGTCAACAGTCCTCGACGTGGCAACGATAACCTACATGCCTTACGCCATCTTCTGCTATATCAGTCCGCTCATGAGTATCTTTGTAGCTGCGCTTATCTCCAAGTACAAAGTTCCAAGTACTAAGTATGATTACCTTCATAAAGAGGAAACTTAATAATCATGAAAAAGAACATCCTACTTATTTTCTGCCTGTTGGCAAGCATCAACATCTCGGCGCAAGAGCACAGAGACTGGGAAGACCCGCAGGTTATAGGCATAAACAAACTACCCTACCACTCAACTTTGCAGTTGCCATCACTGCAGACAGCGTGCAAGGAGATACATTCGCTGAACGGCAACTGGCGTTTCCATTGGTCAAAAGACCCATGGACAAGACCCGCCGACTTCTATCGGAACGATTATGACGTGAGCAAGTGGGACATGATAAAAGTTCCGGGCAACTGGCAGCTGCAAGGTTTCGGCAAGCCCATATACACGAACATCCCCTTCCCTTTCAAGGCAGACCAGCCGAGAGTGACGAGCGAGCCTCCTGCCGACTGGTTCGCCTACGAGAATCGCAACCCTGTGGGCTCATATGTTACGGAGTTTAGTGTTACGAAAGAGATGCTCTCCAAAAGTCTTACACTACATTTCGAGGGCGTTCACTCAGCCTTTTATGTGTGGGTGAACGGCGTAAAGGTAGGCTATAGCCAGAACCCAATGTCGCCGGCAGAGTTCAACATCACGGGATTCGTTCGCGAGGGGAGCAACCGTCTCGCGGTTGAGGTTTACCGCTGGTCGGACGGAAGTTACCTGGAAGACCAGGACATGTGGCGACTCAGCGGCATCTACCGCCCTGTGGAGCTATGGGAACGACCGCTGACGCATATCGCTGATTATATGGTAACCGCTGACGCCGCCAAGGGATGTTCGCTCGGACAAAAGGCGCAAGTGACAGCAGACATCACCATCTGCAACACGTCAAAGAAGAAGGCGAAGGACCTCTGCGCACTGATAAGCATTGACGGAAACGAATATTCACAGCCGATAAAGAGCATTTCCGCCCGAGACACGCTGAAAGTGGCCATAAACCTTGAGATAGAAAAGCCAAGGCTATGGTCGGCAGAAAAGCCTAATCTATACCCCTACACCATAGCGCTGAAGGACAAAAAAGGCAATGTGATTGAGACTTTCGACTATCATCTTGGAATAAAGAAGGTGGAAGTAGTGGGAGAAGTGTTCAAGATAAACGGAAAGAACGTGAAACTGCGCGGCGTGAACCGCCACGACCATCATCCGCGCACAGGACGATATGTGGATAACGCCACGCTCGAGAAAGACATCGCCCTCATGAAACAGGCGAACATCAACATGCTCCGCACTTCACATTATCCCGACATGCCGTACCTCTACGAACTGTGCGACCGCTACGGAATATATGTCATGGACGAAGCTTGCCAGGAGTCGCACGGCTACGGCTACGCCAACGAGCTGATGGGCAGACTGCCGGAATGGGAGAAAGCGCATGTGGATCGCGCTGTCTCGCTCGTTCACCGTGACAAGAACCACCCCTGTGTGGTGTTCTGGAGCATGGGCAACGAGGGCGGCAAAGGCAATAACATCAAGGCAATGCGAGAGGCTATCCTCGCCCTTGACACCACCCGACTGCCATTCTACGACAGCGACCCTCGCTATTCTGACATCTACGACTACGGTTATCCCGACCCGGACAAACTGCGGGAGGTGGGAAAGGAGATAACAGACAAGCCTGTCATCGCTCGCGAATATGCCCACGCGATGGGAAACTCCATGGGACATCTGCAAGAATACTGGGATGTGATTTATGCCGACTCCACAATAGTGGGAGCAGCCATTTGGGATTGGGTTGACCAAGGACTGGCAAAGAGCATTAAGGACACCCTTGAAGGGGGCTTTGGCTCTGAGTCATCGCTCGCCCTTGCTCCCGGAGAATATTGGGCTTATGGCGGTGACTATGGCGACAAACCTAACGATGGAGCGTTCCTTATCAACGGACTTATCGGCCCCGATCGAGTGCCACACCCTCACTACTACGAGGTGCAGTATGTCTATCAGCCGATAGACTTCCGCCTTGACGCTGACGGAAATATTGAGAAAATAAACCGCGACTGCTTCACCGACCTTAACGAGTATGACTACACGACAGAAACCACCGGCGAAGGCGGCGAGGAACTGCTGAATGTCTATGCGCGACTGAAAGAAGACAAGCCGTGGGCAAAGAAAGGTTTTGTGGTGGCAAAGAAACAGTTTATAACAAAGCCTTACGATTTCAGCCAAAAGACAAAACCTTCAAACGATGCAGCGAACAACGCCAAGTCTTCCAAAGCATCACACGCTACGAAATATCCAATCGTAAAGCAGACCGAAGCTGGAGTAACTATCACTTGGGCTTCTTCGTCAATATTCATCGACAACAAAGGCGCTCTTGCAGAATGGAAGATAAACGATGAAAACCAAATAGTTGCGCCGCTCGAGCCATATTTCTGGAAGGCGTTTAACGACAACCAGCTTGCCAGCCACCTTGCCAACCGCACAAAATCGTGGAAGGAAGCAGGCGCAGAGAGGACACTTGTCGGTTTTGACATAGAAGAGAAGAAAGGCAACGGCATTGCACTCGTCTATCGCTTTACCCTTCCCGTCGGCGCGGACTACACGCTGCGTTACGACATCTACGGGGAGGGCGAGGTGAAAGTGACTGTTGACTACAAGCCAACAGCCGAGAACATTGAGCTCATTCCAAAGTTTGGCATGAGGATGCGCCTGCCTGCTGATTACCAAGAGGTTGAATATTACGGACGCGGACCATGGGAGAACTACCCCGACCGCAAACGCTCCGCCTTCATCGGAAGATACAAGATGCCGCTGTCGGAGATGATGACAGAATACATTCATCCGCAAGACAACGGTAACCGCTGCGACATTCGCTGGTTTGAACTGTCAAAGCACACCGCCAACAGCCCTGACACTGCTGCCCGAACGCTCCGCATCGAAGGCTCGCAACCGCTCTGCATCCGCGCCTGGGACTATGCGGAAGAGGCAGTTACAGTGCGCCACCCTCATGAATTAGCACGAGGAAAGTTTGTGAACCTTAACATCGACCTTAACATCCACGGCGTGGCAGGAACAGACACTTGGGGAAGACGCGCTCTGCCACAATACACAATAGACGGCAACAAGCCATATTCCTACTCGTTTACATTATTGCTTAATCAACAACAATGAAGACATTAATCCTTTCTGCCATACTGTCAGCGCTTTCACTATCAACTGCGGCACAAGACATTGAACCTTGCGGGCCTGTTCCGACACAAGACCAGATAAACCTGCAGGACATGGAGATGTACGCCTTCATCCACTACTCCTTGAACACCTACACCGACCAGGAGTGGGGATTTGGCGATGAAGACCCTTCGCTGTTCAACCCACAGAACCTCGACGTAAAGCAATGGGTAACAACGTGCAAGAACGCCGGGATGAAAGGAATAATATTCACCGCCAAACACCATTGCGGCTTCTGCATGTGGCAATCCGCATACACAGACTACAGCGTGAAATCATCACCTTGGAAGGACGGCAAGGGAGATGTGGTAAAGGAATTAGCGGAAGAATGCCGCAAGGCAGGACTGAGATTTGCCGTCTATCTGTCGCCTTGGGACAGAAATCATCCTGAATACGGACACGCGGAATACGTAACCTATTTCCGCAACCAGCTCCGCGAACTGCTCACCAACTACGGCGACATTTACGAAGTGTGGTTTGACGGAGCTAACGGAGGCGACGGATGGTATGGCGGCGCTAACGAGACAAGGAAGATTGACCGACTGACATACTACCAATGGAGCGAAACTTACGACATGATTCGCCAACTGCAGCCGCACTGCGTGATATGGAATGACGGTGCCGACCGCCGCGGTGACCTGCGCTGGGTAGGCACAGAGGCAGGAAACATCGGACATGTTAACTGGAGTCTGATGAACAGTAAGGAAGACCCTCAATGGGGCGACCTGCACTACGGAGTGGAAAACGGAGATGTCTGGTGCCCCGGCGAGACAAACACTTCCATCCGTCCGGGGTGGTTTTATCACACTTATGAGGACGGACATGTCAAGTCGCTGTCAAAACTTATGGACACTTATTACAAGTCTGTCGGCAGAAACAGCACCCTTCTGCTCAATTTCCCGATAATGCCCAACGGACTAATCTCACCGATTGACAGCCTGCGCGGCTCGACATTCTGCAAGATGGTCAATGAAATCTTCTCTCACGACCTTACGCCTTCGACAACAATAACCAACGCCGACGGAAGCAACAATTACTCTGTCAACGACTCCACATACATCATTGACTTCCAGAAACCTACCACTTTCAACCGCTTCATGGCGTGCGAGGATATAAGACAAGGACAAAGGGTCAAGAGTTTCAGGCTTGAAGCGCTTGTCAACGGGAACTGGATTCCACTGCAAGATGAGTTAGCAGACTGGGGCGACGGACTTGCAACAATCGGTCGCAAGCGCATAATCTGCTTTCCTACCGTTACTGCCACAAAACTACGTATGACAATCAAAGAGAGCAAAGCGAAGCCAATTATCTCACGATTAGGCGTTTTTCTTGCGCCAACGATAACTCCCGACATCCCTGGTGCTGGCGAGAAAAAATCCTCCAACATGAACATTGCGATGATAAACACGCCTAACTCATCGATAATGATTGACCTTGAAAAAACTAAAACTATCAAAGGCATCCGCTATCTTCCCCCCCAAGAACAAGGGGCAGAAGGAATAATCACTCATTACTCTTTGTGGACCATGAAGGGAAACGAGTGGCAGAAACTTACGGAAGGGGAGTTTTCAAATATCGTTAACAACCCTATTTGGCAGACAATAAACATAGAACCAGCCGAAACAAAGCTCATCAGACTCGACGGCGAACGGCTGAACAAAGGTTCTCGCACGAACTATGAGGACTTAGAAATATTGGAATAATTCAAGTTTCAAGTCTTTAACTTGCGAAAAAAAATACATCATACATCAACAAATGAATAAAAGTATCAATCTTGCAAAATGGCACGGCGTGCTGTTAATCACGCTCTTCGCCCTCACCGCCTTCCTCATCGGCGACATGGACTGGTGCAAGGCTATATCCTTCAGTCCTATGATTGTAGGCATACTCCTCGGAATGGTTTATGCCAACACCCTAAGACCACAAATGCCCGAAGCGTGGGCTCCAGGCGTGAAATTCTGCTCCAAACGCATTCTCCGCACAGGTATTATCCTCTATGGTTTCCGACTGACATTGACAGATGTGGCAGATGTGGGCATTGCCGCCATTGTTATTGATGCCATAATCGTCTGCGGAACAATAGGCTTAGGAATGTTCGTAGGCAAACTGCTCAAGATGGACAAGGACATCACTCTGCTCACCTCTTGCGGCAGTGCCATCTGCGGAGCGGCAGCCGTTTTGGGAGCGGAGGGAGCAATAAAGGCAAAGCCATATAAGACAGCGGTGGCAGTGAGCACAGTCGTCATTTTCGGCACCATCGCCATGTTCCTCTACCCTGCCCTTTACCGCGCAGGAGTTTTTGGATTGCCCGAAAACCTAATGGGCATCTACACCGGCAGCACCGTTCATGAGGTGGCACACGTTGTAGGCGCAGGCAACGCCATAGGCGAGGAAGCGGCAAGCATTTCGATAATAGTCAAGATGATACGCGTGATGATGCTCGTGCCAGTGCTGCTCGTCTTAGCATTCTGCATGAAGCCAGCGTCTGAGTCTGTGTCTGAGTCAAAGTCTGAGTCTGTGTCAAAGTCTGAGCCTGAGTCTGAGCCAAAGCCAAAGTCAAAGATTGTCGTTCCTTGGTTTGCCATACTCTTCCTTCTCGTCATCGTGTTCAACAGTCTCGTCGCCCTGCCATCAGGCGTGACAGCCGCGCTCAACACCACCAGCACATTCTTCCTGACAATGGCAATGACAGCCCTCGGTGTGGAGACAAGCATCGACAAGTTCAAGCAGGCGGGAGCAAAACCTTTTATCCTCGCCTTCATCCTCTTCATCTGGCTCATCCTCGCCGGCTGGCTAATGGTAAGATATATGGTCTAACAAGCCTTTTCTGTTCAAACCTAAAGAATTACGCAGTCGTTAAAAAAGGTTAATTTATCGGCAAAAATTCTTTTTGTTTCCCAAAATAACCTTACTTTTGCGATATCAAAATGATAT
>JABUUE010000038.1:28097-47012 GCA_021443335.1 Bacteroidaceae bacterium
GCCAAAGAGAGTGCAAGATAATATTTCTCCACTTACTTAGTCATTATAAAAATAATTTTAACCACTTAATTATGGAAACGAAAGAATTTGAATTTTCAGGGATGAGACTCAACGGCTTCCTGATGCTGTTTGTGAATTTGGCCATATACATGGTCCTTGGGGCACTTGTCGCGACAGCCATCATGAAAGGAAACGCTGGTATGCCAGTTGGCGGTTATGTCATTAGCGCTTTTATTACGCTTGTCGTAGCAGTGATAATAAGCTGCGGTTTTGTGAAGATAGAGCCGAACGAAGCGCGCGTCATGATGTTCTTCGGAACCTATGAAGGCACTTTCCGCAAGGTTGGTTACCACTGGGTGAACCCGTGTATGAGCACAAGTAAGCTATCGATGCGTGCGCGAAACCTTGACGCACAGCCTATCAAGGTGAACGACAAGACCGGCAATCCTGTACTTATCGGAACAGTTGTCGTATGGCGTCTCAAAGATACCTACAAGGCGATGTTCGACATCGACGCTCAAACCATGGCCGAAGGACCTAAGGAGAAGGAGGCAGCCTCCTCCACTTCCACCATCATGAACGCTTTTGAGAGCTTTGTACGCATACAGAGTGACGCCGCCACCCGCCAGGTTGCAGGGCGTTACGCCTATGACGACAACAATGAAAATGACGAAAACATTACTCTCCGTGACGGCGGTGATGTCATAAACGAGGAGCTCAAAAGCGAGCTCGAGGAGCGTCTTGCCATGGCGGGAATAGAAATTATCGAGGCACGCGTGAACTACCTCGCCTACGCTCCCGAGATTGCTGCCGTGATGCTACGTCGTCAACAGGCAACAGCCATACTCGCCGCACGTGAGAAGATTGTGGAAGGTGCAGTATCAATGGTAAAAATGGCGCTGGACAAGCTGAGCGAAGAAAACATCGTTGACCTCGACGACGAGAAGAAAGCAGCAATGGTAAGTAATCTTTTAGTTGTGCTCTGCGGAGACGACAATGCACAGCCAGTGGTAAATACTGGAACTCTGAACCATTAATTCACGGAGTACAAGTGGTTCAGGGAATTGCAACTCCCAGAACCACCCAAATATAAGCATGGCTAAAGAAAACAGTACGAAGAGTTTTATCCTCCGAATTGATGCCAAGACAATGAGCGCGATTGAGGCGTGGGCTGCGGACGAGTTCCGAAGCACGAACGGTCAGTTACAATGGATTATCAACGAAGCATTGAAGAAAAGCGGAAGACTCAAAAAAGCCAAAGAAAAAGAAAAGGAAAAAACCAACGACGCAAACAACGATTTGTAGTTTACACATAAACAACAGACCTCCCCATCATTTTGACAGGGAGGTCTTTGTTTTTCATTCCATATTTTAAAAACTATTTGGAAATACTCACAATTCACAAAAACGAAAGCGGAAATACTTATAATATCTCAAAAAGAGAATAGATTTTACAAATCTAATGTGAAGAATAAAAAAGGATTTTGTAATTTTGCCGAGATTTGTAGCCCTTACGAAAACGGGAAGCTATGAACAAAGAAGAACAAAAACGATACAAAGATATGAAACATCAGTTACGCAGTGCAGTATGCACAGAAGGTCGCCGCATGGCAGGCGCCCGCGCCCTATGGGTGGCAACAGGAATGAAACACGAACAGTTCGGAAAGCCTATCATCGCCATCGTCAACTCATTCACACAGTTTGTTCCCGGCCACACTCATCTTCATGAGGTTGGTCAGATTGTGAAGGCAGAGATAGAGAAGATGGGATGCTACGCTGCCGAGTTCAACACAATAGCTGTAGATGACGGTATCGCTATGGGACATGACGGAATGCTCTACTCCCTCCCATCACGCGACATCATCGCCGACTCAGTGGAATATATGGTCAACGCTCACAAGGCTGACGCCATGATTTGCATCTCAAACTGCGACAAGGTTACTCCTGGTATGCTTATGGCAAGCATGCGTCTTAACATTCCAACAGTGTTCTGCTCTGGCGGTCCGATGGAAGCCGGTCGCTGGCGTGGCGAGAATGCTGACCTTATCACAGCAATGATTAAGGGTGCAGACACAAGCATCTCCGACGAGGAGATAAAGGAGATTGAGGCTTGCGCATGTCCTGGTTGCGGCAGCTGCTCTGGAATGTTCACAGCAAACTCTATGAACTCACTGACAGAAGCCATCGGTCTGTCTCTGCCAGGCAACGGCACAATCCTTGCAACCCACACCAACCGCGTGGAACTGTTCAAGGAGGCGGCACGTCAGGTAGTGGAAAACGCTTGGAAATATTACCGCGACGGCGACGAGAGCGTGTTGCCAAAGAACATCGCCACTCGCGAGGCTTTCCTCAACGCCATGACTCTCGACATAGCTATGGGCGGCTCAACAAACACCGTTCTCCACCTTCTCGCCGTGGCTCAGGAGGCTGGTGCAGACTTCAAGATGCAGGACATTGACGAGCTCTCACGCAAAGTGCCTTGCCTCTGCAAACTCTCGCCTAACACCCAGAAATACAGCGTACAGGAATGTAACCGCGCTGGTGGTATCTTCGGCATCATGAACGAGTTAGCAAAAGGCGACCTCATAAACCTCGACTGCATGCGCGTAGATGGCAAGACTATCGGCGAGCAGCTCGACAACTATGACATAACAGGCGACAACATCTACACCGAGGCAAACCGCATCTACCAGAGCGCACCGGGCAACCGCTTCTCAACAAAGATGGGGTCACAGAGCGAAGAATGGGGAACTCTCGACGACGACCGCGAGAACGGCTGCATCCGCGACCTCGAACACGCTTACACCAAGGACGGCGGACTGGCTGTTCTCTTCGGCAACATCGCACAAGACGGCTGCGTAGTGAAGACCGCCGGCGTCGACGAAGAACTGTGGAAGTTCTCCGGTCCGGCAAAAGTGTTCCAGAGTCAGGAAGACGCTTGCGAAGGAATCCTTGGCGAGAAAGTGCAATCGGGCGATTGCGTTGTCATCACTCACGAAGGTCCTAAGGGCGGTCCTGGCATGCAGGAGATGCTCTACCCTACCTCATACATCAAGAGCCGTCACCTCGGTAAAGAATGTGCGCTCATAACTGACGGCCGTTTCTCTGGCGGCACATCAGGACTGTCCATCGGTCACATCTCTCCAGAGGCTGCTGCCGGTGGCAATATCGGCAAGATAAAGGATGGCGACATCATTGAAATCGACATTCCAAACCGCACAATCAATGTGCTGCTCTCTGATGAGGAATTAGCAGCTCGCCCACAACTTCCATTGCAGCGCGACCGCGTTGTAAGCAAGGCTTTGCAGCACTATGCCAACTGCGTAACAAGCGCCGACAAGGGCGGTGTAAGACAATTGTAATTTCGCCATCGAAACTTGAATTATTGATAGATGAACAACAACACAAAGACTCCAATAACAGGCGCAGAGATTCTGATGGAATCACTGAAAGCGCAAGGGGTGAAAACCATTTTCGGCTACCCCGGCGGCTCCATCATGCCTGTATATGACGCGCTCTACGACTATACTCAAGGCGAGAAGAAGGCTTTTGAGCACATCCTCGTCCGCCACGAACAAGGAGCCACACACGCCGCCGAAGGCTATGCCCGCGTGAGTGGCGAGGTTGGCACCGTCATCGTTACCAGTGGTCCTGGCGTGACAAACACTCTCACAGGCATTGCCGACGCTATGATAGACTCTACTCCTATCGTTGTCATCGCCGGTCAGGTAGGAACACCCGTTCTTGGCACAGACGCTTTTCAGGAGGTTGACCTCATAACCGTCTCCCAGCCTATCTGCAAATGGGTTTACCAGATACGCCGTCCGGAAGACATTCCTTGGGCAGTAAGCAAGGCTTATTATTTAGCGCGCACCGGTCGTCCAGGTCCTGTGGTACTCGATTTTCCGAAGAACGCACAGACAGAAAAGGCTGTTTATGAAGAGCAGACAGTAAACTTCATACGCTCATACATTGCCTTTCCACAGCCGAAAGAGTCAGAATTGAAGGCTGCCGCAGAACTGATAAACAACGCGAAGAAGCCACTCGCGCTCATCGGACAAGGCGTGGAACTCGGTTGCGCACAAGAGGAACTAAAAACCTTCCTTGAGAAAGCAGATATCCCTGCCGGCCGAACAATGCTCGGACTGTCGGCCCTGTCAAGCAATCATCCGCTGAATGTCGGAATGCTTGGCATGCACGGCAATCTCGCGCCAAACCTGAAGCAGCAGGAGGCAGACGTTGTCGTTGCCATCGGCATGCGCTTCTCCGACCGCGTCACCGGCAATCTCAAGACTTACCTTAAACAGGCTAAAATCATTCACCTTGACATCGACAACGCCGAGATAAACAAGAATGTCCATACGGATGTGGCTATCGTTGCCAACTGCAAAGACTCGCTCCCACTGCTCACTGAGCTTGTCAACAAGGCAAGTCACAAGGAGTGGATTGAGAGTTTCAAGCCGCTGAACGAGCGCGAGAAGAAACGCGTCATAGAGAAAGCGACACATCCTGAAGAAGGTCCGCTGCTTATGGGTGAAGTTGTCAACGCTGTGGCAGAGGCGACAAAGGGAATGAGCGTTACGGTAACTGACGTAGGCCAGAACCAGCTCTTCGCCACACGCTATTCAAAATACAACACTCCTCGCTCCATCATCACCAGCGGCGGTCTCGGCACTATGGGCTTCGGTCTGCCGGCAGCCATCGGAGCAACCTTCGCTGAGAAAGAGCGTCCTGTGTGTGTGTTCATGGGCGACGGCGGTCTGCAGATGAGCATCCAGGAGTTTGGCACTATCATGGAGAACCAATGTCCGGTAAAGATGATTCTGCTGAACAACAACTTCCTCGGCAATGTGCGCCAATGGCAGAACATGTTCTTCAAGAAGCGCTACGCCTTCACCCACATGCTCAACCCCAAGTACGAGCAGATATGCGCTGCTTATGGCATTGCCTACCAGTGTGTCAGCGACCGCAAGGACTTGGCAGCAGCTGTTGAGAAAATGCTTGCCACAAAAGGACCATTTATGCTTGAGGCAGTGATTAAAGAAGAAGACGATGTGATGCCAATGACTCCTCCGGGAGCATCGGTTGACGATATGATGTTAGAAAAGGAGGCTAAAAATGGATAAGAATTTATATACCATACTCATTTATTCGGAGAATGTTGTCGGTATTCTGAACCAGATAACATCTGTTTTCACACGCTTGCAGGTAAATATCGAGAGCCTTAACGTGTCGCCGTCAGGCATTCCTCATGTCCACAAATATACATTGACAATCTATAGTGACCCTGTTCAGGTGCAGAAGATTGTCAAGCAGATAGAGAAGAAGGTTGACGTCATCAAGGCCGATTTCTATCTCGACGACGAGATATTCACCAGCGAGGTGGCGCTCTTCAAGCTGTCAACAGAAAAGGTCATGCAGCATCCGGAGATTTCAAAGCTCATACGCCATTCCGACGGCAGGATGTTAGAGGTTAACGACACATACATCACAGCCCATATCTGCAGCTCGTCGAAAGCCATTATCTCACTCTACAAAGAACTTGCCCACTACAAGTGTATCCTGCAATACACACGCAGCGGACGCGTAGCCACCACACGCAACAAGACAGAGATGGTCTCCAAATTCCTGCAAGAGCAGAGCAACGCCCAACTCCGATTTATGGAAGAGGGAATCAATAATGATATATAATTAGAAAGTACTAAGTAGTAAGTAGTAAGTAGTAAGTACTAAGTATGATTACCAACTTAAAGGCAGATCGGAATCTCCAAAGCTAATCATACTTAGTACTTTATACTTCATACTTAGTACTTTTATAATTAGTACTTCATACTTAGTACTTTTATAATTAGTACTTTTATAACGAAAGTTGAGTTATAAATTTTTCATCTCCTCCAACATTCGCTTGATGACCACGGAGCAGGATATTTCCCTATTGGCAGCCTCTGGGATAACGAGTGAGTTCTCGCTCTCTATCACATCGTCGGTAACGATGAGTCCGCGACGCACAGGGAGGCAATGCAAGAACTTTCCGTTGTTTGTTACAGCCATGTGCGCAGCATCTATTGTCCACGACATATCCTTAGAGAGAATCTTGCCGTAATCCTCAGGATTGGTAACGCCCGGGCAGCTCCAGTTCTTCGCATAGACGAAGTCAGCGCCTTCGAGGGCTTTCATCTGGTCGTACTCCACAGTGGCATCACCCACAAACTGAGGGTCGAGTTCATAACCGTGAGGATGTGTTATCACGAGGTCCACGTCAGCGGCGTTCATCCATTCAGCGAAAGAGTTTGGCACAGCCTGTGGCAGCGCGCGGCAGTGAGGCGCCCACGTCAGCACAACCTTCGGACGCTTTCTTGTTCCGTCAGCGTTTGTCTGCTCCTTCCAGTTCTCCTCTATCGTTATCAGGTCGGCAAACGCCTGCAGCGGGTGAACAGTGGCTGTCTCCATGGCGAAGACAGGCTTGCCGCTATACTTGATAAACTGGTTGAGGACAGTCTCCGCATAGTCATACTCACGATCGGTGAGTCCGGCAAACGAGCGCACGCCGATCATGTCGCAGTAGCAGCTCATCACAGGAATAGCCTCAAGCAGATGCTCGCTCTTGTCGCCATCCATTATCACGCCACGCTCAGTCTCTAATTTCCACGCGCCGGCATTAACGTCGAGCACTATCACATTCATGCCGAGGTTCATCGCCGCCTTCTGTGTTGAGAGGCGAGTGCGGAGAGAGTTGTTGAAGAATATCATCAGCAGGGTCTTGTTCTTGCCAAGATGCTGATACTTAAAGCGGTCAGCCTTTATTTCCTGAGCCTCTTCAAGAGCCTTGCGAAGGTCGCCAAGGTCTTTGCAGTTTATAAATGTTTTCATATTTTGAAATAAATCTTTTTAACTGAAAGAAATTTAACTGATAGAAATTTAACTGAAAGAAATTATCGTAATTTATCGTAATATTTTTTGACACAAATTGGCACTAATTGGCACAAATTCTATCCACAAATAATAACTAATAAAATTTTATTTATGTTTATTTTTGACTTAATTTGTGCCCATTTGTGCTCATTCGTTTCCCTTTAATTACGAAAATTTCTTTCTTAAAATTCTCTCGTTAATTTCCTTCCTTATCCTAAAATTCAGGCGGACCTCCAAGGCCCGCCTTCGTTTATTCTATTATAATTTTGTTTTCATCAATCCAATCTCAGTGTCTCTCCGGCGCGGAGTATATGAGAAGTAGGGAAGTCATTCTTGCTGCAGAGCTGCTCAACAGTCATTCCGTTCTTGGTGGCTATAGAGTAAAGTGTGTCGCCACG
Source organism: Bacteroidaceae bacterium (assembly GCA_021443335.1). GTDB lineage: Bacteria > Bacteroidota > Bacteroidia > Bacteroidales > Bacteroidaceae > Prevotella. The sequence goes on from JABUUE010000038.1 coordinate 35,408, forward strand.
CTTCACAACATGCGTGTTCGCACCTTTAGACGGTGTCTGCTGTGCGCTTGCCACTGGCTGTGAGGCAGCCGGTATGTTTGAGTTGTTAGCGGCAGTGACAGGATTCTGCACTACCTGCTGCGGAGTTGTTACGACTGGCTTTTGAGCAGCCTTTGCACGCTTAGAGCCTGCTTGCGCGATATGCTCTGAACGGCGGAAGAGGTAGCGGTCGGCCTTAACATCCTGATTTACAAAGTCGAACATGAACGCCGGATTTATTGCTACGCCGAGAAGACGAGTCTCAAAGTGAAGGTGAGAACCTGTTGAACGGCCGGTGTTACCTCCAAGTCCGATAGGTTGTCCCGCGCGGACTGTCTGGTTTTCTATTACAAGGTGCTTTGAAAGGTGACCGTAAACCGTTTCAAGACCATTCTTATGACGAATAACGATATATTTTCCGTAGCCATGTGCCTCGTAACCCACGATGCGCACCTTGCCTTCAAAAGCGGAAACGATAGTGTCGCCAGTATAAACCTTAACATCAATACCCTTGTGCATTCGTCCCCAACGGCGACCGTAGTTTGATGTTACCACGCGGCTTGTTGTTGGCATTGCAAAACGGCGGAGGTCAACGCTGTAAGTCTCAGGAATCTCCTGCTCATATCGTGCAACTGACTTGTTGCTCCACTCATCATAAAGTGCTGTTGCTGGGGAAATTGTGTTTTCACGGCTGCGAAGTTTGTGAAGTATCAGTGTATCTACTGCCTTCATCTTGATATCTGATGGTGCGAGAGCCGCCATCTTGTCCTGTGCCGAGACACAAGTAGCAGCCACAAGGGCGATTATAAAAGTAAGTGAGAATCTTTTGAAATCTTTAATCTTTAGTGTAATAATCATAGTTCTATATTCTTTTTGCACAGACAGACAACGAAAGGGGGAAAATAAGAATACGTTAATGTCTGTCAAGAAAACATGCTCAATGGACGCGTATTTGCGCTTTAAAGCACGAATTCATGTGCAAAAGTAAACAAAAATTCCCGAAATACATCAATTTCCGGGAATTCTTTAAGGACTTTTAACATTTTTAACACTTTATGTTAAAAGCTTTTACATGTTTTTAACACCTTTCTTAGCGCACCGCTTTTTAGGTGTTATTTCTTTTCGCATGCCTTTTTGCAAGCTTTCTCGCACTTCTTTTCGCACTTCTTTTCGCACTTCTTGTCACACTTCTGGTCGCACTTCTTGTCACACTTTTTATCGCAAGCCTTGTCACAAGCCTTATCGCAAGCCTTCTTGCACTTCTTCTCCATCTTGCATTCTACCTTGGCCTTGTCTGAACACTTAGCCTCGTTCTGGCACTGCGCACTTGCAGTCACTGATGCTGCCAACAGAAGGGCAGCGAACAAAAATCCTTTCATAATGATTCGCGTTTTATTTATTGAAACTAATTATCGTGTAAGTTTTTACTGAAAGAAATTATCTTATAAGTTTTTACCGAAAGAAATTATCGTAATTTATCGTAATATTTTTTCCCATTTAGATTATTATGATAATTATGTTTTAATTACGTTAATTTCTTTCTTTAATATTATCTCGTTAATTTCTTTCTTTAATATTATCTCGTTAATTTCTTTCTTTTTCTTTGTCAATTTCTTTCTTAATTTTTCTCTTTAATTTCTTTCGGACGCAAAATTACTCATTTTTATTTGAATAATGCAAGGAAAAAGCTTACTTTTGCAAAAAATTAACATTTGAGTAAGTGGTCAAAATTAGTTTTATATTAGATTGCGCTATATTTGGATGCAGATTTGTCTTTTAGTTGAAGGAGCGTAGCGGGCTACGTGACAGAAAATAAAAGGCAAATATGCGCCAAAGAGAGTGCAATATAAATGCCATTTACTTGTTAACTATAAAATAATTTTAACCACTTACTAATATATGAACATTGCTGTTATATTAGCTGCCGGAAGTGGCACAAGAATGGGGAGCCAGACGCCGAAACAATTCATTGAAGTCGGCGGACAGACGCTCTTGGAGCATTCAATCAACGCCTTCGAGCAGAACGGGAACATCGACGAGATAGCCGTCGTCACGAAGGAGGACTTCTTCCCCTTAGTGAGCTCACTCATCGAAAAGAACGGCTACCACAAGGTCAGGAAACTGCTCAAGGGCGGCAAAGAGCGCTACGACTCGTCGCTGGCAGCCATCAACGCCTACCCCGACGGCGACGACTGCCTGTTTCTCCACGACTGCGTTAGGGCTGGCGTCTCACAAGACATCATCGACAGCTGTGCCAACGCCCTGCAGACCTTCGACGCTGTGGAGGTGGGCATAGAGCCTACGGACACTGTGGTGGCTATAGGCGACGACGGTTGCATCACCGACATCCCCGTACGCTCCATGATGCGCAACGGACAGACGCCGCAGTGTTTCCGCAGGCATATCATCAAGAAAGCCTTCGACATAGCGCTGCAAGACCCCGCCTTCAAGGCCACCGACGACTGCGGCGTGGTCCACAAATACCTCCCCGAAGTGAAGATTTACGTCGCGCCGGGAGAACAAGACAACTTCAAGATAACATACAAAGAAGACATCGAGAGGTTTGAGAAGCTACTCGCAGCAAGGAGTTAAACTACCGGTAAAACAAATATATGCATGCAATTATCGTCCGTCCGTTTTTGATACTCAGCTTGCGTTGCCACAATACTTGAACCATCTTCCTTAGAGAACCGATTAAAAACTCCCCGTGAAACATATCAAAACTCTATGACAAAATTTTTTTTCTCCCTGCGTTTTGACCCAAAAGTCATAGGAAAATCGCGCGTCTCGCTGTGAAACATTTTTACCCAATAGTAAATCGGAAAATAATCCGTCATAGAAGTCGTTCTCTAATGCACTATTTAGTGTGTATGAATGTATGTATGAATGTATGTATGAGTTTTAGCTCAAACGTTCCAATGCACTTTTGGGGCTCAAGATGTGGTATTGGTGTAATATCGGTGTAGTATTATTACACCATACTACACTTCTAAAACATTCATTGTCAACGGAAAATCCTTAGTTAGTGTAGTATTGTAGTATTTTTCAAAAAAATAACAATAGAGATACACAAGAAGCAACCCTATTGAAGTTATTGCAACATTTCATTTGACGCTTTGACGCTTAGTTTCTTTTGGAAAATTGGACTCTCTTGTTAAAAAATCCACTTTCTTTTGTGAGAAAAAGAAAATAATCTTATCTTTGCAGCGCAATAGCAAGGGGAAGCGTCCCAACTGTTGCCACCCCACAATGATGTGAGCGTGAATCTTATTGGTAAAATATTAGCGTTTGCTATTTGCTCCATTCGTATTGAAACCTGAGAAATTTCAAAAGGAAGAATGTCAGCAAGTCGTAAGCGTCCGTTATGCACGGGCGTGACTTGTCATTCTTCTCGGCGATTCTCAGGGCCGCAATACGAGGCAGGTTACTTGCCCGTGTTTTTGCGTCCTAAAGAATCGTTTGTCATATAAGAGGAATTGGCAATCGTAATATCGTTAGTTACAATTGTCAAAACCCTCACGTATGGCAAGCAACCACAACAAGGCATTAAACAATGCCATAAGGGAGCGTGATGCGGAGTATTATACCCTGTATAACGACATCGCCGCAGAGCTTCCGCATTACAAAGACCAATTGAAGGGCAAGCGTATAATATGCCCATGCGATTGGGACGAAAGTTATAACGAAGAGATTGTCTTCATGTCAGAAACTGCCGTCAACCATCAGCGAATGTTCGGTAATGGCAGCATCAAGAATCTGGACATCCCTGCATCTAAACAAAGGATAGAGAAAGAATTCTCCCTTATAAAATGCAACTTCATCAAGTTTCTTGTTTCGCACGCGGAGGCGTACGACATAGCGTCAATATCGGTCAGTGGATATAATCCGCAGACTGGCGAAGGCGTAAGATTCCAAGATATAGACTACAGCAAATATGACTTGGTAATCACAAATCCGCCTTTTGACCAGTTTGCAGAGTTTATTGAAACGATGTTCTGCCATCAGATAAAATTCCTTGTGATAGGTCCTTTGCTCGCGATAAAGTATTCAACGGTTTTCCCACACATAAAAAAGAATGAGTTATGGTTGGGATATGCAAAGCAAATGATTGGCTTTAACAGACCTGATGGCTCTTCATTGTTGTCAAAGAATCCCGAAGGTTCTGTGCCACGAGCCTGCAAATGGTACACTAATTTGGATGTAAACTATCGTCATGACAAACTCATACTGACCGAAAAATTCTCCACAGGAAATTATCCCAAGTTTCTTAACTACGATGCTATCCATGTGAGTAGGGTTGTAAATATTCCCTACGATTATGAGGGAGAGATGTCTGTCCCCATAAGTTTCCTGCAGAAATATAATCCCGAGCAGTTTGAATTTGTAGATGTTAGTTCGAAACTTGCACGTCCCATTGTTGTTGACGGGAAAAGGAAAACCAGTTGTTTCTATCTTGAAGACAGTGGAAGAACCAAGCGAATGTTTGACTCATTAGTCATTCGCAACCTGCATCCCATAAAAGACGAAGTGGAAGCCTTATGAACATGACAGTAAAAGTTCTTTACGAGGAAGTGCGTGACGGTCGCATAATCAGCGACATAGAGCTGCAACGTGAGATAGTCTATAACACAGAGAAGCAGGAGCTTGTGATAGACAGCCTTGTGAAAGACATCCCACTGCCAGCCTTCTACCTTTGGAAAAACGCCGATGGCATACTTGAAGTGCTTGACGGCAAACAACGCATCGAGGCAATCAAGAAATTCAAGCAGAACGATCTTGAATATCAAGGCAAGATTTGGATGCAGACAGAAACACTGATACAAGACAAGATAAACAACGCGGAACTGCCAATCATCGTATGCGAGGGAACCGAAGAACTGAAACGAGAAATATTCAAACGCATAAACACTCTCGGCGTTCCTTTAAGTCAGTTTGAGGTGCTTAACGGATTGTTTAACGGAGAATACCTGCGCGGACTATCCTCATACGTCGCAACAGATAAAGACATCATAAGGGTTCTCGGCAACAACTCTCGTGGAAAGAATCAGATGAAGGTATTGCAGATGATAATGCTACTCGACAAGAGAGGCAACAAAGACATTCCAGAATATATAAGACAACATCAGGAAGAGTCTTTCCAATCCGACCAAATACGTCTGCGCCGATACATAAAATTCCTGATTAACGTGTTTGACGAGTGCAAGAAACTTGACATTCTCTTCAGCCTATCCATTAAGTATATTAAGGATGTAACCATTTGGAAAGAGAAAAAGAATGAGATAAATAGTAGGCTGAAAAGATTCTTGAAAAGCAATGACGCAAAACTCGTTGACAATATTGCCAAGGAAATAGAAGACATCATTCAGAGCGTAGTGCAAGGAATAAGCGTTGACGACAAACGACTGTTCACGCTCGACGACAAGAATGAACTTCTTTCAAGAGCCCAATCAGCCAACGGAAAATACAGATGCGTAAGGTGCCAGGGATGGTTTATGCCAGAAGAACTGCAAGTTGACCATATTAAGCCTTGGAGCAAAGGCGGAAGGACAGTAATGAGCAACGCCGAACTACTTTGCAGAGCCTGCAACATTAAGAAGGGCAACGGTTAGTGTCCAAGGTGTTGGAGGTATCTCCGCTGTCGTCTCCACATGCGTGCATAAAGGGCCGAAAGGTTCCGTTGATGCTTATAAAGCGGCAGACTATTGGAAGAACTTCGTGAACATCGAAGGCATTGATGCATCAGCCATAGACGCCGCATCGGCAGACGCTGATAGCGACATCAACGCGCCAGCTTATAACCTGCAAGGCGTGAAGGTGAATAGCGACTACAAAGGCATCGTGATAAGAAACGGCAAGAAGTTCCTGAAGAGATAAACAGAAAAAGTCCATTAGAGGTTGGTTTCTCTAATGGACTTTTTGTTATCCCAAATAGTTCGATTTGGAATGATTTGGGATAATAACGATGATTAGGTCAATGCAAAAACTGATTTCGGCAACAGGATTTTGCTATATGACGGAAAAAGCGTAATTTTGCGGCCTATATGATAACACTGACAAACATTGCGATACAGTTCGGCAAGAGAGTACTGTATAAAGACGTGAACATCAAGTTCACCAACGGAAACATTTATGGTGTAATCGGCGCTAACGGTGCCGGTAAGTCAACATTGCTCCGCGCCATAAGCGGCGAGTTAGAGCCTAACAAGGGAACAGTGGAACTCGGTCCCGGCGAGCGTCTCTCAGTGCTTGAGCAGGACCACTTCAAATATGACGACTACACCGTGCTCAACACTGTGCTCATGGGACATCAGCCTTTGTGGGAGAACATGAAGGAGCGAGAGGAGATATACTCAAAGGCGGAGATGACAGAGGAAGACGGCAACCGCGCGGCAGAACTTGAGGAGAGATTTGCCGAGATGGACGGATGGAACGCGGAAAGCGACGCGGCGCAGCTCTTGCAACATGTGGGAGTGAAGGACGCGCAGCACTACAAGCAGATGTCGGAGCTCTCGAACAACGAGAAGGTGCGCGTGATGCTTGCCAAGGCTCTCTTCGGACACCCCGACAACCTGCTTCTCGACGAGCCTACCAACGACCTCGATCTCGACACCGTGCAATGGCTTGAGGAATATCTCTCACAGGTGGAGCAGACAGTGCTCGTGGTTTCTCACGACCGCCACTTCCTCGATGCTGTCTCCACACAGACTGTTGACATAGACTTCGGCAAGGTCAGCGTGTTTGCCGGCAACTACTCTTTCTGGTACGAGTCGTCACAGCTTGCTCTCCGTCAGCAGCAGAACCAGCGCCAGAAGGCTGAGGAGAAGCGCAAGGAGTTAGAGGAATTCATCCGCCGCTTCTCTGCAAATGTGGCAAAGAGTAAGCAGACAACATCACGCAAGAAGATGCTCGAGAAACTCACCATCGATGAGATTACACCTTCTACACGCAAATATCCTGGCATTATCTTCACCATGGACCGCGAGCCAGGCAACCAGATTCTTGAGGTGGAAGGACTGAAAGCTATTGACACTGACGGCACCGTCCTCTTCGACAATGTAAGTTTCACGATAGAAAAAGGACAGAAGACGGTGTTCCTCAGCCATAATCCAAAGGCTATGACAGCGCTTTTCGAGATTATCAACGGCAACCGCCAAGCAGATGCCGGCACCTTCAAATGGGGCGTGACGATAACCACAGCCTACCTGCCACTCGACAACACCGAGTTTTTCAAGAGCGACCTTAACCTTGTAGATTGGCTTATGCAGTATGGTCAGGGCAATGAGGTGGTGATGAAAGGTTTCCTCGGTCGCATGCTCTTCAAGCAGGAGGAGGTTGAGAAGAAGGTCAACGTACTTTCCGGAGGCGAGAAGATGCGCTGTATGATAGCGCGTATGCAGCTGCAGAATGCCAACTGCCTTATCCTTGACACTCCGACAAACCACCTCGACCTTGAATCAATCCAGGCGTTCAACAACAATCTTATCGGCTTCAAGGGAAACATCCTCTTTGCTTCCCACGACCACGAGTTCATTCACACCGTCGCCGACCGCATCATAGAGCTCACGCCAAAAGGCACTATCGACAAGCTTATGACCTACGACGACTACATCTACGACGCGAACATCAAGGAGCTGAAGGAGAAGATGTACGAATAATGACTAATTATTATTGATTAAAGATTAATTCGTAGCGAAATGGTAACGCAGATTAATCATTCGACATTTGCACCGAATTAATCATTAAACATTTATCAATAATCAATAAAAGAATTAGGGTTCAGAACAATTATTTCTGAACCCTAATTCTTTTTTATCACTCCCCTAACCCCACAATACAAGGTGGTGAGGATGTTTTTGATTACGCGCTCTGTTGGCAGCACGCCGAAAGTGCAGCGGGTGTTTAAGAGGTAGTTGCACATGCTCTTCGTCTTTCGCACAAGGAAGTTGCCTGTTTCCACTTTCGGTCTAAGTCCCACGATGTTCTGGTTGAAGAAGTTAAGATACCTGTCGGCTGCCTTTTCGTATTTCGAGTCGTAGAACGGCATCTCGTCAGGGTTCATTCCCATATACTTAACGACAAAACAACCTATCGCCTGCCAGTGTCGGAGCAGTCCGAACTGCCGCAGGCGTTTTTCCAATTCAACCTTGTCGATGCTGCCATGACTATGATGCAGCAGAAGCATCCAGTCGGCGAGAGCCCTGACCTTCGGCATACAGGAATAGATATGCTCCCACAGATGGATGAAGTTATAGACAATGTCAAAACCTTGCGGCGGCACGGTTATCCACTCTCCTTCCTCAGCATATTCGCCGCGCTCGTTTATGTAAAAGCCTGCGGTACTGCCTGACAGTTCCGCCTCAGACCACTCCTGATAAGCCTCATTGCTCTTCGGCTTATGGCGTAACTTGGCAGAATAGCGGTGCAGCTCAACCGCCTTGCTGCGATAAAAGAATTCTATATGCTTGCCTATGTCGGGCATTTCCTCGTTGTCTAACGGCAGTGAGTTTACCACTTCCATCGCCCTCTCCCACTCTTTTTTGCAAACGAAGACATCAATGTCTCCTATCACACGGCGGAAAGGACGCTCATACATCCTCGCATATCCTTGCCCTTTCAGCAGAACCGGATGCACACCAACCTCATTCCAACGGTGGAAAAGGTCGGCGATGACTTTGTTGTTATCCCAATGCCGCCGCGTCTCTTTTACCATCGACATGACACATTGCTCCGCAAACTCCTCAGAAGGTTGTAAGTCTTTCGACAGCAATGTTATGCCATCAATCACCAATCCCTGAACTCTGATACCCTCGGCTTTCTGCAGCAAAAACTGCCATTGGGGCAAGCTCAACTTCGGGAAATCGGCAAGAAGAGCGGGATTGTTCCACAGTCCAGCGGCATACAGTTTCCAAAAACAAGACGACATACTCATACCACAAATCCCTTTTCTTTTGCCTCTACAATAATATCATGGACATCGGCAACTATCACCTCGCGCGGAGCATTGTAGCGCTCGCACACGGCAGCGACAACAGCCTCTTCGGTTGTCTCCTCCTGCAATAAGGAAAAGATAAAATGGGCTACGGGATTGCTTCTTATCACAGTGTCGCTGTCGGGCATCACAAGCATACCTTCGCCACACACCTCCTGCAAGATTACACCTTCTTTTAGTTTCATATCAAGTTATTAATTCAAGTTTCGCAAGCAAAAGTCGAGTTATTATTTTCCGCAAAGGTAGTGTTTATATTTCATTTTGCAAAATGTTTATTATTTTTTCCACAAAAAGTTGTGAAAAAGAAAAATATTCGTAACTTTGCGCAATAAATTGCGCGAAATTACTCACGCTCGACAATTTAAGTAAAACTTAATTGTACTCGCTTAATCGTAACTTTGCCGAATAAACATAAATCCTAATACTATGTACAGTGACCCAAAAGATTGTCTCTATTGCCAGAACAATGAGACTTTACACAACCTGATGATTGAGTTCGCGCAACTGCGTGTTTCCCGTGTTTTCCTCTTCAAAGAGCAGAGCTATCGTGGCCGCTGCCTCGTGGCTTACAAAGACCATGTTAACGACCTCAACGAACTGTCTGACGACGACCGCAACGCCTTCATGGCTGATGTTGCACAGGTTACTCGCGCCATGCAGAAAGCCTTCAACCCGGTGAAGATAAACTACGGCGCTTACAGCGACAAGCTCTCACACCTCCATTTCCACCTTGCACCGAAATACGAGGGCGGACTTGACTTTGGCGGCACTTTCCAGATGAACCCGCAAAAGACATACCTCTCTGACGAGGAATACCAGGAACTTATAGAAGCAATAAAGAAAGAACTATAGTTCAAGCTTTTACAAAATTCGCAAAAGTTTGAAACATAAAAATTCCCATGACCGACATCTTAACATACATAGCGGAAAATGCATGGCAGGCGTGGACACTGTTGGCTGTTGCCTGCCTGATACTCGAAGTTACCAGCGGCGACTTCTTCATCCTCTGCTTCTCCATTGGCGCTGCCGCTACAGCCATCGCTTCAGCCTGCGGACTCAGTTTCTACGGCTGCTTAGGACTGTTTGCCGTTGTCAGCGTGCTGTCACTTTTCTTCATCCGTCCGGCGCTGTTGAAGAAGATGCATAAGAAGACGAAACTGTCTAATGCCGACGCTATCATCGGACGAACAGGAAAAGTGTCGGAAACGATAGAAGCCAACGGCTACGGCCGCGTGGCACTCGACGGCGACGACTGGAAAGCAAAGGCAGAAGACGGCAAACTCATTGTCATGGGCGAGAGCGTGGAGATTGTATCGCGCGACAGCGTAATCATCACAGTCAGAAAAGCCCCCTAACCATCGGCCCCCCAGCCCCCTAAAGGGGGAATCTGGCTTTGGCTTTGGCCTTGGCTCTGAACTTTCCCATATCAAATAGACAATGATGTCTCTGACTGTAAGGAAGAAACTTTCCCATATCAAATAGACGATGATGTCATAATTTCTTTCAGTTATAAAAACCCATTAATATGTCACCAGCACTTATAGTTCTCATTGCCATCGTCATCCTGGCACTGATTCTCGTAAAGAAAAGTTTGGTTATCATACCACAATCAGAAACAAAAGTCATAGAGCGACTTGGCAAATACCACGCCACTCTGCAGCCCGGCGTCAACATCATCATTCCGTTCATCGACTCGGCGAAAGACATTGTCGCCCTGCGCAACGGACGCTATGTCTATACCTCATCAATAGACCTCCGCGAACAAGTCTATGACTTCGACAAGCAGAATGTTATCACCAAGGACAATGTGCAGACGGAAATCAACGCCCTGCTCTATTTCCAGATTCTCGACCCCTTCAAGGCTGTCTATGAAATCAACAACCTTCCCAATGCCATCGAGAAGCTCACGCAGACAACTCTGCGTAACATCATCGGAGACATGGAGCTCGACCAAACGCTCACCTCACGCGACACCATCAACACCAAGCTCCGCGCCGTTCTCGACGACGCCACAAACAAATGGGGCATCAAGGTCAACCGCGTCGAACTGCAGGACATCACACCGCCGGCATCAGTGCTGCAAGCCATGGAGAAGCAGATGCAGGCAGAGCGTAACAAGCGCGCCACCATCCTCACTTCCGAAGGCGAGAAAGCCCGAATGACACTCGAGTCAGAGGGTAACAAGGCTGCCATGATCAACCAGGCAGAGGCACAGAAGCAGAAAGCCATCCTCGAGGCGGAAGGAGAGGCACAGGCACGAATCCGAAAGGCGGAGGCAGAAGCCATAGCCATCGAAAAGATTACAGAGGCTGTGGGCAAGAGTACAAACCCTGCCAACTACCTTCTCGCACAGAAATACATACAGATGATGCAGGATGTGGCACAAGGCAACCAGAACAAGACCGTCTATCTGCCTTACGAAGCAACAAACCTCCTCGGAAGCATCGGCGGAATAAAAGACCTCTTCAAGGGATAATCATACAAAAAGGACAGCTGAAACACATGTTTTTTTGCTGTCCTTTTACATCCCGACTACAACAAAAATACTTGGCAGCTTCACAGTTGCCAAGTATCATTCCTAAACGTACAATGTATGTT
>JABUUE010000038.1:49472-52296 GCA_021443335.1 Bacteroidaceae bacterium
GAGCCGGGATCGAACCGGCACGGATTGCTCCACTGGTGTTTGAGACCAGCGCGTCTACCAATTCCGCCATCTGGGCTTTACGATGTACATTATTTTTGAAAAATGCGGTGCAAAGTTATGTAATAAATTTTAAAAAAGTGGGTATTTATGTGAATTTTGATAAAAAAAACGGGAAATCTATTGTTTAATTGATATATATTGTGTATATTTGCAGTGCGAAATCTCTAACAAATAACTGATGACCTCTAACAAAAAAAACTATGTGTTGATTTTGGCGGGTGGCAAAGGACGCAGGCTGTGGCCTGTAAGTCGCGAGGCGATGCCGAAGCAATTTTTAGATTTCTTCTCTACCGGGAAAACACAGCTGCAACAGACATGGGAACGCGCAAAGACCATCGTTCCTGTTGAGAACATCTATGTCTCCACGAACAACCAATACGGGGACATAACCCGCGAGCAACTGCCAGAGGCTCTGAAGGAGAACATTCTCGTCGAGCCTATCTTCCGCAACACCGCGCCCAGCGTGGCGTGGGCAACATACCGCATATTCTCCAACAATCCTGAGGGCAACCTTGCCGTGATGCCTTCTGACCAGGCTGTCATCGACGAAAGGAAATTCGTTGACTCCATGCTCCAGGCTTTCGACTACGTGAGCGGCAAAGATATCCTGCTGACAGTAGGTGTGACCCCCACCCGACCGGAGCCGGGCTACGGATATGTGCAGGTGGGCGAGCCAGTGCCGCCACAGAACGACATGTTCTTCAGGGTGAAATCGTTCACGGAGAAGCCTAACCGCGAGTTTGCGAAGATGTTTATGGAGAGCGGCGAGTTTTTGTGGAACACGGGTATGTTCTGCGCCAGCGTGCAGACCTTCCGAAAATCGTTTATGCCGGTGTTCCCTCATGTCTTCCGTTCCATTGAGGGCAAGCCTGAATACAGGAGTATAGAGAAGGAACTGGACTTTGTGAACAAGAACTTCACCTCTCTGCCTAACATGTCGATAGAGAAGGGGGTGCTCAGCCATTCTGACAGCAACTATGTGATGCACGCCAACTTCGGGTGGACGGACCTCGGCACATGGCATTCCATCTACGAATCCATGAACAACAGCGACAGCGACAATGTCACCATATCGTCGAACGTATTGTTTGACGAGAGCAAGGGAAACATCGTGAAACTGCCAAAAGACCACATCGCCATCATCGGTAACCTTGACGGTTACATCGTGGCAGAGAAAGGCAATGTGCTGCTGATATGCAAAAAAGAGGACTCGTCAGCCCTCATAAAGAAATACCGGAACGAGGTGCAGATGGAGTTCGGGCAGGAGTTTGTGTGAAGCACCTCTCCCTAACCCTCCCCGCTCTGGGGGGGAGGGTTAGGGAGAGGTGTAGGGAGAGGTGTATAATTAACCCTCCAACTTATGAATCACAAGTCCTGAGCGGAGTTTCGGTTCAAACCATGTTGCCTTTGGAGGCATAATCTTTCCGGAGTCGGCGATGTTCATTATCTGATTCATTGACACAGGATAGAGCGCGAGGGCTGCGCGCATCTCACCGGAATCGACACGGCGTTTAAGTTCCTTCAAGCCTCTCAAGCCTCCGACGAAGTCTATGCGCTGCGATGAGCGAAGGTCGCCAAGTTCAAGAATGTCTTGCAGAATGAGGCGTGAAGAGATGTCAACGTCAAGAACACCTATCGGGTCGTTGTTGTCGTAAGTGTCATCATGAGCCTTCAATGAGTACCAATTGCCATCAAGATAGAGGGAGAACTCGTGGAGCTCCTGCGGCTTGTATTCGCCAGAACCCTTCAGCTCTATGTCGAAGTTCACTGCAAGTTTTGCGATAAACTCCTTTGATGTCAGTCCGTTAAGGTCTTTCAGCACACGGTTGTAGTCAAGAATCGTAAGCTGTGAGGCTTGGAAACATACTGCCATGAAATAGTTGTACTCCTCTGTGCCTGTATGGTTAAGGTTTTGAGCCTTCTTCTCGCCACCAATAAGTCCTGCAGCGGCAGAACGGTGGTGACCGTCAGCAATATACATTGCTGGCATCTTGTTGAACTCAGCAGTGATGGCAGCGATGTCAGCATCGTCGGAGATAACCCAGAACTTATGTCCGAAGCCATCTATCGGAGCGACGAAATCGTATTCCGGCTCCGTAGCGGCATACTTCTTGATGATAGCGTCAAGGACAGTATTGTCTGGATAAGCGAAGAACACGGGCTCGATGTTTGCGTCGTTAACGCGGACATGCTTCATGCGGTCTTCTTCCTTGTCACGGCGAGTAAGCTCATGCTTCTTGATTTTACCGGTAAGATAATCCTCGCAGTAAGCTCCGATGACAAGTCCGTACTGGGTTTTGGGTTCGCCATTGACAACAACAGGATATTGTGAGTCGGCAAGAATGGTCTGGGCATAGAGATAATAGCACTCTTTTTTGTCCTGCACAAGCCAGCCATTGTCCTGAAACTTCTTGAACTGGCGTGCTGCCTCCTCATAAACTTTCGGGTCATACTCTGACGTTCCCTGCTCGAAGTTTATCTCCGGCTTTATAATATGGTAAAGGCTTTTCTCGTTGTCGCCAGCCTCTGCGCGAGCCTCGTCAGAGTCAAGCACATCGTATGGACGAGACTCTACTTCCTCAACAAACTCTTTTGGCGGGCGAACGCCTTTGAATGGTTTTACAATCATAGTCTTATATTTATTAGAAGTTCAAGGAGTTCAAGAAGTCCAAGAAGTTCAAGACAATAGCTGTCATAAAGTACAAAGTATTAAGTATTAAGTTACTTCCTTTCAGTCAGTGACATCATTATCTATCTGACAAAG
>JABUUE010000039.1:0-4296 GCA_021443335.1 Bacteroidaceae bacterium
GCCAAAGCCAAAGCCAAGCTTCTTGCGAAACAGAAATAAAATAACAATAAGATATGAATTTCTACAAAATCATTAAATCAATCTTCGGTGACAAGTCATCGCGCGACATGAAGCTCATACAGCCTATTGTCGAGAAGGTGAAGGCTGTCTATCCGGAGATTCAGGCTCTCTCAAACGACGAACTCAGAGCGAAAACAGAGGAAATCAAACTCATCGTACGTAACAAGGGCACTGAAAAGCTTGCCAAGATAGATGAACTCAAGGCAAAGATTGAGGACACTCCTATCGATGAGCGTGAAGTGATATTCAATGAGATAGACAAGCTCGACAAGGAAGTGCTCGAACTCTACGAAGAGGGTCTCAACGAGGTGCTGCCAGTAGCCTTTGCCATCGTGAAGGAAACGGCAAACCGTCTCGCACACAACGAGGAGGTTGTGGTAACAGCGACCGACTTCGACCGTGAGCTTGCCGCAACAAAAGACTTCGTGCGCATAGAGGACGACAAGGCAATCTACAACAACCACTGGGTAGCCGGCGGCAACGACCTCAAGTGGGATATGGTACACTACGACGTGCAGCTCTTCGGTGGCGCCGTGCTCCATCAGGGAAAGATTGCCGAGATGGCCACTGGTGAGGGTAAGACCCTTGTGGCAACACTGCCGGTATTCCTTAACGCGCTGACAGGCAACGGCGTTCATGTGGTAACAGTGAACGACTACCTCGCCAAGCGTGACTCCGAGTGGATGGGTCCGCTCTATATGTTCCACGGCATGAGCGTTGACTGTATCGACAAGCACCGCCCTAACTCTCCTGAGCGTCGCAAGGCTTATCAGGCAGACATCACCTTCGGAACAAACAACGAGTTCGGCTTCGACTACCTGCGCGACAATATGGCAATATCGCCGGAAGACCTCGTGCAGCGCCGTCATAACTACGCCATCGTCGATGAGGTTGACTCCGTGCTTGTGGATGATGCCCGTACTCCGCTCATCATCTCCGGCCCTGTGCCTAACGGCGACGAGCAGATGTTCGAGCAGTATCAGCCACTCGTTGAGAAGCTTGTGGGCGTACAGCGTAAGCTTGCCACTGAGTATCTTGCTGAGGCAAAGAAACTTATTGCCGAAGGTCGCGAGAAGAATGACCAGAAGAAACTCGACGACGGTTTCCTCTCTCTCTTCCGCTCATACAAGTGTCTCCCAAAGAACAAGCCGCTCATCAAATACCTCTCTGAGGAAGGTATCAAGGCAGGAATGCTGAAGACTGAAGAGCATTATATGGAGAACAACAACCGCCGTATGCCAGAGGCGGTAGCGCCATTGTATTTCGTTGTGGAAGAGAAGCTTAACTCATGCGAGATGACCGACAAGGGAACAGAATGGATGGCACAGCAGGTGGGGCAGAAAGACCTCTTCGTGCTGCCAGATATCACCACCGAACTGTCGGAACTCGAGAACGAGAAAGACCTCACCGAGGAACAGCGCATAGAAAAGAAAGACCAGCTGCTCAACCATTATGCCGTGCAGAGCGAGCGCGTACACACTATCCGTCAGCTCCTCAAGGCATACTGCATGTTCAACAAGGACGAGGAATATGTGGTTATCGACAACGAAGTGAAGATTGTGGATGAGCAGACAGGCCGTATCATGGAAGGTCGTCAGTGGAGCGACGGTCTGCACCAGGCAGTTGAGGCTAAGGAGCATGTGAAGGTTAAGGAGGCTACACAGACATTTGCCACCATCACGCTGCAGAACTATTTCCGTATGTACCACAAGCTGTCAGGTATGACGGGTACGGCAATCACTGAGGCTGGCGAGTTCTGGGATATCTACAAACTCGATGTTGTGGAGATTCCGACAAACCGTCCTATCGCCCGCAACGATATGGACGACAGGGTATATAAGACCAACCGCGAGAAGTATAATGCTGTCATCGAGGAGATTCAGGAGATGATAAACCAAGGTCGTCCGGTGCTTGTCGGCACAACGTCTGTGGATATCTCCGAGCTGCTCTCACGAATGCTCAAGATTCGCGGCATAGAACATAATGTGCTGAACGCCAAGCTCCACCAGAGCGAGGCCGACATCGTGGCAAAGGCTGGTTTCGGAAAGACTGTGACCATCGCAACAAACATGGCTGGTCGTGGTACCGACATCAAGCTGTCGCAGGAGGTGAAGGATGCCGGCGGTCTCGCCATCATCGGTACCGAGCGTCATGAAAGCCGCCGCGTTGACCGTCAGCTGCGTGGACGTTCCGGTCGTCAGGGCGACCCAGGCTCATCAGTGTTCTACGTGTCACTCGAGGACAAGCTCATGCGCCTCTTCGCTTCCGAGAAGATTGCGAGCGTCATGGACCGCCTCGGCTTTGAGGAGGGCGAGCGTATTGAATCGTCAATCGTGACCAACGCCATCGAGCGCGCGCAGAAGAAGGTTGAGGAGAACAACTTCGGCATCCGTAAGCGTCTGCTCGAATACGACGATGTCATGAACAAGCAGCGTACAGTGGTTTACGGCAAACGCCGCCACGCGCTCATGGGTGAGCGTATCGGAATGGACATCGCCAACATCATCTGGGACCGCGTTGTCAATATCGTTACGCAAAACGACTACGAGGGAGGCAAGGAGATGTTCCTGAAGCTTCTCGCCATGGAATGTCCGTTCACCGAGGAGAAGTTCACCTCTACTGACCAGAACCAACTCTGCGAAGAAGCGTTCCAGATGGCGATGGAAGCCTTCAAGCGCCGCACCGACCGCATACAGAATACAGCCATGCCTGTCATCACGCAGGTGTTCGAGCAGCACGGCGAGCAGTTCAAGTTCATCGTTGTGCCTATCACCGACGGCAAGCGCATGTACCAGATACGCGTAGATCTCAAGGAGGCGTTCGAGAACAACTGCAAGAATGTTGTCAAGGAGTTCGAGAAGCAGATAATGCTGCACATCATCGACGACTGCTGGAAGGAGAACCTCCGTGCTCTCGACGAGCTGAAGCACTCCGTTCAGAACGCTTCTTATGAGCAGAAAGACCCGCTCGTGATATTCAAGCTCGAGAGTGTGAAGCTCTTCGACTCTATGGTCAACGAGATGAACGACCGCATCGTCTCAATCCTCATGCGCGCCGCTATACCGGAGATGCAGCAGCAGGATATTCCACAGCAGGAAGCGCCAGAGCCGGCAAAACCAAAGCGCCCACAGTATGTGGAGCAGAAGGTTGACCTCGACGAGGCGCAGCGCATACAGAGAGCCGTTGCAAACCGCGACACACGCGAGTCAGCACAGCAGCAGCCGCGCATACCTATCATCCGCGAGCCAAAGGTCGGACGCAACGACCCTTGTCCATGCGGCAGCGGAAAGAAGTATAAGCAGTGTCACGGAAGGAACATCTAACAAGCCCCCCAGCCATCAGCCCCCTAACCCCCTAAAGGGGGGGGCTGGGGCCGGGCCGAATAGGGGTAGGATTTATGAACCGTTATTTCATTCATTTCCAGTACGACGGAACAAACTACCACGGCTGGCAGATACAGCCTAATGGCATTACGGTACAGGAAGAGCTCCAGCGAGCTCTTTCTACTGTTTTGCGCCAACACATTGAGGTGGTGGGTGCCGGGCGCACTGATACTGGTGTCCACGCGCGCCACATGGTAGCGCATTTCGATCTTAATGACCTTCTTGAACCTTCTCAACTGGTTTACAAGCTCAACCGCCTGCTTCCGCGCGACATCACCGTCTATAAGGTAGAGCCTGTCAGCGACGATATGCACGCACGCTTCTCTGCCACCAGTCGCACATACCATTACTATATATGCGCGCGCAAGGATGCGTTCAGCAGACAATATGCGTGGCAGATACACTGGCAGCTCGACTTCGACAAGATGAACGAGGCGGCGCAGATGCTCATCGGCGAGAAGGACTTTGCCTCGTTCTGCAAGGTGGGCTCTGATGTGAAGACCACAATGTGCAACCTCACTCACGCGCGATGGGTGAAAGACCTGCCGCCGACACCCTTCAGCGACGATGGCGACTACTGGCATTTCGAGATTACCGCCAACCGCTTCCTACGCAATATGGTGCGCGCCGTTGTCGGCACACTGATAGAGGTGGGCAGAGGCAGAATGACGCTCAGGCAGTTCCAGGATGTCATCGACACCAAATCACGCTCTGCTGCCGGCGAAAGCGTTCCCGCGTGCGGACTGTTCTTGGAGAAAATAGAATATTGATTCTGGCTTTGGCTGCAAGATTAAGAAAGAAATTATCGTAATTAATCGTAATTCTTTTTTGACACTAATGGGCGCAAATGGGC
>JABUUE010000039.1:6174-9970 GCA_021443335.1 Bacteroidaceae bacterium
TAAGCGAGTGCAGAAAAGCTTGCTTAATCTGCCGAGCGAGAGCAGGCTCGGCGAAGCCAAAGCCAGAGCCAACGCCGAGACGGAGGTTTTCGTAAACAAGAAATCGGGCTGCATCATCGAAGCGCTGAAGGAGAAGGATTTCCACCTGATAATGAGGATGGAAAACAATCCGATGAAGATAAACTGGACGGTGAAAAAATGGGCGCCGGAGAGTGCCTCGCTGACGAGTGAACTGAGGGCTGACCCTCGCAAAACCGCCGGAACTTACAGAGCTTATCCATGGAAAACGGAACTTCCGGAAGGCGAAAAGTCTATCGGTCAGAGCGACAGGCTGCCGCCACTGCTATCGCCCACACCGGAAGGTTTCACTCCTTTCTACATCAGCCACTACGGCAGACACGGCTCGCGCTGGATGCCCGACGCCAAGAGATACACGACACTGATAGAAATCTTCGACAGCATAAAAAATGTGCAGCCGCTGACGGACAAGGGCGAGAAGGTTTACGCCTTGCTACAACAGGCATGGGACGACGCTCGCGGACGTGAAGGTTCCCTCAGCAAACTCGGCGCAGCTCAACACAGGGGCATAGCAAAGAGAATGGTGGAGAGATTTCCAAGTGTGTTCAGCGGTAATGCAAGGGTGGAGGCGCGGTCGAGTACTGTGATGCGCTGCGCAATGAGTATGGCAGCTTTCTGCGACGCTCTGAAAGAGAGCAATCCCTATCTGCGTATTTCAACGGAGAGCAACGAGCGCACAATGGAAATAATCAACAATGTAACTCCTGAGGCCCAGGCCAACGCCAAAGCTCCGTCATGGTACGCCGCCTACCAGGATTACTGCAAAAAAACAATCGACGGCGACAGGCTTTGTCGCAGTCTTTTTGGCGATACAGGGCTGCGAGTAAGCGAGAGCAATCAAGCTTGCTTGACATGCCGAGCGGGAGCAGGCTCGGCGAAGCCAGGGCTGACTGCAGAGGAAAAAGCAACCGTGCTGACGGAACTCTACTGGTATGCGAGCGACATGCAGGACGTGACGACAGGCGCGGATTTATACGAATTCCTGACTGACGAGGAACTGTATAATATGTGGACAACGGTGAACTACCGTATGTATGTGTGCAACTCCTGGTGTCCGCTCGGAAAAGGTACGGGTCCAGACTGTGCAAAAGGTTTGCTGAAAGATATTATAAGCAGGGCAGATGCAGCTGTGTCTGCGTCTGAGCCAGAGCCAGAGCCAAGCCAGAGCCAAAGCCAAAGCCAGAGCCAAAGCCAGAGCCAAAGCCAAAGCCAAAGCCAAAGCCAAAGCCAAAGCCAAGGCCAAAGCCAAAGCCAAAGCCAAAGCCAGGGAGCCGACCTCCGTTTCGGGCACGACACTGCCCTACTCCGCCTGCTTGCTCTGATGGGGATTGAGGGTAGCACAGCAAGAGAGAGCGACCCCGAGAGATTCGCCGAGGCATGGCAGGATTTCCGTCTCTCGCCGATGGCTGCCAATCTGCAGATGGTGTTCTACAGAAACGAACAGGGAGAGGTGATAGTAAAACTGCTGCTGAATGAAGAAGAAACAAGGATTGAAAATCTTAGTCCAGACATCGCTCCTTGTTATTACAAATGGGAAAAAATGAAACAAAAAATGCTGCACTCGCTTTAGTGCAGCATTTTTTTATAAGGTGGGTTCTATAAATCATTGCTCGTAACCATCATTCTGTTTCCAGTCAGGATTGAGGTCGAGCTGTCTCTGCGTGATAGGGAAAACGCGATGACGCTTGTCGAACTTAGCGAAATCGTACTTCTTGTAGTGTGGGAAGAACTCATCCTCGTAGTGACCGAAACGTATCATGTCGTTGCGACGCCAGTTTTCATCGAAGAACTCGATAGCACGCTCGTTGTAAATCTGCTCGAGTGTAGGTGCAGACGTGAGAGGGGTAGCACCAGCATATACGCGAACTTCGTTTACGAGTTTCATTGCTTCATCAAGTTTCTCGCCCATGCGTACGAGCGCCTCTGCCTTCATAAGCAGTATGTCGGCATAGCGGAAGATTGGGAGGTCGTTCGACTGGTTGCGTCCATTGTTGTAATCGTTTGGAACGATGAACCACTTGATAGAGTGGTAACCCTGCTGGTATGCTGCGGCATCGTTACCAACATCGATGGTGTTGTTTTCTATTTTGAGCTTGATGTCTTTTGTGAATGTTACAGGCTGTCCCTTATACATGAAGCGCTCTTTTGTAGGAAGGAGAGTGTTCGGGTCGCGGTTGTAAACATCTCCACCGAGAACAACATTACGACGAATGTCGGTAGCGTCGAGAGCATCGAAACGCGCAGCCATCTCAGGTGTTACCACCATGTTTCCTCCAAACGACTGTGTGAATGCTTCTTTTGAACCATAGTAGTTAGGTATAAGACCCTTCATATCCTTGAATGTACGAGGACGCGCATACTGGAATCCTGCACGTTCAACGGCATCATAAGGCATTACATAGATGAAATCTTTGACATGTGGGCCATTGTCTGGTGCAAACTTGTGAAGATAATCTACGCCACCGTTTATGTCAAATCTGTCTTCACTTTCATATATTATCTCATCGCAGACATCAATGCAAGCCTGAAGTTTCTCGTTGTCGGCCGTAGCTGCATCGTACTTGTCAACACTTTCTGCAGTATAGACAGCCCAGTTGATATAGAGTTTGGCGAGCAGAGCCTTAGCCATCCATTTTGTCGGTTTACCGTAGGTCTTTGCAGAAACCGTGTCGTTAAGTTGGTCGGCAATAGCAGTCAACTCATCTGCAATCCACTGAGCAATCTCTGCACGTGGTCGGCGCTCAAAGGTTTCACCCTCCGTAATCACGCGGTCCATCTTCGGAGCGTCGCCAAAGCAGTCCATAAGAATCCAAGTGTAGTAAGCACGTATAGCGCGAGCCGGTGCTATCATCTTGTCGGATGCGCCAGATGCAGTAAGGTCAGCAATGACCGTATTTGCCTTTGTGATACCTGAAGTAACATCAGGATACCAGTCGAGCGAAGCGTCTGTGGCACGGCTGGCATGGAGTGCCTGATTAGCGTAAGTGCCATCGTCGTAGTAGCCGCCATCGAAAGCGAGGGCAGTGAACTCGTCGGAAGCGAGGCACTGGGCTTCCATATAACGACGACCGAGAGTGCCTGAGAGATGGAAATAAACGTCAGCCATCTTTGCCTCAACGAGGAGCATCGGGTCAACACCACTGCCCTTGCTTGGATCATCGGTATATTGAGACTCAACATTCACATCCAGATTTGTACAGCCGGTCAGTGCAGCTGCAAAGAGACCGACAGAAATGAATAATTTATTTAGTTTCATAATTTTATTTACTATTTTACGATTTACGATTAAACTATTGGTATTCATTTGATGATTATACCAGTTTCGCAAGCCAAACTTGAATTAGAAATTAATCTTTGCTCCAAGCATAAATGTACGCGTATGTGGATAACGGCTCCAACGATAGTCAACACCTGGGTCAATGCCTCCAAGACTAACTTCGGGGTCAATGCCTTTATAGCCAGTTATAGTAAATACATTATTGGCTGTACCATAGAGAGTGAGATCCTTCAACCAGCCATTGAAGCAGTTCTTGAATGTGTAGCTGAGGGTGAGAGTCTTAAGGCGTACGTATGTTCCGTTCTCAATGAAACGGTCTGAAGGCAGTGAGCCCGAAGCATCGGCAGCAGGGTTGTTGAGGAACTCCTTGAGCACGTTCTTACCATCGGAGAACATCTGTGCACTTGTGTAGTGGGCACGCTGGCTGTTGTAAATCTTGTT
>JABUUE010000039.1:11280-18764 GCA_021443335.1 Bacteroidaceae bacterium
CCCTTGATTATTTCAAGAGATGCCTTACCGATGAACTGGTTACGCTTCCAGATAGTGTTTGATGTGTCCTCATACATCAGCGCCAGAGGGTTATAGTTCTTAGAGCCTGCACCTGCTGTCCAATTGCCTTTTGCATCCTTCACAGCATTTGTGGGGGAGAAATAGTTCATTGCATCGAGTACCGATGCGCCCTCTGTTTTTGTCGGCACTCCGTAATGCTTGCCATACATTGAGTTGAAACCGGCTGAAAGGGTGAGGTGGTCTTTGAGAACCTTTGCAGAGAGAAGTGAACGGAAATTGAAGCGGGTGAAACCTGTTTCCTTGATAACGCCATTGCGCTGCATGATGTTTGCAGAAGCCATATACTGAATCTTCTGGTTTCCGCCGTTGATGCCGAGGTTGTGGTTGTGGCTCACGCCTGTGCGGAGAACTTCATCCTGCCAGTTTGTGTTTGCGCCGCCATCCTTCAAGGTAACACCCTGTGCCTTTGCGTAGTTACGGAGGTCGTCGGCAGTACACATATCAAGTTTCTTAAGAATATTGTCGAAGCCAACATAACCGTTGTAGTTTACGTTTACACGGTCCTTAGCACCCTTCTTTGTTGTTACGATGATAACACCGTTGGCAGCCTTGGAACCGTAGATTGCTGTTGCAGTAGCATCGCGGAGGACGTCGATTGACTCGATATCGTCTGGAGAAACGAGAGAAATGTCAACACCAGGAATTCCGTCAACAACATAGTAAGGAGACATAGCGCCAGCGCGAAGTGTTGAAGCACCACGCAGGGTGATAGAGCTGCCGCCATTAGGGTCGCCAGTTGTTGATACCACAAGTCCAGGAACTTTTCCCTGAAGCATGCTACCAGCATCAGTGAACACGCCTTTGTTAAGGTCGTCAGCCTTAACTGTTGTGATAGAAGATGTTACATCCTTTCTGCGCATAGAACCATAACCTACAACCACCACTTCATTGAGGTTGAGGGCTTCTGGCTTCAGCTGAACATTGTTTTTAGCCTTGTTGACAACAACTTCAGCATTCTCATAACCGAGATAAGAGAAGATGATGGTCTTTCCTTTGGCAACCTTCAAAGCGTAGTTACCATCTACATCTGTAGCAACACCGTTTGATGTTCCCTTTTCAAGAACACTAACACCGATGAGAGGTTCACCATTTTCATCAGTAACAGTACCAGTAACGTTGAGCTGAGCATGTGCAGCAAAGCTGAACATACACATCACAGCGCTAAGCAAGAGTGTGCGCACTCTGGTAGAAAAATGTTGTTTTTTCATAAATTGTTAAATAAGTAATGTTATTGTTTGTTGTTATAATTTTATGTAAATCTTCTTCTTGTAAAGGAAATAGCCCACGGCAAACATCAGCAACATATAACTCAAGGCATACACGAGCGATGCGGCGTAACTGTAAGGGACAACGACATCAACGCAGTTCTTGTACATCTCGCCTACGCCAAGCACCTTAAAAGGCTTCTCCAGCAATTCTGCAAGAACGTAGAGTGCCAGCGGATTGACTCCAAAGACATGGAAGAATGTTGTCCACCGCGTTTGCGTTCCGCCATTTCTGATATCTATTATATATATTAATGTGGCGAGAAGCATTGTCGCTCCGCCGGTGGTAAGCAAGACATAACTTGGCGACCATATTCGTTTGTTCGGTTCAAAGCCATAAGTCAGCAGATAGCCAGATGCAAACAACAGGAAGCCGTAAAAGAAAATCTTCTGCACCTTTTCGCCATTGTCTTTTGTCTGCATTATAAGCTTTCCTACAAGGAAACCAATCAGCGTGTGAGCAATGGCGCTTATACTGCTGACAAAACCCTCCGGATCAACAGGCGCTTTTGTATAAAGGTGTGCTTCTCCAAAGATGGCGCGGTCAGCAATAACGAGAATGTTCGTCTCGTCGTTGGCATAGCCGTTGCCCAAAAGAAGTGTCGCTCCATATACAGCGAGCAACGCTCCGACTATCCACTTGATGTAATCGTGCCTAACCGTTATCGCTATCATGGACACAGCGAAATAGCAAATTGCTATTCGCGGCAGCACTCCAAGCAGTCGCAAATGGTCGAAAGGAAGCCAGTCGCCCTTCCACATCAGGTTCCACCATTGTATTGCCCATCCCACAAGAAGTATCAGCATAGCGCGCTTCGTAATCTTCCACACCGTGGCTTTGGTGGCAGTAAAGTTGCCTTTGTTCAATGACAAATAGCACGATACTCCCATGATGAACAGGAAGAACGGGAAAACAAGGTCGCATGGCGTACAACCGTTCCACACGCTGTGCAGCAGTGGGGCGAAAGTATCGCCATAGCCGTTGTTAACGACTATCATTCCCGCAACTGTGATGCCGCGCAATATGTCAAGTGAGAGAAGGCGTTTCATTATTCCCGTTCAAAGGCTTTCTTGAATATTTCCTTTGCTACATCTATCGGATTGCCGACAGGCTGTGCGGAATACTCCTCGGTGCGCAATGTCCAAGGCTCTTCCATAGCATAGAAATCAATCTCCTCCGGCAGTCCGCTTGGTTGCTCTTTGTTAAGAGTTGCTTTCAGTTCTTCGTATGTCGTTGCATTGCCGCCATGAGGAAGTTCAAACTTACGGTTCATGCATTTGTCAAGACTCTTGAAGAATGCCTCCCATCGAGGATAATAGAAATCCTTCAGCAGTCCGTTCCATTCCTTATGAGCATAGTCGCGCAACTTGCCCTTGTTTGCACAAGTGCGGTTGCCCCAAGTTGTTATCTGCACACGGGCATTCCATTCGTAAAGGTCTTTCTCCGCTTTGTTTGTTCCAAGATTACGAGCGTCTTCAATCCAGCGTCCCACGCGAAATTCCTTGCGAGTGCCAAGCAACTGGTCTTGCAAAAGCATGAGGTTCAGGAAGGTTGCAGCATCTTTCTTGAACGCGCGCTTGTCGTAAGTCTTGAAGTCGGCCATGACATGCTGATACACTATTCTCGCGCGGTCGGCTATTGCCTGGCGCACGATGTCGACAAGGTCGTACTCAAAGTTGTTGTTTCCACGATAACTGTCGGCAGCTTTCAGCATTTCCCTTGCCGCATCTTCAGTAGAGCGAGGGTCATAATAGTTCATCATCTTACTCCACGAAGAAGCCTGAAAGTTGTTCAGTCCCGGACGGCTACAGAATATTGACTCGTGAGGTCCCTGCTGGTTGTTTCCCTTAGGACAGTTGTATATGCCTTCCACAAGAATGCTCCAAGCCTTATCTACATCTACATTCTCTTTTCCATAACGAGCACGAACATATTCCTTAATCCACTGCTCCTTGGTAAACTTCTCTGGTCGCCATACCAGTTCGCACATCAGTTCAAACATCACTGGATTGTTTTCCGAACCTTCCATGGTCAAACCGATACCCTTGATGTTCTTCGCAAGCGGATTATTTTTCGTAAGATAGAAATTATCTATCAACTGGTCCATTCTGCCATGAAGGCCAACATTGCCACCAAAATTAAGCAACATACAGAAAAGCCAGTTGTGATGCATATAGCCGTTGTCTCTCTTCCATATTGACGGTATTCCCCACATCGGACGGCATTCACTGAAAAGGTCAAGTATCAGCAAGTCGCCTTGCTTCATGCTCTTTACCATTGCTTCGCGCGGATTTTCCGTCCAGCCCTGAACGACCCATGTGGCTTTCGGGTTTATTCGCTTCATCGCACCCATCACAGCCTTGCCGGCAGCATCAAAGTCAATACCGTTCTCCACAGAACTCTCATGGAAAGGGTCCATCGAATAATAGTCGGAAGTGCCATAGAGAGACTTTTGCTCCTTGTAATACAGGTCGGCAATCTCGTTGTATCGTGCGTCTGTCGGCATAAGGAAAGCAGGTCGAGTGTAGCCGTTCCAAACGCCATTACCTTCAACATCAAGTCCGAGTTTCTCCTTTGCATTTGACGGCACCATACCGCTATATCCGGGAAGTGCCGGATGCATTCCGAACTCCCTCATGCGTTTCAGAATTTTTTTCTGCAGAGCCTCCTGCTGCTTATACCAGGAGTCAGGGTTAGGACCTCCCCACCCCTCTAAGTTGTTCATCTCCCACCATGCGAGAAATGCAGGACCAGCAATGAACTTGTTTATCTCCTCCCTTGAATAACCGAGTTTCTGCAGCATATTCATCCACACACATTCCGCGCCGACTGCTGCCAACGGAATGTTTATGCCGTGAAGAGCCATCCAGTCTATTTCCTGTTCCCAGCGTTTCCAGTCCCAGAAAGCCATTGTGTAACTGAATGTGCAGTAATTGTAGTCGTAGCGAAGCGTGAGGTCAGTCTCATGGCGTTCTTTCTTGGTCACGGCAGGAAGCACAGCAGGAAGTTCTGCCGTCATACAGTTCCATGACAGCTGTACACCGGCGTAATATTTCAGATACCAGTTAAGACCACTTGCCACATTCACCCAAGTGTTGCCTCTTACGACAGGTTTTCCGCCTTTTTGGTCAAGTTCGAAGAAGTCTTTGTCGCTCTTTTTCAGTTCGAACACAATCTTCTTTGACGCGCCCTTGTCAATACGCTCCAACATTTCGCCAACAGGATTGATGGCAAATGCAGAGGAAACAGAAAACAATAAAAATATCAGTAATGATGATAGTATCTTTCTCATTAGGTTAAGGTGGGTTTTATAAATTAGCTTGAGGCATATTTGAGAGTTTTTATTGAACAGATTGACTTTCCTTTTGTAACGATAGATAGCATCTTTCGTTACAAAAGGAAAGGTAAGATGCCAATAAAAAACTCAAAATGACCAAGCCTAACTAAACCCATTAATTGTTAAACTTGTGGGCACTAATTTATAGAACCCACCTTAAATAGGTTATCAGGCCATGTCCCGACCTTCAAAATTCCGTGCAAAATTAATAAAAATCATTTTAAACTACGCAAATATTTGCACACTTTTTTTATCTTTCCCCCAAAACGTCCAAAATACAAGTAAAAACAAACATTATCAACTTGCCTTGAACCGTTACAAGTACATGACGAATTGGCTAATGGAAAAAACAAGCGGAGCATTGGAAAAAACACAAAAAAACACTGTTGAAAACATTTTTATTAAAAACTTTTTTGAGATTGGTAATAATTATGTAATTTTGCAAACCTTACTATTTGTAACCATAACCTATTTAAACCAGAACAACAATCATTAACCTATGAAAAGACATATTTTATTATCCTGCGCCCTTGCCGCAACACTCGCAGCCAGCGCACAAACCTACAACGAATGGCTTGACCCGCAAGTGAACGAAATTAACCGTCTGCCCATGCACACGAGCTTCGACTCTTCCTGTCCGAAAATCTCCATCGACGGCAAATGGAAATTCCATTGGGCAACAAATGCAGACCAACGCCCAACAGACTTCTACAAGACCGACCTTGACGACAGCACATGGAAGGAAATGGATGTTCCTGGCATGTGGGAGTTGAAAGGGTTCGGCGATCCTATCTATGTAAACACTGGCTACGCTTGGCGCGGACATTTCAAGAACAACCCTCCGATGGTGCCTACGGAACAGAATCATGTAGGCTCCTATCGCCGCGAGATAGATGTGCCTGCCGACTGGAAAGGCAAGCAGATAATAGCGTATTTCGGAAGCGCGAGCAGCAATATGTACCTCTATGTCAACGAAAAATTCGTGGGCTACACAGAGGACAACAAACTTTCAGCGGAGTTTGATGTTACAAAATTCGTTCGTCCCGGCAAGAATCTCTTTGCCATGCAGTGTTTCCGTTGGTGCGACGGCACATACCTTGAAGACCAAGACTACTTCCGTTTCTCTGGTATCGGCAGGAGTTGCTATCTTTATGCAAAGGACAAAAGTGTAAGCATAAGTGACTTGAGAGTAACTCCAAAACTCACGCCTGACTACAAGTCAGGCACTCTCTCCGTGACCGTTACTGTTAAAGGAAAGGTACAAACAGAACTCGTGCTGACTGACAAAGCGGGAAACAAGGTGGAAAGCGAGATAAGTTCCAAATCGCAAACGCCAAACATCAAGACCTTTGACCTCAAGGTTGCAAATCCCGCACTTTGGTCGGCAGAACAGCCGAACCTCTACACTCTGACCGTAAAACTGAAGAAGGGCGGAAAAGTCGTCGAGACAGCCACTCAGAAGGTTGGTTTCAGAAATGTGGAGATTAAGAACGCGCAACTGTTAGTAAACGGCAAACCAGTGCTTATAAAGGGTGCCGATCGCCACGAACTCGATCCTGACGGAGGTTATGTTGTATCACGCGAGAGAATGATTCAGGACATAACTGAGATGAAGCGCATGAACATCAACGCCGTGCGCACAAGCCATTACCCAAACTCTCCAATATGGTACGACCTCTGCGACGAATACGGTCTTTACGTTGTTGCAGAAGCAAACGCTGAAAGTCATGGCATGGGTTACAAGGAAACCACATTGGCAAGAAACACCACTTACCAGAAAGCTCATTTGGAACGCAATGAGCGAAATGTGCAGTGCAACTTCAACCACCCTTCAATAATCATTTGGTCGCTCGGTAACGAGGCTGGCTCCGGCGAGAACTTCGAGAAATGCTATCTATGGATTAAGGCAGAAGACGCAAGCCGCCCTGTGCAGTACGAGCAAGCCGTGAACAGCGACTTTACGGACATCTACTGCCCTATGTACGCTGATTACAACACGTGCGAGCGTTACTGTCTGAGCAACAGTCTGCAAAACCAGAAGCCTCTCATACAGTGTGAATATGCTCACGCTATGGGCAACTCACAAGGCGGCTTCAAGGAATACTGGGATTTGATACGCAAATATCCTAAATATCAGGGCGGATTCATCTGGGACTTTGTTGACCAAAGCATCCACTGGAAGAACAAGAAAGGTCAATTAATCTACGCCTACGCCGGCGACTTCAACAACTACGATTCTGCCGACGACACAAACTTCTGTGACAACGGACTGATTTCTCCTGACAGAGTATGGAATCCTCACGCTTACGAAGTGCAATATTTCTATCAGAACATCTGGACAACACCTGTTGACTTGCAGCGTGGCGTCGTGGAGGTTTACAACGAGAACTTCTTCCGCAACCTCGACAACATAAAGGCGATATGGCAGATTGTGGCTAACGGCGATATCTTGGAGCAAGGCGAAATAGCAGATATCAATGTCGAGCCGCAACAGAAAAAGCAAATCGCAATTCCGTGTAGCCTTGACAAAATAGAAAAGGGCAAAGAGGTCTTCCTCAATGTTTTCTATTGTCTGAAAAACGACGAGCCATTACTCAAGAAGGGCGAGACTGTGGCAAAACAGCAGATTGTAGTTCAGGAAAGATTTGGCTTTGGCTCTGGCTTTGGCCTTGGCTCTGGCTTTGGCTCAGGCTCAGAACCAGGGTTAAAAGTTCTTTGCAAGCAAAGCGGCAAGCCGAGTTCTTCCTTTCAGTCAGTGACATCATTATCTATCTTACAGAGGAAAGTTCAAGGCCAAGGC
>JABUUE010000039.1:20000-23633 GCA_021443335.1 Bacteroidaceae bacterium
TAATAATTAATCAATCTTTTCGCACCGCATTAATAAATAATCAATAATAATTAATCAATCTTTTCGCACCGCATTAATCAATAATAAATAATCAATGATAAATAATAATGATAAAAGATAACTTATTTCTCCTCCTGCTCTTGCTTTTCCCAACGACAACAGAGGCAAAGAAAATAACATCACTCAGTTCCCCTGACAAATCGCTTTATGTGCTTGTCGATTTGACTGACGGCCGCCTGTCAATCAACATATCCTCAGGCAGGGAAAAGCCTATCTTCGAGAATGTTCCACTCGGCATAAAGACCTCACAAAGAGACTTCACGCAGGGATTGCAACTCGTAAAAGAAGGCAATCGGTACAGCATCACAGAGAACTACACAATGCTTACCGGAAAACGGAAGGAGTGCTACAATGTGGGAAACATCCGGCCAATAACCCTTCGCAACGCCAAAGGCGACCAGTTTGAGGTGGAGTTGCGCGCATACAACGACGGCGTGGCTTTCAGATACAAAGTCAACAATCCGCTGAAGGGCGAGACACTCTCTGACGAACTCACAACCTATCATATAAAAAATGGCGCGCGCCGCTGGATGCAGCCATATCACCCTGACAGTTACGAGGATTTCTATCCCGAGACAACCGACGGGACAAGTCTTCCAAAGGCTAAAAACAAGTGGGGATATCCAGCACTTGTAGAGCCTGTAAAAGATTTCTACGCGCTCATCACCGAGGCTAACATACGCAGAGACAACTGCGGCTCAATCCTCACCAACGAACAACCAGACAACTACAAGGTTACTCTCGGCGACGAGAAAGCTCCGATGAACGGCAACTGGGTTTCGCCGTGGAGAGTAGTCATACTGGGCAGCCTATCGACAATCGTTGAGAGCACACTCGTCACAGATGTGTCAGACCCTTGCACAACAACTGACATCGACTGGATAAAGCCGGGCGTGGCATCATGGATTTACTGGGCTTACAACCACGGCTCACAAGACTACCAGATAATAAACAAATACACTGACCTCGCCGTTGAGATGGGATGGCCATACACCCTCATCGACGCGGAATGGGATGTGATGAAGAACGGAGGCACAATCGTTGACGCTGTGAATTACGCCACAGGCAAAGGAATAAAGCCAATGATTTGGTACAACTCCGACGCAAACTGGACCGGACCGTCTGCTCCAACCCCACAAGGCAGGATAAATACTCCAGAGAAACGCGAGAAGGAGTTCTCTTGGCTTAACCAGATTGGCGTCAAAGGCGTGAAGATAGACTTCTTCAAGAACGACAACACTTGGTCAATGAACAACTATCTTGACCTTATCGAGGCAACAGGAAAGCACCATCTTAACGTTGTTTTCCACGGATGTACAGTGCCTCGCGGATGGCAGCGCACTTATCCTCACCTTATGACCTACGAAGGCGTTTACGGAGCAGAATGGTATAACAACAAGCCAGTACTGACCGACAAGGCTGCTGCACATAACGCCACACTGCCGTTCACAAGAAACGTGATAGGTTCTATGGACTACACGCCAGGTACTTTCTCCGACTCACAGCACAAGCACATCACATCACACGGTCACGAGCTTGCCCTGCCATTGCTCTTTGAATCAGGCATCCAGCACATGCCAGACCGCCCCGAAACCTACCGCTCTCTGCCAAAGGAGGCGAAGGCGTTTCTGGCAAATCTGCCAACAGTGTGGGATGACACTAAACTGCTTGCAGGAGATGTGGCGAAAGAAGTTGTCATCGCCCGCAACAGCGGCGGAAAATGGTACATTGCCGGCATCAACGGAACAAACCAGCCGCGAACAATAACCTTCTCGCTCAACCGCCTTTTCCCGAACGGCAACGATGTAAAACTGCGAATTATCGCCGACGGCAAGATTGACCAGTCACTGCCTTCAGCAAGTCCCATAGCTGAAGCCTTCAGGTCATACATCCAGACGGTGAAGCCGAGCGAGAAAGTAAGCATAGAGACACTGCCGCGTGGAGGTTTTGTCATAGAGATTGACAAACCGATGGAGCAGGCTAAAATGCAACTGTGGTACAATCGTCCGGCAAGATATTTTGAAGAAGCTCTGCCCATCGGCAATGGTCGTATAGGAGCCATGGTCTATGGTGGTGCCGACTGCGACTCCATCTTTCTCAACGACATAACAATGTGGTCGGGCAAACCGTTCGATAAACAGCGCGACGCCGATGCCCACAAATGGATTCCTGCAGTAAGAAAAGCCTTGTTCAACGAGGACTACAAACTCGCCGATAGCCTGCAACGCAGAATCCAAGGTCCCAACTCACAGTATTACCGTCCGCTTGCACAACTCTTTGTGCGCGACCTCAACAAAGGAAAGGCAACTGACTATCGCCGGCAATTAGACATTGACCGTAGCATCTGTAGCGACGAATACACTCGCGGCGACAACAAGATTATCCGTGAGTATTTTGCATCAAATCCTGACAGACTTATTGCCATACATTTCAAACAGGAGAACTACAATGTCAACCAGCGACTGAACCTATCGCTGAGAATGTCGTCTCTTGTGCCACACGAGGTGAAGTACGAAAAAGACGGAATAATCGTTGACGGCCGCTCCGACGACGACCCCAACAGCATTCACTTCCGCACACGATTGATGGCGCACAACACCGGCGGCGAGATACAAGTATGCGGCGATTCGCTCATCGTGAAAGACGCCGACGAGCTTATACTTTATATTATCAACGAGACAAACTTTAAAGCCTACAATATCCAGCCCGACAAGGACAACAAGGATTATATTGCAGACGCTGACAAGAGAACAACGCAACTCTCACCTAACGACTACGCAAACATTCGCTCTCGTCACATCGCCGACTACAGAAAACTTTTCACGCCACTGACTTTAAGCATCAATAACGCGAAATATCCCGTTGACATTCCTACCGACCAACTGCTGCAGTCGCCATCAGCCAATCAAACTTACCTGGAGACGCTCTACATGCAGTATGGCCGCTACCTTCTGATTTCCTGCTCTCGCACTCCCGGTGTGCCTGCCAATCTGCAAGGTCTTTGGGCAGTACAGAAGAACCAGCCATGGAGAGGCAACTACACAGTGAACATAAATCTTGAGGAAAACTACTGGCCTGCAGAGGTTGCAAACCTGCCAGAGATGGTGATGCCGCTGAACGACTTTGTAAAGGCACTTGCCGACAACGGAAGCAGCACGTCGAAAAACTACTACAACATTTCAAAAGGCTGGTGCTCAAGCCATAACTCTGACATTTGGGCAATGTCAAACCCCGTTGGCGAGAAGCGCGAAAACCCCGAGTGGTCTAATTGGAACCTTGGCGGAGCATGGCTCGTGGAGTCTCTCTGGGAACATTTCCTTTACAGCATGGACAAGGATTATCTCCGCACCACTGCCTACCCGCTTATGAAAGGCGCTGCGGAGTTCTGTCTCAATTGGCTTATCCCAGACCCCAACAATCCGAAACAACTTATCACGGCACCGTCAACATCCCCAGAAAACGAATATGTAACCGACAAAGGCTACCACGGTGAAACCTGCTATGGCGGCACTGCTGACCTTGCCATCATACGCGAATTGTTCATCAACACTTCCATGGCGTGTCAGATACTTG
>JABUUE010000039.1:24768-64358 GCA_021443335.1 Bacteroidaceae bacterium
GGTGTATTGTCCATTAGGGAGTTTCCACGATGAGGTGGCTTCGTCCCACAGCCTTAAATCGGCAAGGGGTATTTGCATTGTCACCGTTTCTTTTGCACCAGCCTTGATGTTCACTCGCGTGAAATCCTTGAGACGCTTGATGGCATTGTCGCCGGGAATTGTGACATAAAGCTGCGCCACCTCGTCGCCGTCAACCTTACCGGTGTTCTTAATATTGAACTCCACCTTGAGGAAGTCGCCGTCGCGCGTTGCCTTCAAGCCGCCGTAAGCAAATGATGTATAACTCAGTCCATAGCCAAAAGGATATAGCGGACGCTCCTTGCTGTACATGTATGTGCGTCCGTTCTCAAGGTTGTAGTCAAGCATATCAGGCAATTGGTCAATGGATTTCGGCCATGTCTGCGTAAGACGCCCAGCAGGATTGTATTTTCCGAAGATGACATCGGCAATGGCGTTGCCAAGTTCCTGTGAGCTTTGTGAGGTGTGGATGATTGCCGGAACATTATCGTTTGTCCAATTAATGGCATAAGGGAACGATGATATGAGGACTACCACGGTGTTCTTGTTGTTACGATACATAAGCCGGATAAGGTCTTCCGACTCTAATTGCATCGACTGGCGGTCAACAGCCTCACGGCCATCGCTCATCTGCGACACCTTGCCCCACGGCGCTGGCTTCTCGTCGTATGGTGAGTTGCCGTAAGGATGATTTCCCACGCAAACGATTACCACATCAGCCTTGCGAGCAGCTTGTTCGGCTTTGCCTCCCCAATCGTTCGCAAGATATTCCACCTCGATATTCCTTTCTGCAGCGATAGACTTAATGCCTTGGAGCGGCGACACGAAATACGGCCACTGTCCGCCATACCAGTCCTGATAGACAGTGTCGGCGCGGTTGCCAATGACGAGTATCTTCTTTATGCTCTCGTCTTTCAGTGGCAAGATGCCGGAGTTCTTCAACAGCACGACGCTCTCGTTTGTGGCGCGGCGCACCAACTGGTGTGTCTTATCCTCTGCCCATGGTTCAAGGTCTGTCTCAACACCAATCTTAAGGTAAGGGTTAGCAGTGTCATTAGGATTGTCGAGCAGTCCAAGCTTGAGCAGCAGATACACCTGCCCTCTTATCACCTGGTCAATCTCCTCCTCTGTAACAAGTTTCTTTGCAAGGGCAGTCCACACAGCCTCCGTATATCGGTCGAGGAAGCGGTTGATGCCGTTCTTTATACAAGCGGCGGCAGCTTCTGGAAGGTCATTGAAATAATGGTGCTGGGTGACCAACTGACTGAAAGCTCCTCCATCGGTGGTAGCAACACCCTTAACTCCCCACTCTTTGGCGACAATATTCTTCAGCATCGGATGCACGGTGCAAGGAATGCCGTTGTACTTGTTGTAAGCTGCCATATAAGACGACGCTCCGCCCTTCGTAAAGCCCTTGTAGAAGCCGTAACTGTAATACTCACGCCAGAGCTTATCGCCAAAGTTTGATGACGAGAAGGCACGCTCATCCTCGTTGCTGTTTGCAAGGAAATGCTTCATCAACGATGCCGCGCGCCAATAGTTTGGGTCTGGCCCCTGCATGCCCTGAACAACAGACGCTGCGAGTTCACCAACCAGCGTGGCATCCTCTCCGAAACATTCTTCCGTGCGTCCCCAACGCGGGTCACGACCTAAATCGGCATTAGGTGCCCAAAGCACAAGTCCGGCGTGAACAGTATTTCCATCCTTTCCCTGAAACAAAGAGCGCGCCTCAATGCTCATCTGCTTGCCAAACTCATAGAGCAGACCACGGTCCCATGTCTGACCGAGTCCGTAACCTTGCGGGAAAGAGGATGTAACATGATGCGGACGACTCTCGTTGGCAGGACCTCCAAGCACAACTCCGTGGATAGCCTCATTACTTCCTGTCATCTTGATTCCCAAACGAGGTATTCCTGCACTGCCAAGCAGTCCGACCTTCTCTTCTATGGTCAGCTCCTTTATCAAGGCTGTAATACGCTCGTCGTCAGACAGTGACCTGTCCTGCCATTTGTGCTGTGCAGAACAAAGGGTTGCAACTGCAATAAAAAGCGAAACAAATAAAATTCTCATAACATCAACTATTGATTTGTGATTTAAGGTGGGTTCTATGTAAATTGGCTTTGGCCTTGAACTTTCCTCTATCAGATGGATAATAATGTCAGTGACTGAAAGGAACTAACTTTCCTCTGTAAGATGGATAATGATGTCACTGACTGAAAGGAAGTAACTTTTAACCCTGAGCCAAAGCCTGAGCCAAAGCCTGAGCCAAAGCCTAAGCCAAAGCCAAGGCCAAAGCCAAGGTCAAAGTCACTACTCATCCAGCATTCCAATCTTCCGCCTTCGACAATATCCTTATGACTGATAAACATTCGTTTCAGCGGTTTGCCGTTGAGAGTGGCGCGACTGATAAAGATGTTTTCAGGACTGGCATTGTGGGCTATGATGGTAAAAGTTTTTCCGTTTTCGAGCGGTATCTCTGTTTTCGGAAACACCGGACTTCCTATGGCGTATTCGCCCGAAACAGGGCTGACGGGATAAAAGCCGAGAGCAGAAAAGATGTACCACGCTGACATCTGTCCGGCATCGTCGTTGCCAGGAAGTCCTCCGAGCGTAGAACCATATTCCGTATCGAGAATAAACCTTACCCAGTGCTGTGTTTTCCGGGGCTCGTCGGCATAGTTGAACATATATGCCACCTGATGGCAAGGCTCATTTCCATGCCAGTAAAGGCGTTGCGTGAAAAGCGAGTCCAATCGGTTTACAAACGCCTTCTTCCCCGAGAAAGCGCTTATCAAGCCCTCCACATCGTGCGGCACATACCAGATATAATGGCACTGCCAGCCCTCGGTAATGTAAGAAGGGCGCACGCGGAGGTCAGCATCATAGTTCTTGTACAACAGGTCGAAGACATTTCTCCAGTTGCCGCTACGACCGAGCATGAGTTCGTAATTCTTTTTGTCACCAAGAAGTTTCGCCATCTGCGCCACGCAGTAGTCGTCGTAGGCATATTCTAACGTGCGACTTGCTTGCTCACGCTTGTGATAGGCATAAGGCACGGTGTCTTCCATCGGCACATAGCCGTACTGCAAATAACTGCTCAATGCGCGGCGACTCTTGCCCTCAATATAATCCCTCTCGTCGGCGGGTGTCTGCGTGGCATTCTTCAACATAGCCTTGTATGCAGCCTTGTTGTCGAATCCTTTTATGCCTTTCACGGCAGCCTCCGCGAGTATGGCAGCACAGTGGTCGCCTATCATTGCCGAAGTATAACTGTTCCAGCATGGGAAGATTGGTAGCCAGCCTGTTGACTCGTACATCTCCACAAGCGAGTTCATCATCTTGCCAGCCATCGACGGAGAAATTATTGTAAGCAGTGGGTGAAGAGCGCGGTATGTGTCCCAAGCGGAAAAGTCCATAAAATAAGTTCCATTGCGGACAGAGGGTAGCGGAGACTTTGCACCAAAGCGGGGATGAAGTCCGTCGCAGTCGCTTATATCGTGTGGAAGGAAGGCAGCGTGATACTGCGCTGCGCGAAACTGCAGGAGCATCTCCTTTTGTCTATCGCCGAGCGCGGTATCATCAATTCTGATTTTGTCAAACTCTTTTTGCCAGACAGTCTGCAACTGCGTCTTGGTCTCTTCAAAATCCCAATGTGGCTGCTCACTCCTCATATTGCCCAGCGCTCCATCAGCAGAAACAAACGAGTTGGCGCATTTCACAAGAACCTGCCTCTTGGCGAGACGCACCCACAACACGCCGTCGGCAATTCCATGTTCGGCAACATCGCCGTCCTGAAACTGCACAACGCAATAGCCAGTCATACCTGCATATTCTCCCTTGCCCTGATATATCCTGTGAACAGGATTGCTTGCAACTATCCTCTTGTTCTTTTCGTCAAATCCTACAGTGCCGAGACCCTCGTCGCTGTTAACCTCAAACGCAAGGAAAGCCTCGTTGGAATCGGCAAAAGTGAAGCGGAAAATGGCAGTGCGAGAAGTGGCGGTGAGTTCCGAAAAAACATTCGGCGTGCGGACACTGTAATAATGAGACCGTGCGGTCTCGTCAGTGAATTTCTGCGCGCGCTCCGTAGCCTTTAGCTTAGACCTGTCGGTCAATGGCATAAGGGTGAAGGAGCCATAGTCCTGCGTACAACCGCCAACAAGCCAATGGCTTGCACGAAACCCTTGCAACCGCTCGTCTGTGCTATAATATGGGCAAACCCCTTTCTTCTCCGTGTTGCGTGTCTGCGGTGTCCAGAAAGTCATACCGTGCGGCACAAGCACCGCAGGCAAGGTGTGTCCCTGCTCCTCCGTATGC
Organism: Bacteroidaceae bacterium; assembly: GCA_021443335.1. Taxonomy (GTDB): domain Bacteria; phylum Bacteroidota; class Bacteroidia; order Bacteroidales; family Bacteroidaceae; genus Prevotella. Next base: position 29,104 of record JABUUE010000039.1, read on the forward strand.
TTTCCGAAACGCCCCGCAGTATTTAACTGCGAAGCTCGCGTTCCAAGACGAGTGTCAGGGAAATTCTCCTGCCCACTTGCACCTTGAAAGGGAAAGTATAGTAGGAGAAAGAATAGACACAGACGCAGAAGCGTCACGAACAGAGACTGAAACGCAGACTTAGACACCAACCGAAACGTTAGTTCTGACATAGTCAATAGTCGTTACTCTTGGCTTTGGCTCTGGCTTTGGCCTTGGCCATTAGCCATTAGCTTTTTAGCCTTCGCAAGCAGGCTTGCGAAACTTAGGCCAAAGCCAAGGCCAAAGCTAATTTATAGAACCCACCTAGTCTTTAGAGATTTTAATCTGATAGTCCTTAATGCAGCCTGGTACATTGCTCTCCATTCTTGGCAGATATTGGATGGCAGTGAGAGTGTATTCCTTACCGAGATCGATGATTATAGTGTGTGGGAACTGCTTTCCGCTTACGGTGCTCCAATAGGTTGACTCCTGAAGGTCGTAGGCCTTTTCAGCCATACAGTTGCCCTTATCGGTCTCCTCACTGTCGGCATAAACCACCTTCCAATCCTCACGGCTGATGCGGTTACCGTTCTGGTCAAGAAGGTAAAGTTCGGCAACGCAGGCGCGTGTGGTACCTTCCTGATTGTTGAGAGCTTCAAGCGAAACATAGCGACCGGTCATTGGCTTCGAGAACTTTGCCTCTTTCCATCCGTTGCCGCCCTCGAATGCACCTTTCTCCACATTACCTGTATAGTTCTTCAGTCCATCAGGAATCTTACTGTCGCGCGGCTTCACTTTCGCAATATTGAGCTTGTCGATAAGCGGTTTATCAAGTCCCTCACATTTGGCAATGTTAGGACCAACAATGTCAAGAACGATAATCTCGTTCTGTCCCTTCTTCAACCAACAACCTGGGCAATAAAGTGTCTGCTGCGGACCAATCTCCCAGATGCGACCGAGAGCATAGCCGTTTACATAAACCAAGCCTTTGCCGAAGGTCTCGAGGTTAAGGAATGTGTCGCCAACCTTGCTGACATTGAATGTAGCCTTATAATAGCCTGGCACGCGGTCGCCATCGTTGAGTGGCGAGAGAGTTGTGAGAGGCTGGTAGTTCTTCTGCAGGCAGAACTCATAAGTGTCGGGGATGAGGTAAGTATTCCAGTTTTGCAAAGAAGATTTGAACTTATTGCCGCCGAGGTCGATAGTGAGTTCCACTGCACCGTCAATACCCTTGAAATCCTTGATTGCGCGACCGAAATTGATTCGTCCCATAGCCTCAACGAGCAGGTCGAGCTTGGCTCCATTGCGACAAGGAGGCAGAGATATTACTGTTTCTCCCTTCACACGGTCGAGAACGCCGACGCGCTTGCCATCGACAAACACCTGGACATAGTCGTGTCCGCCAGCAATATACAGGGCAGCAGACTTGCTGATTTCAGGCAGTGTAGTGCTGTATAAGATTGAGCCCCAACCTTGGTCGAACTCTTCCATGGTCTTTATGTCGGTAGTGGCGATAGGAGCAGGGAGGTTACTGAACAGAGGAGCGTACTCCGTAAAATCAAATGCGGGAACGGTAACCACCGGTATTGCCTTTGGCGCGGCAGGAAGCGGCTTCTTTGGGTTGTCGGCATACTGCTGGAGAAGATTGCGCAGCTCGTCATACTTCGGTGTCACCTGTCCATACTCGTTGATAGGAGCGTCGTAGTCGTAAGATGTTACATCGGGTGCGAAACCAGGAGAGTTTGCGCCAGCCCAGTGGCCGAAAGATGTTCCGCCGTGAGTCATATATAGCGAGAAGGAGATTTTCCTGTCAAGCATATCCTTGATGCCTCCGACCATATCTTTTGCAGAGCGAGTCTCGTGCTTTGCTCCCCACTTGTCAAACCATCCACTCCAGAACTCGGAACACATCAGCGGAGCGTCTGGACGCACCTCTTTCAGTTTCTGGAACTCGCGGTCAATATTAGCGCCAGTTCCGAAGTTCATTGTCCACACAAGGTCGTTGAGTCCGTTGTTCAGGAAGTTGCTTGACCAGTCGCACTGGAAAAGCGCCACGCGGTTGAAGCCCACCTCGCGCAGGCAGTCGCGTATCTCGCTGACATAAGCCTTGTCAATGCCGTAAGAGCCGTACTCGTTCTCCACCTGAACCATGATGATAGGTCCGCCGTTTTGTATGGTAAGTCCCGACAGCTGCTTGCCAACCTGCTGCTCGAAAATCTTAACCCTCTCAAGGAAATACGGGTCGCGCTCACGGAGCTTTATGTCTTTCTTCTTCAACAACCACCAAGGCAGTCCGCCCATCTCCCACTCAGCACAAACATAAGGTCCAGGACGGACAATGACATACATTCCGTTTTTCTGTGCCAATCGGCAGAACTCAGCGACATCGTTATTGCCAGTCCAGTCGAAATGTCCTTCTTTCTGCTCGTGGATATTCCAGAAGATATAAATGCATATAGTGTTCATTCCGAGAGCTTTGCACATCTTTATGCGATGCTCCCAGTAAGGACGAGGTATGCGTGGATAATGTATCTCAGCGGCTTTGACGATGAACGGTTTTCCATTGAGGAGGAATGTTCCCTTACCAGCATCAAAAGTGCCTTTCGCCTTTGGATAGTTAACAAAATGCTCGCCCTCCACAACATTGTCGAGAGCCACACCTGTAGGCTTGTCCTGCACGAAGCCTTCGCCAACACAAGGACGGCGGTCATAGACTCCCTGCGGGTATTTTGTCACTCTCTGCTTCTTGATGTCAACATTGTCGAAGAAGATGTGGTGGACCTTGCCTTTCTGATCGGCGCCTATGAAGCATCCGTTCTCGCTAAGGCCGGTTATGTTCTTGAAAGTGATGTAAGACACTTCGCCGCACTTGCCTTCCTTCGCGCCTTTAGGGAAACGCCATCCGGCATCTTTATGGTCGCCGACGGCACGAGGATAACTTGTAACATAGACAGGCTCTGCCTTGCCCCACCAGACATCGCTGAACAGTCGGCACTCCAAATCTATATTCTTGAAGACCACGTTTGTCACCGTACCTTCATCGCGGTTCTGAATACCAAGTCCACGGTTGCTTGCGGTGATTTTACAATCTTCAAAGACCACATTGCAGATGCTGTCCATATTCTCGCTACCAATCTTTATGGTGCAAGAGCGACCAGTCATAACGCAGTTGCGCACCTGAATGTCACGACACTGCTGCGAGCGCATCACGATTCCTTTGCCATTAAGGTAAGTAAAAGCCTCCTTATAGCCCGGACTATATTCGCGGCGGTTCTTCAAACAGATGCAGTCGTCGCCACTTTCTATGTGGCAGTTCCATATCTGCACATTGCGTGTGTGGTCGAGGTCTATTCCATCGCCATTGCGTATTTTCAACTGGTTGAGCAACGACATATCGTGAATCTTCGCGCCGTCACATCCTACGAGATGCACAGTCCAGTAAGCACCATTCTGTATTGTAACGCCAGAAATGTCTATGTTGCGGCAGCCAAAGAGAGTGAGCAAATGTGGTCGCGGGTCAAACTTAGAGTCTTTCAGAGGTTTCAACTCATAACTGTCTTCCAGTTCCTTGCCCATAAACGCCACACCATTGCCATCGATGGCACCTTCACCGCTGAAGGTGATATTGTCTTCACCATTAGCCCATAGCCACAACATACCCTCGCCACGGTTGTCGCCAAACGCGCTCAAATTGTAAACAGACTCCCGAGGGTCGGCAAGAAGTCGGCTCGCCTTCTCAAACTTATAGTTGATATTGCCACGGAGTTGCAGCGGACCGCTCATATAGGTCTTTCCCTCTGCGAAGAGCACCGTGCCACCGCCACTGTTTGCGCAGGCATCAATACACTGCTGGATGGCTCTGGTGTCGTCATTCTTGCCATCGCCTTTCGCTCCCCACTGCTGCGGAGAGAACACACCTTGCGCTGCACTTAACAAAGGCAGCAGCATAAAAGTAAAAAGAAAAAGAGTATTTTTCATAGGCCTCACCCCCTACCCCTCTCCATCATGAGAGGGGAGTAATTACATTAGATGATTATTGTTATTTAATTGTTTTTCGGCGACAAAGTTAAAGAAAAAAGTTGAAAGTAGCACATTAAGCGCAAGAAAAAAAACGAAAAAAAGGAAATTCACACACACATACCACATTTTTAATCTTAAACGGTAGGAATAAGAATAAATATCCTTATCTTTGCATCGCCCATCGATTAAAATAAAACACAAATAAACATGAAAAAAATTCTTTCATTCCTGTTATGCCAAATATTTTGTTTGTTGTCTTATGGTCAAACAAATAATTCAGACGCAGTTAGTTTTGTTTCATACGAACAAAACTGGCTTGATAGTCATGGTACAATAGCCTTGAAGAATAACACTGCAGAGGATGTGCAGAATGTATCTTTCGTAATACAATATCTTGATATGAAGGGTAATCCTTTAGACTATGAAGAATACTCTTACAATATTAATATTGCCCCTGGTATGACAAAAAAACTTGACATTCCGGCATACGAACATGATCGCCATTATCACTACTATAAGACAACGGACCATTACGGGAATCCCGCTTTCAAGATAAAGTATGAGCTAAAGGGCTTTAACATTAAAGATGATGCTAATTATAAAGATTCCGAATCAGGATATTACGACAATTCGACCACATTAGTCATAGCAATTATAGTTATAGCCCTCCTAATATTTAGCATTACCATAGCCTTGTATGTTATTGTGGCAGTACTGGCACACAAGCAAAACAGGAGTGTTGTTATATGGTTATTGCTAAGTTTCATAGCTACACCTTTTTTAATTGTCATAATACAGTTATGCATCGGTAAAGCCAACAAATATGATGAAGAACAATAACTAAATGTGTCATAATCAATGCGTTTCTGCAGGAGCAAAGATTATTTTACAATTGGCATAATAAATTAAGAGAGATTAAGACTTCATAACAAGAGGATAACGCTCTGGATGACGAAGGCTTTCTATTTCTAAATCCACATTCAAATCTGGCCATTCAATAGCGTTGCGACCACACATCTGGACATTTAAGACATTAGCCACAGATGCTGTACGCATCCAAGGCACACGATTATACGACAAGAAATAATCCTGTCCGTTCACGGAAATCATTAAGCCCTGCGAATTAATCATCAATACGCTTACTGATGTGAGCTGCGTATCTTTCTTTGAATTCTTCTGCATATTCCTGTAGTACTTTTTCTATTTGTTTCAGTTCATGGCTATTAAAACCATTGTTCTCTGCGATTTCCACATTTGGTTCAAGCCAATATTTAGCATCTTTTTCAGCTTTTATCACATGGATGTGTTTCCTATCCTCCTCATTAGAAAAGATTTTAAACACAAAACCATTGTATTCTTTAAATTTAGGACTCATTGTTTAAATGCCTTACCAAAATATTTTGATGTTTCAACGAACCTTTTGGAATAATCATTGTGTTTATGGCTGCAAAAGTAATGATATTTTTGCAACTGGCAAAATAAAACAGTGAAAAGAATACGATTATCAAAATTTTTGTTTACATTTGCACCGCACAAATTAATTCCCACCTTTATATAACCCATCACAAATCACAAAATGCAAAGAGGCGTAATTGTTTACCTTATTCTATTGTTAATCGGTTTTAATTCTGAAGTCCAAGCTTCGCCAGCAGACTACACCCGATATGTTGACCCGATGATTGGGTCGGAAGGTGTCGGCAGGGTTGTGATTGGCCCTTCCTGCCCTTTTGGTATGGTGAAACCCTCGCCTGATTGCACGGTCGCGCCCAACAGCGGTTGGCTTCCGATGCCAGTGCAGGTGAACGGTTTTTCGCAGACTCATGTCAGCGGCACTGGCGGCGGTCCAAAGTACGGGAATGTGCTCGTCATGCCTTACAACTCGCCATCAAAACATATCGTTGACGGCAAGACCACTGGCGACGAGGCGTTTTGGATAGACTACCGCGTATGGGAAAAGGTGTCTCTTGGCTTTTACGCTACACAATTCTCGCGCAGTGGAATAACAACGGAAGTAACAACAGCAGAGCGCGCCTCTATCTACAGAATTACCTACCCTAAATGGGGTGAGCATTGCATGGTTGTTGACGCAGGCTTCTTCCTCGGCGAACAGCCTATCCCACACGCCCGCGAGGCACAGCAGTTCGAAGGTTCTTCTATGTGTCAGCTTGGCAACAACGCTGTCGGTGGTTTCACAAGCATCAGCGGAGGTTGGAACGACGGCGCGCAATACACGGTTTATTTCTATTGCGAGACATCTTCCGACTTCTCCATCGCCAAGCTGTGGGGACAGTGGAACGACAACAACCTCAACAACAGCACAAAGAGCGGTTGTGTGATGCTCTTCAACGAGCATCCCGACTCGGTGACTGTAAAAGTCGGAATTTCGTTCATAAGCATCGAACAAGCGAAGGAGAATTCCAAACAAATCAACGGCTTTGATTTCAACGGCACACTTGCCTCTTTGAAAAACAAGTGGAACAATCTGCTCTCTCGTATGGTTATAGACGAGCAATCTACGGAGGCGCAGAAACGAATATTCTACACTGCGCTCTATCACACAATGCTCGAGCCTGTTGACCGCACAGGAGAAAATCCGAAATGGCAAAACGGCAAGCCTTACTATGATGATTTCTATGCCCTATGGGACACCTACCGCACCTCCATGCCACTGATAACTCTCATCGACGAGCAGCGACAAGCAGACATAACAAACTCGCTGATAGACATCTACGAACACGACGGCTACATGCCTGACGCACGAAGCGGTAACAGCAACGGCAGAACGCAGGGAGGCTCAAACGGAGAAGTGGTAATCGCCGACGCCTTTGTCAAGAACCTTAAAGGCATTGATTACGAAAAAGGTCTGCAAGCGATGCTGAAAGACGCAGAGGTGGCTCCACAGAACGACGAGGCGGAAGGGCGTGGCGGACTTGAGGAATACAATAAACTCGGCTACATACCTTACGGCATTGACCGCGCAGGAAACCGCACTGTGGAATATTCGCTCTGCGACTATTGCATAGCAGTGGTGTCAAAAGGATTGGGAAAGAAAGTTATTGCAGACAAATATTTCCGAAAATCTCACAACTGGCAGAACATCTGGCGCTCCGACTACGAGCACGACGGAGTCAGAGGATTTATCATGCCACGCGATGCCGAAGGAAAATGGATTGACGACGCTCCTTATGGCGACCATTCTATGGGCATGACATTCCACTATACGCCAACAACCAACGAAGCGCCATGGAACAACAAATGGTGGGGCACATTCTTCTATGAGGCCACATCGTGGGAATATTCAATGAGCATGACTCACGACATTCCGCTTCTTGTAGAAGCCTGCGGGGGCAAGGAAGCCTTTGAACGCAGACTCGACACTTTCTTCCAGAAAAAATATTACAATGTGGGCAACGAGCCTTCATTCCTCTCCCCTTGCCTATACCACTGGATAGGTCGTCCTGACAAGACGAGCGACTGCGTGCGCAACATCATCAACGAAAACTATAACGACTCTCACAACGGACTCCCCGGCAACGACGACTCTGGCGCAATGAGTTCTTGGCTCGCCTTCCATCTCATAGGATTATACCCGAATGCCGGCACTGACGAGTATGTCATTCACACGCCGCTTGTTCCAAGTTGCACTCTGACGCTTTCCAACGGCAAGCAGTTCACAATCAAAACAAAGAATCTCTCTTACAAGCGCAAGCACATAAAGAAGATTACACTCAACGGCAAGCCACATCCAAGTTTCTTCATCAAACATTCTGAGATAATGCAAGGAGGAGTGATGCTGTTAAGTTTTTAAGTACTTTACACTTGTATGTGTGTGTGTTCGCAGAAAACTTATTTTCTAATTAGGTCTCATTGCATTTCGTTACCTGAAATCCTGAACCGCCTCAAAGAATTTATCAATATTGGCGAGAGGAGTGGCAGGAGGAGTGTCGCACCCGGACGACAGCACGAAGTGAGGGAACGAGGCGCACTTGTCGAGCAACGCCTTTGTCTCGTTGTACATCTGCTCCGGCGTGCAGTCCTTGAATACAGACACAGGGTCGAGGTTACCCATACAAAGAATGTTCTGCGGAGTGTCTTGCAGAACAACAGACATATCACACTTGTTTCCCACGTGCAAAGCCTTCGCACCAGTAATAACCATCGCCTCTGTGCAGTGGTTTGTGTTACCGCAGTTGTGTAAAACCACCGTGAAATAATCGTCTTGAACCTTCTCCACTATTCTCTTTACATACTCAGAAGAAAATTTCTTACAGTCGTCATTAGACATCAGTCCGGCAGCAGGCTCTGCCATAATAACGCCATTGACGCCAGCTACTTTCATGGCAAGACAATACTTCATAATGAATTCCGTACACTTTTCCAACAGGACATGAGCAGCGTCTGGGTCTTGATAGACGAGAACCATTATCTCGGACATATCATAAAGTCTGCCCGCAAGAGAGAAAGGTCCGATACATCCGCCGAACACAGGACGGTCAGTTATGCGTTCTGCCGCAAGAAGATTGGCTTTCAGATATTCAGGTACGCGTCCCGCTGTCAATGAAGGCACTGGCAAAGCGTAAATGTCGTCTGGAGTGTTCAGCAAATGTCCGACGATTGCCGGCACCTCATCTTCCGAAAAATGCACCTCCGCGCCGAAAGCCTCCGCCTCCGTCGTCAGGTCCATTATCACCGTTGCAGCGTGAGTGGGATATTTGCTTGCCAAAGCTACTACAGCATCAGCATGAACACAGCCATTGCAGCAAGCGTTTTTCACGGTTTCACCAATAATCTCAATGCCAGGATGTGTCATGATAGGCATTGCCTTAATATCTTTGGACGCAAGCGTTTCCGCCTGCCAGTTTTTCATGTTTATACGCATAGGGTTATTTGCTTTTTTTTGACTTTTGATGCCGCAAAATTATAATTATTACATCTTTTTGCAAAGGAAAATAGTTTTTTTCTTTGCCGAATGGTATTAATTTTCTAATTTTGCACACAATTCACAAAAAAGCAACAAATGAAGATTCTCATACTAAACGGTCCTAATCTCAACCTTCTCGGCGTGAGAGAGCCTGAAATATACGGAAAGAACTCTTTTGAGACGTTTCTGTCATCGCTGCAAGAAAAGTTTCCTAATGCGGACATTGAATATTACCAAAGCAATATCGAGGGCGAGATGATAAACAAACTTCACGAGGTGGGCTTCTCCTACGACGGCATCGTGCTTAACGCCGGCGCTTACACCCACACTTCCGTTGCTCTTCACGATGCTATCGCCGCCATAAAGACTCCCGTGATTGAGGTGCATATCAGCAATGTTCACCAGCGCGAGGAGTTCCGCCATCATTCCTACATATCTTCCGTAGCCAGCGGAATAATCATAGGTTTTGGACTTGAAGGTTATGAGATGGCTGTCAGACACTTTGTAAAGCAATGAATTTCCCTCTTTTCATATCACGCCGCTACCTCTTCTCAAAAAAGAGCACTAACGCCATAAATCTGATAAGCCTTGTCAGCATGCTTGGTGTGGCAGTTGCTACGATGGCGCTTGTTGTAACACTGAGCGTGTTCAACGGCTTCCACGACCTTGTGGCAACTCTTTTCACCTCTTTCGACCCACAGGTGAAGATTACACCAGCGAAAGGGAAATCAATTCCTGCCGACAACGAGAAACTTGCACAGGTAAAAGGATTGCCGTTTGTAGAAGTGGCAACAGAGATTATAGAGGAGAAAGCCCTGGCTATGTATAAGGGAAACCAGGCGATGGTGACAGTTATGGGTGTGGAAGATAACTTCAACAAACTCACCAACATCAACAGCATTCTTTACGGCGACGGTGAGTTCTCGCTCCACGCCGCCAACCTGGAATTCGGAATCCTTGGCATCCGACTCGCAGAGAATCTCGGCGCATCAGCGCATTTCTCCGATTACCTGCAGTTATATGCTCCACAGCGTGAGGGACAACTTTTTGACCTTGAAGACCCTTCTGAGGCTTTTGTCACAGACTCTGTACTTTCACCAGGCGTGATATTCAGTGTGCAGCAGAACAAATACGACAAGAACTATATCGTCACATCCATTGACTTTGCACGCAGACTTTTCGGAATGCAGGGGTTGATATCAGCCCTTGACCTGCGATTGAAGCCAGGCTCTAACATAGAAAAAGTCAAGGAAGATATCAAAGCCATATTAGGTGAGGACTTCTTGGTCAAAGACCGTTACGAACAGCAGTCTGACACATTCAACATCATGGAAATAGAGAAACTGCTTGCCTACATCTTCCTCTCGTTCATACTAATCGTGGCATCATTCAACATTGTTGGTTCGCTCTCAATGCTTATGATAGACAAGAAGGAAGACACAGAGACACTGCGCAAAATAGGCGCAAGCAATAAGCAGTTGTCAAAGATTTTCCTTTACGAGGGAAGAATGATTGCCATGATAGGCGCTGTTATCGGCATCTTGGTCGGGCTGCTACTATGTTGGCTGCAACAGACTTACGGCATTGTGGCTCTCGGACAATCGCAAGGCGTCTTCATCGTTGACGCTTATCCTGTCAGCGTCCATCCGTTGGACATTGTCATGGTCTTTGTCACCGTTGTTGTAGTATCGTGGATAGCAACTTGGTATCCAGTGAAGAAGATTCTAAACAACAAACCACACATTAATCATTAATCACTTATCATTATTATTTATTAATGTTTAATGATTATTTATTAATGCGGTGCGAAAAGATTGATTAATTATTATTGATTATTTATTAATGCGGTGTTTTATTTACTCCGAATTAAACATTAATCATTAAACATTAAACATTAACTTGTGCTCCGAATTAATCATTAATCATTAATCATTAGTCATTAATCATTTAATACATGTCTGATTTCGACATAAGAAAAACCGCCATAAAAAACGACAAGGACTTTGAGAAAGCCTTACGACCTCTGTGCTTCGATGATTTCAGCGGGCAGCCAGATGTTGTTGACAATCTCCGTGTCTTTGTGAAAGGCGCACTGAAACGCGGTGAACCTCTCGACCACACACTTCTTCACGGTCCTCCAGGATTGGGAAAGACCACGCTGTCAAACATCATCGCCAACGAACTTGGCGCAGGCTTCAAACTCACCAGCGGTCCTATCCTTGACAAGCCGGGAGACCTTGCAGGCATTCTCACCTCGCTGGAGCCTAACGATGTGCTTTTCATCGACGAGATCCACCGCCTTTCGCCCGTTGTTGAGGAATATCTTTATTCTGCGATGGAAGACTATCGCATAGACATCATGATAGACAAAGGACCGTCAGCGCGAAGCATCCAGATAGACTTGAGCCCGTTCACGCTCATTGGAGCCACCACACGCAGCGGTCTGCTCACAGCACCTCTGAGAGCACGTTTCGGTATCAATATGCACCTTGAATATTACGACCCCGAAACACTCTCGAAGATTATCACACGCTCTGCCTCGCTTCTCAATGTGCCAATATCACCTGACGCTGCTTACGAGATAGCAAGTCGTTCGCGCGGCACTCCTCGTATAGCAAACTCCCTGCTCCGACGCGTCAGAGACTTCGCACAGGTGCTGGGCAATGGTACAATATCATTGGCTATCACAAAGAAAGCCCTCGAGGCATTGAAGATAGACCGCTACGGACTGGATGAGATAGACAATAAGATACTGCTCACCATCATTGACAAATTCTCTGGCGGACCCGTTGGCGTGAACACTATTGCCACCGCCATCGGCGAGGACGCTGGCACAGTGGAAGAAGTCTATGAGCCTTTCCTCATCATGGAGGGTTTCGTCAATCGCACACCTCGTGGCAGAATGGTCACGCAGTTGGCTTACGAGCATTTCGGAAGAAACCCTTACAAGGGAAACATCATGCAGCCAACCCTGTTTTAACAGCACAACAATCCCCAGACGCCCGACCTTGAGCGTTTGGGGATTTTCGAACAAAAAAGTGGGATATAGAATAGTATTTATGGGCGAACAGATTACTATTTGGTTGATATGGGAAATTTTTTTAGCAATTTCCTACATATTTTTTTTGTAAGATGTAATTAATTGTATAATTTTGCGCCCGAAATAAAATGATATATCACAATGGCTAACGAACAAGACAGGATAGAAAAAACGGCTGCTTTCTGTGGCTCTTTTGACCCTTACACTATCGGGCATGACGACATTTTGCGCCGCTTTCTGCCTCTGTTTGACAAAATAGTCATTGGCGTAGGCTGCAACGAGCGCAAACAGTGTATGCTGAGCGCGGACGAACGAGTTGGGCTGATACGCCAGATATACAAGGACGAGCAGAAAGTTGCTGTGGAGAAATATACCGACCTGACTGTTGACTTTGCCAAGCGCAACAATGTCCGTTACATAATTAAAGGTGTACGCTCCGTAAAAGATTACGAATACGAGCGTGAACAGGCGGAAATCAACCGCATGCTATGTCCTGAAATAGAGACAATACTGCTCTTCGCCTCTCCCGACAAAGCCAGCATCAGCAGTTCCATGGTAAGAGAACTCAAGCGTTTCGGGAAAGACATAACCTCTTTTACCTGCTGCAATTGATGATAACATACAGTTCTGAAAACATAGCGTTTCCCAAAATAAAGCGGCGCGAAACGTCGGCATGGATAAGGCGTGTGGCAGCCGCTCACGGCAAAAAGGTCGGCGAGATAGGTTACCTCTTCTGCGACGACGAGAAGATATTGGAGGTAAATCGCGAGTTTCTTCAGCACGACTACTACACCGACATCATCACATTCGACTATTGCGAGGGCAACACCCTGAATGGCGACCTCGTTATCAGCCTTGACACCGTGAGAACAAACGCCGAACAACAAGACACGAACTATAACGAGGAGCTACACCGCGTGATAATCCATGGCATTCTCCATCTCTGCGGCATCAACGATAAAGGTCCTGGCGAGCGCGAGATAATGGAGCAAGAAGAAAACAAGGCATTGGAAATGCTGATAAACTGAAGAATCGGAATATTAACAAATACTCAAAATATAGGTAACTTGAAATATAGGAAATGAAAATGAAAACAAAAAAACAATCATATCCAAGTGTAGTAAGTCTTGACGACGAGTTGCATTTGCTTGGCGATTTAAGTAAACTGCCAATTCCTCAAAAGCCCCATCGCTGCGAGCACATCATCCTCGCATTATACCTACAAGGGGAAGCGCAGTTCACTATCGACACAAGGGAGAGACACTTGAAGGCTGGCGACCTTATCGTAATACAGAAAGACCGCGTAACGGCGGACTTCAAGTTCTCCGATGACTTACAAGGCATCGCCATCATCTGTACGCAAGAATTCTTTGACGAGATGGTCAAGGATGTAAAGAACCTCAACAAGTTCTTCTTCTTCTCACGCATACAGCAGACAGTAAGCCTTTCAGACGAGGAGATAAAGGAGATAAAGGCTTATTTCAAGCTTATCAAGGCAAAGATTCAGGAGGAAGACAATCCGTTCCGCCGCAACATCGTGCAGACACTCACGATGGCACTCATCTACGAGGTTAACGGCATGATACAGCGTAACCCCGTAACTCCCGCAAAGGAGGACAACAAGCGTTGCCACGACATTTTCGTACGCTTCATTAACGCCCTTGAAGAGAACTATCGCAAGGAACGCCGCGTGGGATGGTATGCGGAGCAGATAAATCTCACTCCGAAATATCTTGCTGAACTTATAAAGCAGGCATCACAACACACTCCAAACGAATGGATTGACTACTATGTTATCCGTGAGATAAAGGTGCAGTTGAAGAACACTGCCAAGTCTATCAAAGAAATTACAGAAGACATGAACTTCCCATCGCAGTCCTTCCTTGGAAAATATTTCAAGGAGAGAGTGGGATTGTCACCGAAAGAATATAGACACAAGAATTAACTTTCTGGGTTATTACCATATAACCTTTTAAACCACATAACCTCAAAACCACAAAAAGTATGAGAAAACCATATATTTCAGATGCTGTCCGCTACATTGGCGTTGACGACCTTGATTTAGAGTTATTTGAGCATCAGTATGATGTTCCCGAAGGAATGTCATACAACTCTTATGTTATCCTTGACGAAAAGACCGCTGTCCTTGACACTGCCGATGCGCGCAAGACAGACGAATGGTTTGCAAACCTGAAAGAAGTTCTTGGCGAGAAGCAGCCATCATATCTTGTAGTACATCACTGCGAGCCTGACCACGCCGCAAATATTGCCACCTTCATTGCCGCTTATCCGGAGGCAAAGATACTTTGCTCGGCAAAGGCAGCACAGCTCATCGGACAGTTCTTCGATGCAGACCTCACCGCTAACATCCAGACTGTTAAGGAAGGTGATGTGATTTCCCTTGGCGCTCATTCATTGCAGTTTATTGCAGCGCCTATGGTACACTGGCCAGAGGTGCTTATGTCTTATGAAGCTACAGAAAAGATTCTGTTCGCAGCCGATGGTTTCGGCAAGTTCGGCGCTATCTGTAACGAGCCTTCACGCACTACAGGCGTAACACTTCCAAATGGCGAAGCAGAAGAAGTCAACGATATTGAAGAATGGGCTTGCGAGGCTCGCCGTTACTACTTCAACATCTGCGGAAAGTATGGCGCGCAAGTGCAGAGCGTATTGAAGAAGGCGGCTGCCCTTGACATCAAGACCATCTGTCCTCTTCACGGACCTGTCCTCAAAGAAGACCTGGGATATTATATCGGACTCTACAACACATGGAGCAACTACGAGCCTGAAACTATCGGCGTGTTCATCGCCCACACCACTCTCCACGGCAACACAGCAAAGGCGGCAGAGATTCTTCGCGAGAAATTAGAGGCTAAGGGTATAAAGGTTGCGATGAACGACCTGACAAGCGATGATATGGCAGAAGGCATAGAAGACGCTTTCCGCTACGACCGCATGGTACTCTGCGCACCTACCTACGATGCTGGCATAATGCCAAAGATGGAAGATTTCCTCGCACACCTGAAATCAAAGGGTTATCGCAACCGCACAGTCGGTCTCATTGAGAACGGCTCTTGGGCACCGATGGCAGCAAAACTAATGCGTGCAAAGTTAGAGGAACTTACTAACATAAAGGTTCTGGACGAGCAGGTTACAATAAAGTCAACAGTGAAAGCTGACACCATCGCACAGATAGAGAAGCTTGCCTTGGCTTTGGCTTAGGCTTTGGCTTTGGCTTTGGCTTTGGCCTTGGCTTTGGCCTTAGACCTTAAACCTAAAAACCATAACACCAAAATAAATATAAATCTCCAAGGAAAGACAACACTTACCTTGGAGATTTTTGTTTTTTCCAAAACTATTGGGATTATATCATAACCTTGATGTTTTTTTCGAGTTGCGCCACACTGCTTGCTCCAACAAGCACGCTTGTTGCTCCTTGCTCTAATATCCAGCGCAAAGCATACTCTGCGAGAGAAACACCGACGCTCTCCGCCTTAGCGTTATAATCTTTTAATTGCGAGAGCAGTTCCGGCGTAAGAAGGTCACGTTTGAGAAAATAGTTTTTCGCCATACGGCTGTCGGCAGGAATGCCGTTAAGATAACGGTCAGTAAGCAAACCTTGCGCAAGCGGAGAGAAAGCGATAAAGCCAATGCCCTGCTCACAACAGTAGTCGAGAATGCCCTGCTCCATCGGCGCGCGGTTGAGCATATTTAGCCTGCCCTGATAAATGAGCAGCGGAACATCATGCGCCTTCAGATACTCGTTGCCATACTTCAACGCCTCGAGCGGCCAGTTCGACACTCCGACATACAGCGCCTTTCCCTGACGCACAATGTCAACAAGCGCCTGCAAAGTCTCGTCAAGAGGGGTGTTCGGATCATAACGATGACTGTAGAACAAATCGACATAATCAAGGTTCATCCGCCCAAGACTTTGGTCAAGACTTGCGAACAAATATTTTCGCGAGCCCCAATTGCCATAAGGTCCCTGCCACATGTCGTAACCAGCCTTCGTGGCAATGAACAACTCATCACGATAAGGCTTGAAATCCTCCACCATCAATTTTCCGAAAGTCTCCTCCGCAGAACCGTACGGAGGACCATAATTGTTGGCGAGGTCAAAATGCGTTATGCCGTGGTCAAAAGCGTAATGCGTTATGGCACGACTACGCTCATAAGGGTCTGCATAACCGAAATTATGCCAGAAACCAAGTGATACCTTCGGGAGAAGTATGCCCGACTGCCCACACCTGTTATAAATAGTAGCTGCATCCTTATAGCGGTCGGTAGCAGCTATGTATTGAGGCTTAATATTCATAAATATCATAGTTTTTGCGCAAAATTACAAATATTTTATAATAATCAATTACGATTATCTCAAAAAATCGTAATTTTGCCGCGAAAATGCGGCGAACTTACTCACGCTCGACAATTTAAGTAAACTTAATTGTACTTGCTTAATCGTAACTTTGCGCCACAAAATCGCGAAAATTCAGCAAGTAGCAATATTCAACTCAACAAACAACCCATAAAAACAATGATACAATCAATGACAGGTTTCGGCAAAGCGGAAACCATATTTGAGAACAAAAAAATACACGTAGAGATAAAATCCCTCAATTCGAAGACCGCCGACATACAGACTCGCGTGGCACCGATATTCCGCGAGAAAGACATTATCATTCGCCAACTGCTCGCCAACAGACTTGTTCGCGGCAAGATAGATTTCTCCATCTGGATGGAGAAAGACACGGCAACCGACGCAGCGCAGATAAACGCAGCACTCGTTGAGAACTACCACCAGCAGATTATCGCCATCGCAAAGCAGTACGGCATAGAGGAGCCAAAAGACTGGTTCGCTTCACTACTGCGCATGCCCGACATAACATCAAAGGTTGAGGAAGACGTTCTTACAGACGAACTTTGGGATGCGGCGCTCAACGCCATCGACAGGGCAATAGAAGACATCATAGACTTCCGCAACCAGGAAGGCAAGGCTCTGCAAGAGAAATTCCTTGAGAAAGCAGCCAATATCGAGTCACTGATGCTGTCTATCGAACCTTACGAGAAGGAGCGCGTGGAGAAAATACGCCAACGCATAGAAGAGGGGCTGAAGAACATTCCAAATGTGGAATACGACAGAAACCGCCTGGAGCAGGAACTCATCTACTACATCGAGAAACTTGACATTTCCGAGGAGAAACAACGACTGACAAACCACATAAACTATTTCCGCGAGACAATCATCAACGAGGAAGCACAAGGAAAGAAACTCGGCTTCATAGCTCAGGAGATGGGCAGAGAGATAAACACAACTGGTTCTAAAAGCAACAACGCTGAAATGCAGAACATTGTTGTGAAGATGAAAGACGAGCTGGAGCAAATCAAAGAACAGGTTTTAAACGCACTGTAAAACTCACATTATGGCAAGCATAATAATCTTTTCAGCACCCTCAGGGTCTGGAAAAAGCACAATAATAAACTGGCTGATGCAAGAGCACAAAGAACTGAACATGGCGTTCAGCATCAGCTGCACCTCACGCCCACCACGCGGACAGGAGAAAGACGGAGTGGAATATTTCTTCATAACACCCGAAGAGTTCCGCGAGAAGATTGACAACGACGAGTTCCTTGAGTATGAGGAAGTCTATACCAACCGCTTCTACGGCACGCTGAAATCGCAGGTAGAGAAGCAGTTAGAGCAAGGCGACAACGTGGTGCTCGACATTGATGTCAATGGCGGAATGCGCATAAAGGAACATTACAAAGACCGCGCACTGAGCGTCTTCATCCAGCCACCGTCAGTAGAAGAGCTGAGAAAGCGTCTCATCTCACGCGACACAGACCCGCAAGAAGTTATAGAAGACCGCATAAAGCGCGCCACATACGAGCTGACAAAGGCAGAAAAGTTTGACATTGTCATTGTGAACGATGACCTTGAAAAGGCAAAACAAGACACTCTCGAGGCTATAAGCCACTGGGTTGCAAAACAAAAATGATTATAAGAAACCAATTATACAAGACCCTTTTACTCCCTGTGTTTGTCATCGTCGGACTTATTGCGCTTTCATATCTTCCAGAAACAACGGTTTACGGTGACGAGCCACTGAAAAGGGTTGACATTCTCTCGGATGTAAAAAACAAGACCTACTCTGTGAGCGAGGCGGAAAAACTCATTGCCCAAGCCGAAGAAGAGCGAAAGCAACTCCTTGCCAACGACAGCATTCCACCTGGCGTCACGCCCATCGAAGACTTCTCAACCAGAGACAGTATGTTTATGATGGAAAGGTTCTATCAGAAACTCAACGAGATAGACCAACTTGACCGCCCAGTGAGAATAGCCTATTTTGGCGACTCTTTTGTCGGAGGCGACATTCTCACAGGCGATTTCCGCGAGATGATGCAAGACAAGTTTGGCGGTTGCGGCCTCGGAGCTTTAGACCTCATTCAGGACAACTCGCGTGTCAATGTGCGTTCCAAAAACCATGGTCTCATCATCCACAAGCCCACACAGCACAAAGACTACAAGCCCGAACTGCAAGGCATGAACAACATCTACACCACAAGCGACAGCAATGCATGGGTTTCCTTTACGGGACTGCGAAAAAGCCGCTACGGAACTCACATCGGACTTTGGAACACCTCCCTACTCTATTTCCGACCGACACAGGAAACAACCGTCTCATGCAAAGTCAACGACGGAGATCCGCAAGAACTCTACAACGGAAAGAGCGACACGTTGCAGGTGGTGAAGACGGAAGGCGACATCAACTCCATAGAATGGAACCTCAGAGGCTCGAAAACCATCTATTATTTCGCGGCAAACGAAGGCAGAAAAGGCATTGTTGTTGACAACTTCAGCATAGTTTCCGTTCCTGGCACACAGCATCTGAAAATCCCGCAAGAAACCCTTCAAGAGTTTGCCAAAGCGAGAGATTACGACCTTATAATCTTCCATTACGGCCTGAACATTGTCGATGACAAAGACCAGACTGGCTACAGAGGTTTCCGCAAAAGCTACAACAAAATCACAGAAAAGTTCAGGAAGGCTTGGCCAGAAGCAGCGCAACTGATAGTCAGCGTGAGCGACCGCAGCAAAAGAACTGAGAATGGCGAGCACACAACGATGAAAGGCGTTGAGGAACTCGTCGTGGCACAGCGCGAGATTGCAAAGAAAAACAAGATAGCCTTTTGGAACTTGTTCTCCGCCATGGGCGGCAAGGGAAGCATCGCGAAAATGGAGGCCAACGGAGAGGCGGCAAAAGACTTCACGCACATTAGTTTCAAGGGTGGCAAAAAACTGGCTACCATGCTGTTCAAGGCAATCAACAACGGTCTGATGAACTACAACCGTCACAAGGACGCGAACGCCGACATAGACCAGAGAGTAAACAACATAAAGAACTTTACACGATGACAACCTTTCCTTATCCTTGGGACGAAATAGTCTGGCAAAAGGTTATCGAAAAACTTACCATTTATGACCCTGCTGAACCAATGATTTTCAGCAGCGGCATCTTCCTTTTCCTCTTTCTCGCTTTCGCACTCATATACTTTTGCTTGCAAAAGACCAGCACACTGCGCCTTCTTTTCGTCACCCTCTTCTCCTACTATTTCTACTACAAGAGCAGCGGATTTTATTTCTTCCTCTTAGCTGTTGTTACCACAAGCGATTACATCATCGGCAGACTAATAGCAAAAACAGAATCCAAGACAAAGGCAAAGACCCTCGTCGCGCTGAGTCTTTTGATAGACCTCGGGCTGCTCGCCTACTTCAAATACACCAATTTCTTCGCGGGGATGCTTGCACCCCTATGGACAAACAATTTCCAGCCCTACGACATCTTCCTTCCGGTCGGCATTTCCTTCTTCACTTTCCAGTCGCTGAGCTACACCATCGACATCTACCGCAAGCGCATCGAGCCGCTCAAAAATCTTCTCGACTACGCCTTCTACGTGTCGTTCTTTCCGCAGCTTGTGGCTGGTCCGATAGTTCGCGCTGCCGATTTCATTCCGCAGATTCGAAAGCCCCTTGTCGTAACGCCAAGAATGTTTTCCGACGGAGTTTTCCTCATTGTCAGCGGACTGTTCAAGAAAGCCATCATTTCCGATTATATCAGCGTCAACTTCGTGGAGAGAGTCTTCGACCAGCCACAGATGTACAGCGGACTTGAAAACCTCCTCGCCATCTACGGCTATACCTTGCAAATCTACTGCGATTTCTCCGGCTATTCAGACATGGCCATTGGCATCGCACTGCTCTTAGGCTTCCGCTTCCCGAAGAACTTCGACTCTCCCTACAAGTCAAGCTCTGTGACAGAGTTCTGGAGGCGGTGGCACATCTCACTGTCTTCGTGGCTCAGAGACTACCTTTACATCTCACTCGGCGGCAACAGAAAAGGCAAAATCCGGCAATATCTCAACCTGATTATTACCATGCTCCTCGGCGGACTGTGGCACGGAGCGTCGGTCAACTTCATCCTGTGGGGCGGACTTCACGGCGTTGCCCTCGCTCTCGACAAGATGAAGAACACGCTGCTGCACAGGCCAAAAGGCTACCGTTCCAAAGGTTTTACGCGCTTTATCGGCGCAATCATAACCTTCCATTTCGTCGTCCTCAGCTGGGTATTCTTCCGCAACGCGTCGTTCGAGAACGCGCAGCTAATGCTCACAACCATCGTCACCAACTTCCAGCCGCAAATCTTCCTCCAGTGGGCAACATCCTATAGCGGCGTGGCGGCACTCATGGTAATAGGCTACATACTGCATTTCCTGCCGTCAAGTCTCACCGACAGTCTGCAGCGTTTTATGGCACGCACAGACATCATCTTCCAAGCGCTTATCATCATAATAATAATCTTCATCGTGATACAAGTGAAGAGCAGCGACATACAACCCTTCATCTACTTCCAGTTCTAATGACATCCATAGAAAAGCGACTGCTGCAAAAAGGCGTCAAACCCACAGCCAACAGAATACTGATTCTCAAAGAAATGCTGCGAGACCCCGCGCCGGCAAATCTTGCCGACATAGAGCGCCGGCTGCCACTCATGGACAAGTCAAGCATCTTCCGCACGCTGACGCTGTTCCTTGAGAACGACGTAGTCCACGCCTTTCAAGACGGACGCGGCACTCTCTGCTACGAGCTCTGCGAATACGAGGGCAAGTGCGAGCACAACGACACCCACATCCACTTCTTCTGCGAGCAGTGCAAACAGACCTACTGCCTGCAGCACATCAACTTGAACAATATCCCGCTGCCCGAAGGTTTTCTGCCCTTCAGCGCCTCGTTTGTCATCAAAGGTATTTGTGAGAAATGCCGGTAAAATAGCGACTTTCGCCCGCATTAATCAATAATCATCAAACATTAACAAATAAATTTTGTCATTTATGTGATTCTTAAATAAAAAACCATTAACTTTGCACCCGAATAATATCTTCAATAGCAACACGAACATACACTTAATATGGAACTTAACTTACTGACAGCGATATCGCCGATAGATGGCAGATATAGAGGTAAAACAGAAAAACTATCAGATTACTTTTCAGAGTACGCGCTCATACGCTACCGTGTCAGAGTAGAGATAGAGTATTTCATCACACTCGCCGAACTGCCCCTCCCACAGTTGGAAGGCATTGCTGAAGCCATCAATGGCGGCTTCGAGACACTGCGCGACATCTACCGCAACTTCTCTGTTGCCGACGCTGCACGCGTGAAAGACATTGAGAAGATTACAAACCACGATGTTAAGGCTGTGGAATATTTCATCAAGGAGAAACTCGACGAGATAGGAGGACTTGACAAATACAAGGAGTTCATACACTTCGGCCTCACATCACAAGACATCAACAACACGAGCGTTCCTCTCTCTGTCAAAGAGGCTGTCGGCGAAGTCTTCATCCCACTGCTCGAAGAACTCATCGCCCAGCTCGAAACCTACGCTGAGGAATGGAAAGACGTGTCAATGCTCGCAAAGACACACGGACAGCCAGCCTCTCCTACCCGACTCGGCAAAGAGATTATGGTCTTCGTCTATCGTCTCAAAGAGCAGCTCGAAACCTTGCGCAACTGCAAATACACAGCCAAGTTCGGCGGAGCTACAGGCAACTACAACGCCCACAATGTGGCTTTCCCTGAATATGACTGGAAAGAGTTTGGCAACAAGTTCGTGAGCGAGAAGCTCGGACTTCAGCGCGAGCAGTTCACCACACAGATTTCAAACTACGACCATCTTGCCTCCGTCTTTGACGCGCTGCGCCGCATCGGCACAATCATCCTCGACCTCGACCGCGACTTCTGGATGTATATCTCGATGGAGTATTTCAAGCAGAAAATCAAGAAGGGAGAAGTGGGCTCAAGCGCTATGCCACACAAGGTTAACCCTATCGACTTCGAAAACTCAGAAGGTAACCTCGGCATCGCCGGCAGCATCCTCGAGTTCCTCTCACGCAAACTCCCTGTCAGCCGTCTGCAGCGCGACCTCACGGACTCCACCGTTCTGCGCAACATCGGAACGCCACTCGGGCACATGGTCATCGCGCTCGAAAGCACACTGAAGGGACTGCGCAAGCTCATACTCAACGAGCAGGCACTCTACGACGACCTCGACAACACATGGGCAGTCGTCGCAGAAGCAATCCAGACAATACTGCGCCGCGAGGCTTACCCTAACCCTTACGAGGCACTGAAAGCACTCACCCGCACAAACACAAAGATGACTCAAGAGATAATCCATCAGTTCATCGAAACACTCGAAGTTCCAGAAAACGTAAAAGAACAATTAAAAACAATAACACCACATAATTATACAGGAATTTAATATTACTCAACTTGCGCAAGCGAAAAGTTATTAAGTACAAAGTACAACGTACGAAGTACGAAGTTCTAAGTACTAAGTTCTAAGTATGATTACCCACTTAAAGGCAGNAAAGGCAGAATCGAAACTTCAGAAGCAAATCATACTTTGTACTTTGTACTTCGTACTTAATAAAGGTAATCATACTTAGAGTTTAATACTTCGTACTTACTACTTACTGAAAGTTGAGCTTGCGAAACTTGAATTACAACCTTAAACAACCAACTAAAATGTCAGACGAAATGAATTTTGAGTTCGACCACCACTTGTCAGGAGGTGACGAACAGCACAGAGAAAGCCGTGAAGGCCGCGAAGAAAACAACTCAGGATACAAACCACAGCGCCAGCGTATTCGCACCACCCGCCCTGCAGGAAGCAGTTACGGCGGAGGATACCAGCGCAGCGGATACAGCCAGAATCAGGAAGGCGGCTATCAGCAACGCCCACGCTACAACAGCGGCGGCAACAGTTACAACCAAGAAGGCGGCTACCAGCAGCGCCCACGCTACAACAATAATGGCGGCTACAACCAGGGCGGCTACCAGCAACGCCCACGCTACAACCAGGGCGGCTACGGACAGAACAACGGCTTCGGACAGAACAACGAAGAAGGCTTCGGCAGCAGCCACAGCCAAGAAGGCGGCTACCAGCAGCGCCCACGTTACAACCAGGGCGGCGGCAGCTACGGACAGAACAACGGCGGTGGCTACGGTCAGCAGCGCGGTGGCGGAGGCGGTTACGGCCGTCAGCAGCGTGGCGGAGGTTACGGCAACCAAGGCGGCTATGGTCAGCAGCGCGGCGGAGGTTATGGCAACCAAGGCGGCTACGGCCAGCAGCGTGGTGGCGGAGGTTACGGTCAGCGACAGCAGCAGCGAGGCGGTTTCCGTCAGCGCACTGCCGACTACGACCCACACGCAAAATACTCTTTCAAGAAGCGCATAGAATACAAAGAGGCGCATATCGACCCAAATGCGCCAATACGTCTCAACAAATTCCTCGCCAACGCCGGCGTCTGCTCTCGTCGCGAGGCTGACGATTTCATCCAGGCAGGTGTTGTAAAGGTCAACGGAGAGGTTGTAACCGAACTCGGAACAAAGGTGCTCCGCACAGACACTATCCTCTTCCACGACCAGAACATCTCTCTCGAGAAGAAAGTCTATGTGCTTCTCAACAAGCCAAAAGACACCGTAACAACCAGCGATGACCCACAGAACCGCAAGACCGTCATGCAGCTCGTTGAGGGAGCCTGCCCAGAGCGCATCTACCCTGTCGGACGTCTCGACCGCAACACTACCGGTGTGCTGCTGCTCACCAATGACGGCGACCTCGCCTCAAAGCTCACCCACCCCAAGTTCCTGAAGAAGAAGATTTACCACGTCACACTCGACAAGAACGTAACAGCCGCCGACATGCAGCAGATAGCCGACGGCATACAACTTGAGGACGGCGAGATACACGCAGACGCAATAGAATACGCTCACCCTACAGACAAGAAGCAAGTGGGCATTGAGATACACTCAGGACGCAACCGCATCGTACGCCGCATCTTCGAGCACCTCGGCTACCACGTCATCAAACTCGACCGCACACTCTTCGCCGGACTGACAAAGAAGAACCTGCGACGCGGCGACTGGCGTTTCCTCACAGAGAAAGAAGTCGATATGCTCAGGATGGGAGCGTTTGAGTAAGAAGCCTCACCCCCAACCCCTCTCCATCAGGAGAGGGGAGTAAATAGACTTGAGGTAGGCTCTAAAAGAACTAAGCAAACATAAATATTAACACTAATAATTATCCCCACACACAACATATCACTCCCCTCTCCTGATGGAGAGGGGCTGGGGGTGAGACTTATGAAACGAACAAAGATAACAACAGCGCTACAGATGAAAGGCGAAGGCCAGGACATCACCGTCATGGGATGGGTGCGCACACACCGTTCGAGCAAGGCCGTTGACTTCATACAGCTCAACGACGGCTCAACAATCAAAAACATACAGGTGGTTATAGAGCCAGAGAAGTTTGACGCTGAGATACTCAAACAGATAACCACAGGCTCATGCATCGCTGCAACCGGCAAACTCGTCGCAAGCCAAGGCTCAGGACAGGCTGTAGAGATACAAGGCGAAAGCATAGAACTCTTCGGCACCTGCGGCAACGACTACCCGATGCAGAAGAAAGGACAGTCGTTCGAATATATGCGTCAGCACGCCCACATGCGCCTCCGCACAAACACCTTCGGAGCAGTCATGCGCATACGCCACAACATGGCTATGGCAATCCACACCTACTTCCACGAGCACGGCTACTTCTACTTCCACACACCACTCATCACAGCAAGCGACTGCGAGGGTGCCGGACAGATGTTCCAAGTGACAACAAAGAACCTCTACGACCTGAAGAAAGACAAGAACGGAAGCATCATCTACGACGACGACTTCTTCGGCAAGCAGACATCGCTCACCGTTTCCGGACAGCTTGAAGGCGAACTCGGAGCCACTGCCCTCGGACAGATTTACACTTTCGGACCAACCTTCCGCGCCGAAAACTCCAACACTCCGCGCCACCTCGCTGAGTTCTGGATGGTGGAGCCTGAAGCCTGCTTCATCGACCTCGACGACCTCATGGACCTCGAGGAAGACTTCATAAAATACTGCGTGCGCTGGGCAATCAACAACTGCAAGGACGACCTTGAGTTCCTCAACAAGATGATCGACAAGACTCTCCTTGAGCGCCTCAACTCCGTCGTTGACACCGAGTTTGTACGTCTGCCTTACACCAAAGGCATCGAGATTCTCCAGGAAGCCATCAAGAACGGAAAGAAGTTCGAGTTCCCATGCGAGTGGGGCGACGACCTCGCTTCCGAACATGAGCGTTACCTCGTTGAGGAACATTTCAAGAAGCCTGTCATCATGACAAACTATCCGAAAGCCATCAAAGCCTTCTACATGAAGATTGACGACAAGAAGCCAGTGCTCAACGGGAAAGAGATGCAAGAAACAGTTCAGGGCACCGATGTGCTCTTCCCACAGATTGGAGAGATTATCGGAGGCTCTGTCCGCGAGGAAAACTACGACAAGCTCGTCAACGAGATTAAGGAGCGCAACATCCCGATGAAAGACATGTGGTGGTATCTCGACACACGCCGTTTCGGCTCATGCCCACACGGCGGTTTCGGACTCGGGTTCGAGCGACTTATACTCTTCATCACCGGAATGCAGAACATTCGCGACGTCATTCCGTTCCCAAGAACTCCTAAAACTGCAGAATTCTAAGTCTAAATACTGACTTCCAAGTACTAAGCTCCAAGTACTAAAGTATTAAGTACTAAGTGCTAAACATTAAGTACTAAGTATGATTACCTGCTTAAACCCAAAAGCAAATCATACTTAGTACTTTTTGTTTTCACAAGACATGAACGCAAGTGGAGTAATGGTAATGGTAAGGATAATGATATTCTAGAAAAAACATTACTCTACTTGCGAACACATATTCCCTTATGCGTCGTGGAACATGAGTCCGTCGATGTCTTTTCTTTCGAGCAGCTTGTACTCGCTGTGGAAGTCGTTGATGAGTCGCTCTTTGTAGCGCTGTGCCTCCCATTTCGCCATCGGGAGGTCGTGCATGAGGTAGTTGCCGCAGGAGTCTGGTGCCGCTCCGGGCACTTCTCCTTCGTAGTCGATGATGAACTGCATGGTCTCTATCATCAGCTGGCGGACCTCCTCACAGGTGGCCTTTCCCTTGATGATGAAATAGTTTCCTGTGAGGCAGCCCATTGGTCCCCAATAGATGACGCGATGCTTCCACCCGTCGTGGTTACGGAGGTAGGTTGCCGCTATATGCTCTATGGTGTGGATGGCTGCGACATTGATGGCTGGCTCCTGGTTGGGGGCGGTCATGCGGATGTCGAAAGTGGTTATCTGCGCTGCGCCGTCCTCGTCCTGACGAGAGATGTATATTCCGGGCAGCAGACCTGAATGGTCAACTTGAAATGAAGGGATTACTTCCATAGTTTGATGATTAATTGGGTGCAAAGGTATGAAAATAAAGTTACTTTTGCTCAACAATGCAAGAAAAAAAGAAAAAGAATTTTCGTTTTTCTTGCTATTGTCTTCGCTTAATCGTAACTTTAGATAAGTTACTTGCGCTCGAAAATAAAAATAATTGTGAATTATTTTGTATTTTGCTCGCTTAATCGTAACTTTGCCCGCGCTTAATAAGCATAGAAGTCCGTATGATAAGATTTTTTCAAACAAATGGCGGCGTTATTGCCGCGTCTCTCAACCACCAGCCATCGGCAGAGGAAACGGCTGCGTTGGAGTGGCTTTTTGAAGGTAAGGTGATTGGCGAAGAGCGTCTCGATGGTTTCTTCGTGGGTCCGCGTCGCGAAATGATTACTCCCTGGAGTACCAACGCTGTGGAGATAACACAGAACATGGGTCTTCAGGGCGTTCTGCGCATTGAGGAGTATTTCAAGGTCGGCTCTGAGGATGCCGAGCACGACCCGATGCTGCAGCGCATGTACAAGGGCCTCGACCAGAGTATTTTCGACGTGAACATAAAGCCCGAGCCGATAAAGCATGTTGAGAATCTTGAGGAATACAACGAAAGCGAGGGCCTGGCGCTCTCAAAGGAGGAGATTGAGTATCTGCACAAGGTGGAAGGTCAGTTGGGCCGTCCGCTGACAGACTCCGAGATTTTCGGTTTCGCGCAGATAAACTCCGAGCACTGCCGCCACAAGATTTTCGGCGGTGTGTTCATCATCGACGGCAAGGAGATGCCTTCGTCGCTGTTTGCGATGATAAAGAAGACCACAAAGGAAAATCCTCACAAGATACTCTCTGCCTACAAGGATAACGTGGCATTCTCACAAGGGCCTGTCGTTGAGCAGTTTGCTCCGAAAGACCAGACAACGAGTGATTTCTTTGAGGTCAAGGAGGTGGAGTCGGTGATTTCACTGAAGGCGGAAACGCACAACTTCCCGACAACCGTGGAGCCGTTCAACGGCGCAGCAACAGGCACCGGCGGCGAAATCCGCGACCGTATGGGAGGCGGCGTTGGCTCATGGCCAATAGCAGGAACAGCTGTTTACATGACAGCCTACCCTCGCAAGGAATCGACAGACAATGCCTGGGAGAAGATTCTTCCAGTAAGAAAATGGCTGTACCAGACTCCAGAACAGATACTGATAAAGGCTTCTAACGGCGCTTCCGACTTCGGCAACAAGTTCGGCCAGCCTCTGATTGCCGGCTCCGTGCTCACTTTCGAGCACCAGGAGGGCGAAGAGAAATACGCCTACGACAAGGTCATAATGCTTGCCGGAGGTGTGGGCTACGGCACAAAGCGCGACTGCCTGAAGAAGGAGCCACAGAAGGGCAACAAGGTTGTCGTCGTTGGTGGCGACAACTACAGAATAGGTCTCGGCGGCGGTTCCGTTTCTTCTGTTGACACCGGCCGCTACTCTAACGGCATCGAGCTTAACGCCGTGCAGCGCGCCAATCCGGAGATGCAGAAACGAGCATACAACTTAGTGCGCGCCCTCTGCGAGGATGTGGAGAACCCAGTGGTTTCAATCCACGACCACGGCTCTGCAGGCCATGTGAACTGCCTCTCAGAGCTTGTTGAGGAATGTGGCGGCGAGATAGACATGACAAAACTGCCTATCGGCGACCAGACACTGTCGAGCAAGGAGATAATAGCCAACGAGAGTCAGGAGCGCATGGGTCTGCTCATCGACGAGAAGCACATTGACCGTGTACGTAAGATAGCGGAACGCGAGCGCGCGCCATTATATGTTGTAGGAGAGACTACGGGCGACGCCCATTTCTCATTCAAGCAGGGCGACGGCGTGAAACCGTTTGACCTCGACGTGGCACAGATGTTCGGTCACAGTCCTGTAACATACATGAAGGACGAGACGGTAGAAAGAAAATACAGAAACATTGAAAATCCGGCAATCGACAACGCAGAGCTGAAATCGCTACTTGAAGGCGTTCTCCGCCTTGAAGCGGTAGCCTGCAAAGACTGGCTGACGAACAAGGTTGACCGCTCGGTAACGGGCAAGATAGCACGCCAGCAGTGTCAAGGCGAGATTCAGTTGCCTCTGTCAGACTGCGGTGTTGTTGCCCTTGACTACCGCGGAAAGACGGGTATAGCAACGGCTCTCGGCCACGCTCCGCAGGCTGGTCTTGCCGACCCAGCGGCAGGTTCTGTGCTCTCAGTGGCAGAGTCGCTGACAAACATTGTGTGGGCTCCGCTGACTGACGGTTTGGAGAGCGTGTCGCTGTCTGCCAACTGGATGTGGCCTTGCCGCTCACAGAAGGGTGAGGACGCTCGCCTCTACACTGCCGTAAAAGCTCTCTCTGACTTCTGCTGCGAGATTGGCGTGAATGTACCAACGGGCAAAGACTCGCTGTCGATGTCGCAGCAATATCCTGACGGCACAAAGATTATCGCTCCGGGAACGGTTATCGTTTCTTCGGGCGGCGAGGTGTCAAATGTGCGCGGCGTTGTGTCACCGGTAATGAGCACCAACGAGAAGACAATGCTCTTCCACATAGACTTCTCTTACGACGAACATCGTCTTGGCGGTTCTGCTCTTGCACAGAGCCTCGGTTATGTAGGCTCTGACGTGCCGACAGTAAAGAATCCCGTTTATTTCGCTGACGCCTTCGAGGCTGTGCAGACACTCGTGAAGAGAGGACTGCTCGTGGCAGGTCATGACATATCTGCCGGCGGTCTTATCACTACCCTCTTTGAGATGACTTTCGCCAATAAGCAGGGCGGTCTGTACGTAGATATCGACGGCATCTGCGACGGCAACCCTGTGAAGACGCTCTTCGCGGAGAATCCGGGCGTCGTGGTGCAGATAAAGGAGTCCGACAAGCAGTGGTTCTTTGACGTGATGGACGAATACGAGGTGCAGTATGCCTTCATCGGCCGCCCTACAAGCAAAGACCGCTCTATGGAGATTTTCAATGGCGAGAAGAAAGTTGCCGCTTTCGACATCAACGAGATGCGCGCCGCATGGTATGAGACATCATACCTGCTCGATCGCAGACAGAGCTTCAACGGAATGGCCGACGAGCGCGTGAAGAACTACGCTTACCAGCCATTGGAGTTCAAATTCAACGCTGACTTTACCGGCAAGTTAGAGCAATATGGCTTGAAAGAAGGTGCAAGGAGCGGCAACGGAGAGCCTGTGGCAGCCATTATCCGCGAGAAAGGCACTAACGGTGAGCGCGAGATGGCTTATGCTCTCTACCTCGCTGGCTTCCGCGTGAAGGACGTGATGATGACCGACCTCATCGCTGGACGCGAGACGCTCGAAGATGTGCAGATGATAGTCTTCTGCGGTGGCTTCTCCAACTCAGACGTGCTCGGCAGCGCGAAAGGCTGGGCTGGCGCTTTCCTCTATAATCCAAAGGCAAAGGAAGCACTCGACAAGTTCTACGCTCGCGAAGACACCATGTCGCTCGGCATCTGCAACGGCTGCCAGCTGATGGTTGAATTAGGCTTGGTAGGCGTGACAGCAGATTTCAAGGCGAAGATGCGCCACAACACAAGTCATAAGTTTGAATCGACTTACGTGGCTCTCCGCATATCAAACGAGACAAATTCCATCATGCTCAAGAGCCTTAAAGGCAACAAGATAGGCGTGTGGGTGGCTCACGGCGAAGGCAAATTCTCTCTGCCTGACAGGGTTGAGAACTACGACATCGCGGCTCAGTACAACTACGCAACTTACCCTGGCAATCCTAACGGCTCTGACTACGCCACAGCGGCTATATGCAGCGCCGACGGTCGTCATCTTGCGATGATGCCTCACCCGGAGCGCGCGATATTCCCATGGCAGTGCGCAAACTACCCTGCCGACCGTCGTTTCGAAGATATCACTCCATGGATGGAAGCTTTTGTAAACGCAAGAATATGGTGCTCTTCTCACTGTTCAGGACATTCTTCAAAATAGGCTTCTTCACCATCGGCGGCGGCTACGCTATGATTCCGCTGATGCAGGAGCATATAGTTGACAAGAACAAATGGATTGAGAGGACGGAATTTCTCGACCTCATAGCCATTGCGCAGAGCTGTCCCGGCGTCTTTGCCATAAACATGGCGATATTCACGGGCTACAAGCTCTCGCGGCTGAAAGGGGCATTGGCTGCCTGTCTGGGCGCTGCCCTACCCTCGTTCCTGATAATTCTGCCCATCGCGATATTCTTCACGCAGTTTAAGGACCTTCCAATAGTAAAATCCCTGTTCGCAGGAATACGCCCGGCAGTGGTGGCGCTCATCGCGGTGCCAACATTCAAGTTGGCGAAAGCGGCAAATATTAACAGGCGGACAATATGGATTCCGATAGTCTCCGCATTAGCCATCTGGCAGCTCGGCGTATCGCCGATAATCATAATAGTGGCTGCCGGCGTGGGAGGATATTTGGTGAAAAAATGATTTTCGTAAAACTCTTCTATACATTCTTCATGATTGGCCTCTTCGGTTTCGGAGGTGGCTACGGGATGTTGTCGCTCATACAGACGGAGGTGGTAGTGAACCACCACTGGATGACGTCGGGAGAGTTTACGGATGTGGTGGCTGTGTCGCAAATGACGCCTGGACCGATAGGCATAAACTCAGCCACCTACTGCGGCTACACGGCTGTGCACAAGGAGTTTGAAGAAAGCCTGGCAGGACTTCCACTGGAACTGACATCAGTGGCGGGAAGTCTTGTGGCAACTGTTGCCGTAGTGCTTCCTTCGCTCATCCTGATGATAATAATAGCGAGGCTGTTCCTGAAATACATGAAGACGGCAAGCGTGCAAAGCGTCTTCAAAGGCTTGCGGCCAGCGGTCGTGGGACTGTTAGGAGCGGCGGTGCTATTGCTGATGACAGAGGAGAACTTCTCCTCGCCAAAGGAAGACTTGCTACACTTCGCCATCTCCTGCCTCCTGTTTGCGGGAGCGTTCATCGGAGTGTGGAAAAAGTGGATAAGCCCTATAAAGATGATTTGCCTCTGCGCAGTCATCGGAGCAATACTGTTATAACGAAAAAATTAACGAAGTAACATCACGAAAGATTAAGAAAGAAATTCTCGTGGTAATGTTAAAGAAACAAATTAATGTAATTAACGTAATATTTAAAGGGAAACAAATTAGCACAAATTATATCACAAATAAAAACTAATAAAATAACTCAAAATATTATTTATGATAATTTGTTGTAATTAGTGCTAATTAGTGTCAAAAAAAGAATTACGAAAAATTACGTTAAATTACGATAATTTCTTTCAGTTAAAAGATAATTTCTTTCAGTAAAATATTGGTTTCACCAAGAAAAAGAAAATTGAAAAATCGTTTCTTCATATTCTTAATGTTGATAGCCGTTGTCTGCACAATGGCTAACAGCAATCTGCAAAAAGGTGGAAACAATCTTTCTACAACAGATAGGAACAGCGTGGCAAAAGACTCGCTGAAGGCTATCGCACAGCAAGCAATAAAAGCATTGGAGCAGGGACAGGCAGACAGCATGATAAACCGACTGGCAGCCAAACTGACAGATAGCAATTACGTGCTTGCTGACTCCGTACGCTCTATCGTGAACGACTCCATCGCTGAGCTTATTGCCGCGCACAACAAGGCTATCGACGACTCCATTCGTCTGGACAGCATAAACAGAAAGAAGGCTAACGGTATCGACTCCCCCGTGGAGTTCTCGGCGCAAGACTCTATGGTTTATCTCGCCCAATCGAAGAACGCTTTCTTCTATGGCGGTTCTACCGTGAAATATGAGAATATGGACCTGTCGAGCGACCGCGTAAGCCTTGCCATGGACTCGTCATTAGTTCGCGCGCACGGCGTAAAAGACAGCCTCGGAGAGAATATAGGAAATCCTATCTTCAAGATGGGAAGCGACACCTACGACAGCGACACTATGGCCTTCAACTTCAAGACGAAGAAGGGTTTTATCAACAGCGTCTATACCGAACAGCAGGAAGGCTATCTGAGAGCAAAAGAGGCAAAACGCGACTCTTCGGGCGTGATGTACCTGAAGAAAGGAACTTATACCACCTGCGACGACGAACATCCGGACTTCTACATCGCCCTGTCGCGCGCAAAAGTTCGCCCGGGAAAGGATGTTGTCTTTGGTCCTGCGTATCTTGTGGTTGCCGATGTGCCTCTGCCTCTCGCCGTGCCTTACGGCTTCTTCCCTTTCACAAAGTCGTACTCGAGCGGCTTCATCATGCCTACTTACGGCGACGAGATGACACGCGGTTTTTATCTGCATAACGGCGGTTATTATCTTGCCATCAGCGACAAGATAGACCTGAAATTACTCGGTGAGATTTACACGAAAGGCTCGTGGGGCGTCTCTGCCGCTTCCAACTACAAGAGGCGTTACAAGTATTCGGGCTCGTTCTTCTTCTCATATCAGGACACGAGAACTGGCGACAAGGGAATGCCCGACTACAACAGGACAGAATCGTTCAAGCTGCAATGGAGCCACCGTCAGGATGCAAAGGCTGACCCTGTAAGAACATTCTCCGCGAGCGTGAACTTCTCATCTGTAAGTTACGAGCGCAATAACCTCAACTCGATGTATAATCCGCAGGCGATGACCCAAAGTACGCGAACATCGTCTATCTCATGGAGCACGAGATTTTCGTCTATCGGCTTGTCGCTGGACCTCTCTGCCAATATCGCGCAACAGATGGCAGACTCCACGCTTGACGTAACACTGCCTACGCTTAACATCCGAACAGACAAGATTTATCCTTTCCGCCGCAAGAATATGGTAGGAAAAGAGCGGTGGTACGAGAAGATTTCGCTGCAATACACTGGTAGTCTTACCAACTCTCTGAGAGCTAAGGAGAATGTCTTCTTCAAGAAGAATATTATCAAGGACTGGTCTAACAGAATGGACCACACCATCCCAATAAACGCAACTTTCAACTTCCTCAACTACATCAATGTTACGCCAAGTTTCAACTTCAAAGATGTTACCATAACAAAGAAGGTGAGACGCATTTGGGATGCTGACAGGAACGTGGAACGCCGAGACACCACTTACGGCTTCTACAATGTTTACAACTGGAGCGCGTCTGTCAGCGCAAACACGAAACTATACGGTTTCTATGTACCTAACCGAAAGATTTTCGGCGATAAGATTCAGGCTGTCCGACATATCATGTCACCTTCCGTATCTTTCAGCTATAACCCTGACTTCTCTTCTTCTCGCTACGGCTTCTACGACACATTCGTGAAGACTGACGCAGAGGGTAACGTGACGCAGGAGAGATACAACATGTACCCGGGAACAAGTCCTGGCGAAGGCATGAGCGGAACTATCAACTTCAGTCTTTCCAACAATGTGGAGATGAAGTTGAAATCGGACAAAGACACCTTAGGCTACAAGAAAATAAGTATTATTGACGAGCTTAAGATTGGCTCTTACTATAACATGGCAGCGAGGGAAAGACCGTGGGGTCCGCTGACAATAGACTTGCGACTGAAACTGTCAAAGAGTTACACCTTCACTCAACAGGCTGTTTTTGAAACTTATGCGTATGAATTAGACAAGGACGGAAAACCTTATTTAGGAAATCGCACGGAATATAGTTACGGTCGTTTCGGCCGCTATCAAGGAACAAGCGCTAATATCTCATACACTTTGACGCCAGAAAAAATCCTGAAATTCTTCCGCGGCGGCGATAAGAAGGACAAAGACAAAGAGAAGGAAAAGGAGGATGACTTTGACACGGGGGTTGAGACAAACATCGACGACGTCATGGAGAAGGGCAAAAGAGCCAAAAGTACTGGCGGTACAGCAGAGACCGACGAAGACGGCTACATGAAATTCTCTATTCCGTGGTCCTTGACTTTCTCTTACGGTATAACAATGCGCGAAAACAAGTCTGGCGAATTCAACAAGAAGACAATGCGCTACCCTTACGAGTTCACGCAAAACCTGAACTTCAGCGGAAACATTCAGATTAGCCAGGGCTGGAACATCTCCTTCTCTTCTGGCTATGACTTTAAATACAAGAAGTTGTCAATGACTACAGCGTCATTGTCACGCGACCTCCACTGCTTCAACATGTCATGCTCTGTGGTGCTTGCTCCTTACACCAGCTACAACTTCTGCTTCCGCTGTAACGCGGCAACACTCACTGACGCTCTGAAATACGACAAACGATCCGGCTCCGCAAATGCCGTGAAATGGTATTAAGAAGTTCAAGACATTACTAAAACATCTTCAAAGATTCGAAATTCCGAGATTACGGAGCTCCAAGACCATGTTTTAAACCCCACGAAGTCCTTAAAGGTGGGTTCTATAAATTAGTGCCCACAAGTTAAATCATTAATTGGGTTTATATATGGCTTGGTCATTTTGAGTTTTTTATTGGCATCTTACCTTTCATTTT
>JABUUE010000003.1:0-40154 GCA_021443335.1 Bacteroidaceae bacterium
ATTGGCATCTTACCTTCCCTTTTGTAACGAAAGATGTTATCTATCGTTACAAAATGAAACTTAATATGCTCAATAAAAACTCTCAAAAATGCCTCAAGCTAATTTATAGAACCCACCTTATTTAATGTCGTAGATATTTATCTTTCCTTTGGCCTTTCCTTCCGCCTCTATGCTGATATTAGTGTAAGGCTCTGTTGGGAAGACAAGGTTTGTCATGGCGAAACGACCTTCACCTTCGAAGACCTCAATTGAACTGCGGTCGATGAACAGCTTCAAGGATACTGATTTTGTCATGGCTTTTGGCTGAAGGAGTGGGGCAGAAGTAACTGCAGGGAAGTCGGCCGAGAAATCTACTATTCCACTCTTGCGACGGTCCATAGAGAATGTTTTGGCAGCTGTGTCGTAAACCATAACAACCTTCTCGCCCTTAGTGTTGCTCAAAGTGATAGTGAGTTTTTTCGCCGAAACGATAGATGCGTCAAGGTCTATCTCGCAAAGTCCATCTGCAGGGAGAGTGTAAGCAGAGATGTTCTTGCCTACATTGAAATTTTTGTTGACAAGTGTCTCACCGCGGAGAGAGTAAACTTCCGGCGCTGGCTTTACTCCAACATAAAGTTCCTTGTCATCGCCAACGAACAGGTCGAGCTCGCGAGGAAGACTGTTGGCAGAGCGGAACTGCAGTGTAGGAACGATAGTGGCATACTGCCAGTTGCTCATCCAGGCAATAACAGTCTTTCTGTTGTCAGGAGTGTTTGACCATGACACTGTAGCATAATGGTCTTTGCCATAATCCATCCACTTCTCTGTCTCAGGTTTTGAATCGCAAGTGAATGTCTTGCCATCCCAGTTGCCAACAAAATACTGTGTTGCGCTGCCGCCGAAAGGACCTCCGGGATTGATGTTTACGATGAGCATCCACTTGCTCTCGCCCTTTGTGCCGCGAACAGGCAGCTTCATCATGTCGGGACATTCCCATACGCCACCCTTGTTGCCATGGTTGCCGAAAGCGGAAACCTTCTTCCAGTTCTTAAGGTCTTTTGATGTGTAGAACCAAACTTCGTATGTTAGGGCTGAAACGAGATAGAGGTTCCATTCCTTCGTTTCTTCGTTCCAATAAAGGTTTGGGTCGCGGCACTCGTTATTGCTTGCAATTACAGGATTGCCGTTGTATGTCTGGAATGTCTTACCATTGTCATTGCTATAAGCCATACTCTGGAACTGTGCCTCTGTGCGGCCGCAATCAGCAGAAGTGAAAAAAGCAACGACGGCATCTTTCCCAAAGCCAGCAGTGTTTTCCTTGTCAACAACGCAAGAGCCAGAGAAGATTGTGCCAAAACCGTTAGCATCAATTGCTAAAGGCTCATGCTTCCAATGAATAAGGTCTGTGGAGGTAGAATGTGCCCAAGACATATTTCCCCATACAGAGCCGTAAGCATTGTACTGATAGTAGAGATGCCAAACACCATCCTTATAGAACTGTCCATTAGGATCGTTCATCCATCCGTATTCAGGTGTATGGTGGAAGGATGGACGATACTTCTCAACATTCTTTGTGTCGAAACTATCGCTTGTCTTTGTCTCTTTTGTCCACAAGCATTTCTCGGCAGGAGTAACAGTGTTGCGGTCGGCGAGTACATGAACGAAGAAAACCACATTCTTACCTTTGTAGGCCGACACATCCATTGGCACGTAGTAGTCAATCTTGTCGAACGCAAGTTTCACCCTACGTGAAAGTTCAGTGTTGTTGTTGACAACCACACGGAGATCAGACTCGGGCGCAGACTCCTGAACAGGAAGAAGCACGTACTTCTTTTCTGTGTCAATCTTGATGAGGCCTGCAACACGGTTTAGTACCTGCACCTTCACTTCTTGTGCCGAGACAGCAAGGCTCATGAGGAACGCGAGAAGTGATAAAATAATTTTTTGTTTTCCCATTTTGTTAGTTATTAATAATTGATTGTTGTTTCTTAAGCAATAGTAAGCAATGCTAAAATGTGTTATCCCGAAACAATCTCTTACCTTTCAAACTAACATCAGTGGAAAATAATAATTCCTTAAAATTTTGAAGAACTAAAAACAATAATAACCTAATATTAACCTAAAATCTTCGCATCTTTTACGATTGCAAAAGTATCTTATAATTGATTTATTTGGTTTAAAATTAATGACAATTGTTTGAAATTTATCGACAATGTCGAAAAATTGTAAGAAATGAAACATTTTTTATACCAAAACAGGGCTTTTTTGTTTAAAAATATATACTTTTGCCGAAGAAAAACTCTTTTATTTTAGGCCAATAATCAAAAATGTACCGATTAATACATACTCTTTCATTAATATTTTTACTCTTATTTGCTTCTTGTGCAAACAGTCCCAAATATAATATAGGTGTGTCGCAGTGCAGCGAGGACGACTGGCGAAAACTCCTAAACACAGAAATTCAGAGGGAGGCGCGCTTTCAGGGTGATATGGCAGTAGAGGTGCTTTCGGCTAACGACAACAGCCAGCAGCAAATCAAGGATATTGAGAAATTCATAAGCGATGGGAAGGACCTTATTATTGTTGCTCCAAATGTAGCAGAGGATGTACGCCCTGTCATTGAAAAGGCTTACGACAAGGGAATACCCGTTATTCTCATTGACCGCCGTACATCTGGGAACAAATATTCAGCGTTTATCGGTGCCGATAACCACCTTATTGGTGAACAGATTGCCGATTTTATAAGGATGAAAAGCAAGAGTAAGTCTGTTAATATTATTGAATTACGTGGTTTGAAGGGCTCGTCGCCAGACGTTGGTCGGCATGAAGGCTTCGTGAAAAAGAATCTTCATCCACTTGCTTCCGTCCATGCAAACTGGAATGAGGATGACGCTTATAATGCTATGGACTCGCTCCTCAAGATTTATCCACATATCGACTATGTTTATGCTCACAATGACCGTATGGCTCTCGGTGCATACAAGGCTATAAAGAGGGCTGGACGTGAGAAGGAGATTGGAATAATTGGTGTTGATGCGTTGCTGTT
Organism: Bacteroidaceae bacterium; assembly: GCA_021443335.1. GTDB lineage: Bacteria > Bacteroidota > Bacteroidia > Bacteroidales > Bacteroidaceae > Prevotella. Next base: position 3,026 of record JABUUE010000003.1, read on the forward strand.
AGATGGTGGTGGTGTGGATTTAGTTATGCAGAAGAAACTGATTGCATCGTTTATTTATCCTACTGGTGGCAGTGAGGCCATTATTCTCGCAAAACAGATTTTACAAGGAGAGAAGTATAGAAAAGAGATAGAACTTCCCTCAGCACTTGTTGACGTTAACAATGCGCGGGTAATGAAACTACAATATCGCACAATGTGCCAGCAAGACGAGAAGTACAAGAAATTAGAAACACTCACGGACAATCAGTTGGATAAGATTAATCGTCAAGAGTTTCTTTTGGGAGGTTTTATCCTTCTTGTCTTCCTTTGTGGCATTGCGATTTTGACACTAATAAAACTCAATAGAGAAAAGGCAAACATGAACGACTTGATGATGTCGCAGATTAAAAGTCTTGTTTCGCAGACTACGTCGGCACTCCCTGTAATTCCTGAGGTGATTGAAGAAACTGTAGAAAACAAGATAGAAGAAAACAAGACAGAGGAATATAAGACAGAGGAATATAAGACGGACATAAAACTCTTGAATCGTATTTCGGAAATCATCAACAAACATATCAGCGACCCTGATTTCTCAATAAACGATATTGCTGATGAATTGTGTCTTTCGCGTGTGCAACTATACCGTCGTATCAAAGCTATGAGTGGAGCTAACTTGACTGAACTTATACGAAACGCGCGTCTTGAACGAGCGCGTGACATACTTGCGAATGCAACTACAACTAAGTCTATCAGTGAGGTGGCTTACGAGGTGGGGTTCTCGTCTCCAAGTTATTTCACAAAATGTTTCAAGGACTATTTCGGAATCAGTCCTTCTGCCGTTGATAAAATATAAAAATGATATGTTCTTGCTCCGGAATGCGGCAAAACTGAGCGTGAGGGAACTCTCCCAAAATCATATAAAAACATATAAATATTATGAAAGTACTTCTTATAAACGGTAGCTCCCGACATAAGGGCAACACCTTTATTGCTTTAAGTGAAGTGGCAAAAACTCTTAACGATTGTGGAATAGAAACTGATATTGAGTGGATTGGAAACAAGGCGATGCAAGGCTGTGTGGCTTGCTACTCTTGCAAAGACCAAGGTCATTGCGTATTTCGCGATGAAGTAATGACGCGAATTGAGAAGAAGGTGGAAGCCTGTGACGGAATTGTTGTCGGTTCACCCGTATATTACGCTGGTCCTAACGGCTCTCTTTGTGCATTTCTTGACCGTCTGTTTATGAGTCACGGCAAGTATCTGCAGTTTAAGCCTGCTGCCGCAGTGGCAGTGTGCAGACGAGGTGGTGCAAGTGCAACATTCGACAGACTGAACAAGTATTTTACAATAATGAATATGCCAGTGGTATCTTCACAATATTGGAACAGCGTTCACGGTCGTAACATTGGTGAAGCGGAGCAAGACGCAGAGGGCTTGCAGACAATGCGAACTCTCGCAAGAAACATGGCGTGGATGATTAAAAATCTCAAGGGCACAGAAATGCCTGAGAAGGAAGAGCTTATCAAAACACACTTTATTAGATAAACAAATTCCCCCGAACTCTCTAAAAGGTTCGGGGGAATTGAATTATTTCATAAACAGCCAATCGACTTCGACACCTGCTCCAGCAAGTCCACAGTCGCGTGGCTTTATTTCTTTGTCGGTTGTAAATCCTATCACGGCAATAATTCCCTTCGGCAGATGTATTGTGTGCTGACCAGCAGGAAGATGGTAGGAGTGGATATTTGCCATTGGCATTCCTGACATGGCGAGTGCGTGGGTGAGAACAGGCTCTGCCTGTCCAAAAAGATTTCCTGTGGCGTCAATCTCCAATTTTGGTGGTGAAGCAAACTTGTTCTGGTCATCAATGAAGAATGCTACCAACATCTGAACAGGCTTTTCGCTCGTAAACTCCACAACACCACCGTTAATTCTTGTGGTGTCGCGATTCATGACAAGTGCATCAAGACCAACAAGTTCTGCTGCAAGGGTGTCAACCGCTTCATCGCGCTTCTCAAAGAGTTTCGCTCCTTTTTCAAGTTTTACAGTCTTATACACCGCACCATTATTGTCTTTCGCAGTCAGTGATACCCCTTCAACTGTTGGTTTAGGGACATCAACAGGTTTGGTTACAGATGTTTTATTGCCAGATTTCTTGTTTGTAGTCGTAGTTTCTTCAACTGTTGGAACGATGGCTGGTGCCTGTAGTTTCGCGATGTTCTCTTCAAGCGCTGCAAGTTCTCCTTCATATACGGGCAGCATCTCTTCCCATGTCTTGAACTTTCCGTTGTCGCCACCGACAGGGATGCGCCTTTGAGAGGTCTGCATTGAATTGGCGTAAAGATAGGTATCTTTTGTAAGGTCAACAAGTTTTTTGTACTCGTCATTGCTCTTTCTTAAAAGGTTTGCTGCTTTGGGCAGATAAGCAATGTCTTTCGTCCATTTGTAATACAACGCCTGCTCGGCAGCCAACACCTTCAAACGGAATGAGAGAGCAAACGAATGATAGCAGTGCATGTCATTCTGCAAACGACAGAACTCATCGATATTCTTTGTTACTTTGACACCGTCAATTGCCTTTACTGCCTTCTCTCCATGAGCGGCACATTGCTCGATGATGTCAAGTGGTAGTTCGCCATCATGTTTTTCTCCTTTTATTTCCTTCTCTACATACTCTATGAGTTTCTCACCCTCGGGACCGCAACTCTCATAGAATCCAGGATAGATTGTGTATTTGTAAGGGTTAACGAGTTGGGCAATCTTCATGCCGAGAAGCAGACACTGGCGATTGCCTTCAGTGATACCAAAGCGACGCAAGAGCTTCGGCGCAATCTCACCGCTCTCGTCGTAGGCTTCAATGATTTTTGCTGCGTCCTGCTCAGAACATCCATAGAAGTCCTGAATATACTGAATCCAATGCTTGGAATCGTCACCGCGGTCTGCCTTCCATGAGTATCGACCCCATTCGTCAAACCAGATACGGTCGCGGAACATCTGGCTTAATCTTATCATATTGCTTTCGTCGGTCACAATGCCTGTCGACTGTTTTGTCACCTTGTCAGCAGTGTAAGGCCAGTCCCAGTAAGAAGCCTGCGGATAGAGATGTAAGCCGTTAGCATTATGTACATTATGCATAGCGTGGACAGTCTTGTTGACAAAAGCAGGAGAAGCCCAACGCCATGGTTCAAGATTGGCGAGAATATGAACATTACTGATATGTATTGGAGCGGCGGCGGCAAGTTGTCTGTGTGTCTCTGCCCATGGTCCACGAGGTTCATAGGTGGTTAGCGACTCTCCTGTATATTTCGACATTGTATAAATGTTTGGATAGTATGGCAGAGATTCCTTGAGTACGAGAGGTCCATCGGTGTCGTGGCTACGAAGGATGATTGCTGGACGCTCTTCTGACCCGCGTGCCTTCAAGCCGTCTAACACACCTGGAATAATTGTCTCCTTCATCCATTCCACATCGTCGTCAATAGTAGCCATCGCCTCTCCAAGACAAACGAGAAAACCAACATTTGGATATTCCTCAACAAACTTGGCTATGCTCTTGCGGGTGTAGTCTGCAATAAGTGGTGTGATAGGTCTGTTTCTATCTTGGGTTGATAGGCCGTGATGTTCAGCAAAAGGCTTTGAAAGGATAATGTTGTAAAACATCTGGTAGATGCGAATGCCTCTGCGCTGCGCCTCGTTTGTTATGAATGAGAACATATCGCGATTTTGCTTTAACTGCTCCTCACTAACCTCAACGGCATAAGGGTAGTCGTCAAGTTTTACGAGTGACGCAAAAGGATGACCATTCCACAAATATACGGAGTTCATGTTTGCGGCAGCAAGCATATCAAGGTAGTTTATCCAAAGCGACTTGTCGTAAAACCAAGGGAAAGATTCTTTTGTATAAGGATATTCATACACTTTACGACCAGGGAGATATCCAACCTTTTGAACACCAAGACAGGCACCACGAAGCTTCATCTCCGGAGCATCGGTCATGGTTTCAGGAATATCCAGATTGCCGTTGTCGCGATAATATTCGAGCAGACGATTAACGCCATAGATGCAACCCGAACCAGAAGATATTATACTTATGGTCTTGCCCTTCCTTTTTAATATAAAGGCTTCGTTTTCCGCACATTCCGGATTCTTCTCCTTTGTGGTAATGATAATCTTGAAGTTATATCCTTTGTCGGAGATTGACGATAGTCGTTGCGCAGCATATTCTGCCTGCGGATTATTTTTGGGGACAGTAATCTTTGCCTCTGCGCCTATCGCAAATGCAGCAATAATAAGGGTTAGTAGGAAGTTTTTCATGTGTATTTTATGGATTTAATCTCATTTGCAGGAATTTCCATTATGATGTCATTGTAAATCAATGTGCCTTTTCCGCCGTCTGACTTCACAATGATTTCTTCGTCCGTCATCTTTACGTAGATACTACCGAATGGAGTAGGGACGGTTCCCTCCATCCATTGTAGTCCACCAAGGGAGGGTTTTATGATATATTCTTCGTATCCTGGCTTTGTGGGCTTTATACCGAGAAAATATTTGCCGAGCAGATAAATGGGACTTGCTCCCCAAGCGTGGCATAGTGATTTGCCGTAAGGACGTCCATACATTGCAAGATGCTGTGTGCCAGTTTCTTCGGGAATATATTTTTCCCAGAAAGTCGTTGCTCCTTGTCGCAACATTCCGCCCCAATACGACTTGATTTCAGGTAGAACCTCAGTCTGCATGCCTCGCGAGCAAATGGCTTCAAGTTCATAGAAACGCATGTAGGGTGTGGTTATTTTTAGAACATCAGGATTGAGCATCACCTTCTGCATCACTATTTCCTTTTGTTCTTCAGAGAGATAATTAAGGATTATAGCAAACATATTGGCAAACTTGTTTACTTGCTCTCCCTGCTGCAAACTGCCTGACTTTACATTATGGACAAGTGCGCTTTTTTCTTCATTCCAGAATGTTGGAAGAAGTTTAGCACGCAGTTCTTTAGCAAGTTTACTGTACTTGGCTTCGTCTGCGGAGTTGCCTACAAGTTGTGCGCACTGTTGCATTGTTTCAAGGCTTTTGCAGAAAAGAATCTGCTCAAATGAAAGTGCTCCATGCTTATCCATTGGAAAGTCAGCCCAATCTACAAATACCCAGTCGCCCGCCAAACCTTCAACCATGCCATTCTCATTTGTGCGACTAAGGACATGATCCATCATTGTCTGCATTCTTGGATAAATCTGCACAACGAAATGTTTGTCGCCAGTGTAAAGATAATAATCGGCTATGCTCTTGAACCAGAAGAAGGTGTAGTCCATAATGGTGTTTATATGCGCGGAAACAGGGTCTTTGCCACGCAACTGCCATATTGTTCTCTTCACAGTGTCTTGGTCGAAGAAGAGATAGTAGTTCATCAGGTAGCTTTGTATTGCATCTCCACTCCAAACCCATCTGTCACGCTTGATGCCATCGATAAAACATTCGCGCGTGGTGATGTGCATTGTGTAAGCGCCAATGTCCCATATACGGTTTACTTCCTCATCATTACATCGGAAAGAGCCACGGTAAGTTTCTGGGAGATATTCATATTCCATAGAAGGCTTACCTATTACAATGTCGCCTTCCACCTCGATGTAAACATAGCGGAAAGCCTTAGAGCTTTCAAGAGTAAAGTCTTCTGACACACGGTGATACGATTTTTTTGTCGCAAGATCTGTTATATCCCAACCGTCAATGGCAATCTTGTCAAGGGTTTCGCAATAGTCTTTGTCCATTGCCTCTTCTTGACTCTCACCATAATATATATGAATCTTTCCCTTGTCCCCCTTTATGTGATTAAGCGTAAGGAAACCAAAGGTCTCCTTGCCAAAATCAGCCAATATTCCAAAATTCTTTCTCTCAACACATACTGCCTCCTTCTTTTCACGACAAAGTTGGAACTTCGAAGGCAGTTTGTCAGGCGAATCAAAATTCCAATATCCGGCATCCATGTAGGTTGTTGCAGAGGTGTCACTTGCTTTTCCGCTCTCGTCAATCCACTCCTTGTCTTCGTAGGTGACCTTCCATGACGAATCAGAATTAATGGTCTTACCTTCAACGAACAAGGTTGGTGGTGTAGCCTGATTATGCACCTTTATACATATCTTATGATTTCCGGCAGGTACAGTAAAAGTGGAAGGCATTCCGAACTGAAGTTTGCCGTCAAGTTTAAGATTGTATGTTCCTTCCGCAACAATGTCTATTGTCTCTTCCTGCTCAAGACAAACTTCCTTGCTGAACTCAACAGTCACATAATGACTGTCTGTCTTCCAAAACGGAGGGAAGAATGCTCCTCTCTCCGTTCTGCGATTGTTCATCTTGTTTCCGAGCCAAATCTCGTAGTCGCCAGGATACCAGATAAAAGTGGATTTCATGATTAATAATTATCTCCGTAGCGTTCTTTTGTGATTGTGTCCAATGATTTGCCTCTTGTGTTAGGCGCACCAATTACCCCCACAATCAGAGATATCGTCAGCAATGCTAACATACAGAAGGCTGCAATTGTAAAACCTTCACCATTATCGCCATAGATGACAGTGAAGATAAGTCCCCATACTGCTGACAAACCACGCACAATGAAGAACATGAGTCCCTGCGCTCCGGCACGGAACTTTGCTGGGAACAACTCGGTACCCCACAGCGCGTAGAAAATCTGTACGGAAAGACCTCCCTGCACGCCCCAAAGTATTGCAAACGCCCATAATCCAACCATACCGTTAACACCGATTGTCACGATAATGAGCCATGCGCTGATAGCAACAAGCAGTCCGACAATATAAATAAGTTTGTGGCTCATCTTGTCAATAAACTGCGACGTTACAAGCGTCACTCCTACGATTATTGCCCATTGGATGCAGTTCATCCAGTTTGCCTGCTCATTGCTGACACCGCCGGCGGTCTCGTAAATATGTGGCTGGAAAAAGCCCATTACAGAAGCCACAAGATTCCATGTAAGATAGATACCAGCAAGGAAAGCTACAGTCTTCACTGCCACTTTGTTGGTAAAAAGCAAGGCAAATGATTGCAGCATGCCTGTCTTCTTTATTTCTCCGCGTTTCTCTGCCTCTTTCTGTGCAAGCCATTCCGCGCTCTCGTCAAGTTGACGCTGCATATTCCAAGCGACGAAGGCAACAACAAACAGAGAGAAGAAGACAACACGAGAACTGAACACTTCAAGCTCTGCACCAGAAATGTCTGCACCACCAACTAAATGTGCCAGACTTTCGATCCAGTCAAATAAATAACCGCCAGGAGCGAAGAACATTCCAAGCAAAAGGATTATCATCGGGCCAACACCCCATGACATCTGTGAAATACATATATTACGACCGCGATTGTTTATTTCTGAACTTTCAGAAATGTATGTCCACGAAGCCGGAACACCGACACCAACAGATATACCTGTAATCAGGAAGCCGGCAAGTAGCATAGGAAAGTTTACAGACAACATCACTGTCAGAACACCTACCATATAAACCAACATATTATATGTGTAGATTGCCTTACGACCATACTTGTCTGCCATAAAACCGCCGATTATCGCTCCTAAAGCAGCGCCAAGACAGTTTGCGCTGATAAAGTTTAGCCATCCAAGATGAACCTCTGATAATCCAAGATAATTTTGCCAAAGAGTAAGGCCACTTGCACCAGCAACAATTGCGCCTGCATCAAGATAATTTGTCAAAGAGACCGCAATGGTGCTCTTCAAACTTCCATTTTGTTTTGTCATAATATTAGATTTATTTATTTGTATGGTATTTCCGTTTTATGCCGCAAAGTTACGATTAAGCGAGAGCAATGAAAACTTGTTTTCTAATTGCCGAGCGTGAGGAGTTTCCTTGAGCAAAGCGAAAAAGTTCGCGACATTTATGCCGCAAAGTTACAATTAAACAAACGAAAATGCAAATAAAAAACAGAGTTTTTGATAATTATGCACAAAAATAGGGTGTAAGTTACACCCTATTTGTTCTCTTGTTGAATTTACAACTTGTTTTATTCGTCTATATCATACTCATCTCATGATAACTTTTTTGTTGTTCTTGATAACTATTCCGTGCAAATCGCTCTTGCCAGAAGCAACTTTCATCCCATGAAGATTGTATGTATCTTGCATGCGTTTTTTGAATAAAGCCTTTATTGAACTTGGGTCAACATTTGTCGCCTCTATGCCAAGTTCTGCAGCAGATGCCCAAGGATTGCCGATCACCTCGCTAAGAGCAACAAGTTTGAAATATCGCGCTTTTACTGACGTTGCCAGTTTAACCTTCTGCTCTGATCCATTGTTTTGGAATTGTCCTTTCGCTGTAGGAGTGCTCCAGCTGTTTGGATTATTTGAGAAATAAAGTTCATAGTCCTTTATTCTACCATTAACCATATCGCCTCGACCCTGATATATAAACGAAGTTACGATATATTCTTGCGCCATATCTACCACTATTTCATGTGGATGTGTCGGAGTGGTTGGATTGTACTGCGTATGCCATATTGTAGATGGATTTCCGTCAATGGCATTATCCGCCTTTTCGTTACCACCTTGCTCACTGCTTTTGTGAATAACTTTCCAGCCTGACTTATCGACATACATGTTCACATTGTACGATGTTTCAATGCTCTTTGTCATTCCTTCGCAAGTGGCATAGGCTGTTATTACGCCTCCATTTTTCATGTCAATGGTTTGAGGGGAGGAGACGGGGAACAGAGACTCAGGGCCGTTGTTTACAGAATAATGTATAATGGCATTTGGTGTTTCTGAGGTAAGTGTCACAATTCCTTTTGATTCCGTAATTGTTACGGGGAGGCATTGGGTGTTACACACTCGAGCCTTTTGTGTCATTTCTTCATCAGAGATTTTGCCATTTATTGGCATGATGATAAAGCTGAAGTTAGTGCGTTGCGCCTTCAATTCATACTGCGGAAGAACATCCGGACCACAACTGTTGTTGCCAAGTCCTCTGGTAACAGCGTCAAGACAAACGAAGGTGTTTCTGCCAAATGTTACTTCATAGTTATGCTTCTTACGACTATCTCGGTTTGTATATAGATTTAATGGTTTCACGCGAGCTACTGTACTTGACATCAATTGTGGGGCAACAAACATTAAACCTTTTCCGTCAGCATTAGTTACTGTCATAAAGCGTATCTCCTCATGGTTTCCGTTTTCCTGTGGAAGCAGATAAGGTGTCCATTGCTCATCTGTATTGCTATGATAAAGTCCCACATGACAAGACTCTTTTCTGTCACGATAATTTTCCCAAGGACCACGCCCGTACCAAGTCATTTCCTCAAATCCCTTTGGCATTGTTGCCATATAACCGAGTTTTGGAATAATATTGCCTTTCTGGGCTGGGTCAATAACGCTTGAAACAGATATTACACCATCGTTCATAACTTCATAAGACATATCCGTTGTGAAACTTGTGCCATTATTGCCTGTGTAAGTGTTTGTGATAGTGAGAGTAACGGAATTCTCTTTCTTGTCAACCTTCCATGTTCCTGGTTTCACTGAGAGGTTAAGAAGTCCTTGCTCATCCCACATCTGCTTTTTTGAGCCGTCATTGTCGGTAGGCACACGGAAGGCATTAAATGTTAGTGTGCTCATCAATGATTGCTCGTCATATTTGTATCCGCTTATCTGTCCTGTTGTCTTTGAGAAAGTAACAGAGAACTTGTTTGTCTCGATTGTTATGGCAGAACTTCCGTCAGCAACAGTCATTGTTTCAGCACCCGAAGATTTGTACATAGGCTTCTCTATTGCCGCTCTTAACCTAAACGATTCTGATGCCACTTCATAACCTATTTCAGACCAAGGAGTTTTATTCTTCTGACAAACACTGAAACGAATGAAATACTCCGCACCATCCTTGGCTTTTGCAGGTATAAGGTTACCGAGTGATATTTGCTGCATGCCATTGGGAGCGATGTTTACATCAAAATTGCCTTTAGTTGTTTCTATTCCATCTTCAAGCACTTGATAAGAGAACACGTAATCACTTAAATCACGGAAGTTCAACTTGTTCCTGAGTGTGAAGATTCCGTTCTTGGCGTCGTTCATCTCAAAATCTACTGGCTGATATATCTTCTTGACATTATATGACTTGGCTGTCATTGTCAAGTCTGGCAGTACAACACCGTTTACGCAGAAGTTTCCGTCGTTTGGAATGTCACCGAAGTCGCCACCATAAGCAAAATATGTCTCATCAGGCTTGTTAGGCACAGGAACTGTTATTCCCTGGTCTTTCCAATCCCAAATAAACTCGCCAGCAAGGGCAGGATATTTCTCGTAAAGATTATAATACTCACGCTGGTTGCCCATGGAATTTCCCATGGCATGAGTGTTTTCACACTGTACATGTGGTTTTGGCTGCTTGCCTTGGTTGTACTCGTTCAGGCGGTCGCGCCCAATACTTTCAATCCAATCTGTACCAGCATACATTGTGCTACTGACATCACTCCAAGTGCTGTTGCCTTCATAGTGAGTTAAGCGTGTCTTATCCAACGCCTTGATAGCGTTCTCCACCGATTGGAAATTGTTTCCGCCACCGCTTTCATTTCCGTAAGACCACAGACAGATGCTCACATGGTTGCGTAACCACAAGACATGACGATGATTTCTTTCGACCATTGCAGCCTTGAACTTATCATTGCTTGAAAGGCTTGTCTCTCCGTGACATTCCACATTCGCCTCCGCCAAGACATACATTCCGAGTTTGTCGCAAAGATCATAGAAATAAGGATTGTTAGGGTAATGGCTTGTTCGTATGGCATTTATGTTCAAGCGTTTCATCGTCAAGATATCGGCTTCTATCTCCTCTCGTGTCAGAGTCCTGCCTCCTGTTGTGCTGAAGGAATGACGGTTAACGCCATGGAATACAATGCGTTTTCCGTTGATTGTCAACGCTCCGTCCTTGCGAATGCCAACCTGTCGGAAACCAACCTTACAAGAGCGAATATCTATTGCTTCACCGTCTTTCTTCAAGGTAACTACAAGGTCATATAGATTAGGTGTTTCTGCGCTCCATAATTCCGGTGAAGAAACGGTAGCTACAAAATTGCCTTTTGCCTTCTGCAAGTCAAGTCCTTCCATCATGCCGAGAGAAATCGTTTTGCCGTCGGCACTCTTCAATTTAGCGTCTAAAGTGCAACCCTCAAAGTCTGTTCCTTCTATTTCATATTCCAAATTAACCTTTGCCTCAGTGAAACTGTCGTTAAGTTTGGTAGTAAAGAAGAAATCTTTTAGATGAGTTTTAGGGGCGGACCAGAGAAACACATCGCGGGTGATACCTGTAAGACGCCAGTAGTCTTGGTCTTCAAGAAAAGAGCCACTCGTAAAACGGTAAACCTGAACAGCCACAGTGTTCTCGCTGCCGATATTTACATAGTCAGTAATCTTAAATTCTGAAGGAAGATAAGAGTCTTCCGCATAACCAACAAACTTTCCGTTCACCCATACATAATATCCGTGGCCAGCTCCGTTGAAGCGAAGATAAACATCACGACCAGTCCAAGTGGAAGGTACCGAGAATTGGCGACGATAACTTCCCACAGGGTTTTTCATATTCTCGTTATAGGTTTGCCAACTATTGCGAGTAGCCATCACACTCCATGTTGTCTTGTCGTAAGTGAAGGGGTAGGATATATTGGTGTAAAGAGGCTTATCCCAACTTTTCCCATTTCTTATTCCATAAACTTGCCAAGAGGAAGGCACATCTATATTGTCCCATCCGTCAACACTGAAAGAAGGCGCTTCAAAGTTAGAAGGTTTCTTTGTGGGGTCTTTAACCCATTTGAATTTCCAAACGCCATTAAGCGACTGATAGTAACGCGAATCTTCCATCACCTGCGTTTCGTTCTCCGCAGGTGTGACAATAGTGTGGGCAGCCTCACGATTAAGACTGTTCACACTGACATCGTCCCACTCTTTGCCTGTTTGTGCTGATGCTGAAAGACTTACCAGAAGAATCGCTGCAAATACAAATAATTTCATAATGTTGTTTCCAGTTAACTTACTTTCCTATTTGGACTTGTGGTCCGTTGTTCTCCCATGTGTTTCCCGGACCGTTTGAGTTCTGTAAATATTTCTCTGTCGGTGTCCAGTTGTTTCTCACGATTATACCTGACGAGCCTTCATCTGTGTAAAGATAAAACCAATGGTTAGGGTCATGAGCATAACCTGGAGTGTAGATGTCTTTCACTACATTACCTTCAATCAGGGAATGTGGTTGCGCTCCGAGGGTGTAGATTCCGGCTGTGTCATACATGTGCTTGGCATAGTGGAAGATAGTGTTGTCGAGCACCTTGTTGTTTGCCATAGCGCAAGGCTGCTGGTTCCATCCCCAGCCAAGAGATATGCCTGTGTACGACACCTCTGATATAGTGTTGCGCTGAATGACAATATTGCGAACATAGCCTGCAAATATTCCAACGCAACCCCAATCTTCGTTTGTCGCATCTGTGATTTTATTATTCCTTATTGTAAGTCCGTCGCAGATAATCCTGCGGTCTGAAGGGTCGTAAGGTTTATGTGCCTCATAATATTCAGAACCTACCGAACCAGCCATAATGGCATTGCCTCCAATATCATGAAAATCGCAGTTGCTGATTGCTCCACCTTTCGTAAAGGTATGATAGTCAATCGCTGACGAAGCCATTTGTGTGAAGCAACAGTCTTCAATGTTAACATTCTCTGCGCAGTTGAGTTCTATGGCAGCAGCGGGACGACCAACCCATCCCTGATTGTCCAAACCGTGGTCACCGTTAGGGCGTTTTATTGCAGGACGCAATTTGTAGGCTTCAGTCATATACATTCCTGCCTGCAAAGGAGCGTGACCTTGCAGTGACGGACGCAACCATGTGGTTTGTTTAAAAGTTATGCCTTTTATTGTCACATCCTTCACAACCTCGTCGGGTGTGCCATGAATGTCGAAAATCGTTTCAACGGCAGGCACTTCCACCTCTGCTTTCGCCATATTCTCACCATTACGTGGAATATAGTAAACCTTACGGGCTTTCGTGTCTAAGAACCATTCGCCAGGAACATCCATAAGCACTTTGTCATTAGATAGATAGAAGGCTGAGTTATGTCCGTCTTTTGTTATCATTGGCGACGGCCATGGATGCTTGAAATGAATGTAGCTTTCGGGATTATGGAAATAAACGGCGGCAGAATCACCAAGGTTATCTATCCGCTTTATACGGAGGTTTGCCACACACCACATCTCGTGTAGCGTCATTTCCAAACCCTCAATATTGTCCAATGTTTTTTTGCCTTTTAGAACTGACTTAACTGCTGCAGTAGGGACATAAAGCACTTCTTTCGCCTTGTCCATTGCCATGATTCGGTGCATCTGCTCAAAGTCCTCGACATCTCTTGCCCTTACTGCCTTAACACCATTAACCCAAAGTTGGCGAAACTCCAACGGACGACCATTAAAAAAAGGTTGGTCAGCAACGAAATATCTGCCCTCCTTTTTCCATCCGGAAATCAGCACACCGCCTGAAACAACAGCTTTTCCATCAGCAATTATTCTTGTTCCACTGTCTTCCGGGCGTATAACCACTTGCTGACAAACACGATATATTCCTTCTTTGAGAATAATATTGACATCAGTTACGCCTTCAAGACGGCGAGCCTCTCGCGCTTGTTGCAAAGCGTTTTCTATGCCAAATAGCGTGTTCTCAACTATGATATCTTTTGCAGAAACATTCAGGACACTGCAAAAAAGAATAAGTATAAAATATATTGTTTTTCTCATGAGTATTAATATAATATAGGTTTAAGGAGAACTCAGAATAAGTATCGGCGAAAGAGTAACTGAGTTTCATAGACACAGCTATCGAGTATCGGCGAAACAGCAACTGAGTATCGGCGAAACAGCAACTGAGTATCGGCGATACTCAATACGAGTTTCACCGACACTCAACAACCGTTTATTTTATTCTGCAGCATAAGGCATCCACATTGTCATGTCGCTTTTACCACGATTGCCCCAAGCGTAATATGGGATAAGGCGGACAGTCTGTTTCTTCTTGTCAAGTGAAACCTCGCGATACAATGTGTTTTCCCATGATTTCTGCTGACGAACTTCAGCCTCTGTTTCCAATGCAATCATATTTGAGCCGCCAATTTCAATCTCAACAGGAGTGAATTTGGCATTGACAGGGATTGTAATGTCATCCATATCTGTGCCTTTAAGGTCGGGACTTTCTATGCAATATATTATTGGACCGCGCTGAACACATACTTGTCCGCGAGCTTCTTCAACAAGAGGATGAGCCTCAATGAGTTTCGTCTTCATAGGGATGTTTATGATTATCACATCGCCTTTCTTCCATTTACGTTTGATTGTAATATAGCCAGTGTCTTTAAAATTGGAATCCCAAGGTTCGCCATTAAGCGTAACCTCTACATTGTCAGCCCATTCAGGAACACGCATAGATATGGAAAATTCTTTCTTTCCTTTAAGATTGTCAATAGTAATATTTATTTTTCCATCCCAAGGGTAATCTGTCTGTTGTTTCAGTGAAACTTCTCCTACATCAGCAAGATTTGTTTTGAATGTGTTAGAACCATAGAGATTAACATAGATTCCTTTGCTGTCAATGGCGTAAGCATAGTTCTGAACCTCACAAAGTGTTCGGAGAGTGTTTGGAGGACAGCAGAAACAAGATATGTAACTCTTGCGTTCCTTTGGCCAACGTAAAGTATAAGGAAGGTCTTGGTCAAGACGCAATGGATTCACATAGAAATAATCTTTGCCATCAAGAGAAATACCTGGTAATATGCTGTTATAGAAGCAGTTCTCCATAATGTCAATGTATCGTGGACAAGCGGAAGTAAGATACATTCGCCAATTGAAAAGCATGTTTCCGATGTTTGCACAAGTCTCGTTGTGGGCAGTGGAGTGGGGAAGTTGGTACGGGCGACCGTAACTCTGATGAACTTTCTGCACATTGTCAGGCTTGTAGTCAGTTCCATCTGGCGATGTTCCGTCATAAAGAGCACCGCAAGCGCCGTTGATGTACATCTTTCTGTATGTCAAATCGTTCCATATTGACTCAAGGTTCTTCTTCAGTTGCTCCTCGCCCGTTTCTAGATATAGGTCAGCAACTCCCGCGTATAGATAGTTTGCGCGAACGGAATGTCCCATAGCGTTATATTGCTGACGGAAAGGAATGCGGTCTTGGTTGTCATCTGTACCGTCCTTTATGGAGTCGCGTATGTTGATAAACGCTTCGGCAAGGTCTTTGTATTTTGTCTCTCCTGTCTCACGATACAATTCTGCCATAGCCATGTAATGTGATGGACAGATGGAGTTGTACGCCATTGTCGTTGGGTCTTTCTTCCAATAGTTGTACATGAAATCTGCCGCGCGCTTTGCACATTCCAGTAACTCTGTCTTACCGGTCACACGATGATGAAGAATTGCAGTTGTTATGAGATGCCCCATGTTATAAGTCTCGAAATTCAGACGATTGCCAAATGCTCCGTCTTTTCCTGAACCTGTAGCTGTTCCAACCACGGTGTTGTCCTTACCTGCATCGGAAATCTTCTTCTTTTCGTTCAATTCAACAATGGTGACTGTTGTGTTTATGTATCCGTCAGGACGCTGTGATTTGACAACTGCATCGATGAACTCGTCCATGATCTTTGAAAGCTCAGGATCTTTTGTTATGGCATAAACAGCAACAAGCGATTCAAACCATTTGTACATATCACCGTCGTGAAATGCTGGTCCGCGATGCCTGCCTTCTTTCTTGCCCGAAGCTACAAGGAAGTTCTGGAAACCATTGGCTTTGTCTGACTGCCATGTCTTCCACATGTCTTGAACGGAAACCGTGCTATAAACCTTGAAACGCTCTCCCCAAAAACCATCGGTCCATTTTGTGGAGTTCATTGGAGCAGCATTAACAACAGCAAACTTGCTGTTTTGGGTGTCAGTAATGCCGCTTTGCGCATAAGACTTTGTGGTTATCACAGGCAACATTAGGAATGATGTCGCGATAATTGTTGCTGATAAGATGTTTTTCATAGTCTATGTTTCTATTTTATAATTTTCTTATTATTACTGTTTTTTTGTTGATTGACCGTTTTATTATTTCGTTGGTCAATAATCGCAGATGTCAAAATCCGCATCTATAATCCCTCTTTTCTTTCTCTCAAAGGTTCTTCCCATTTCTTTCTCCGCATTTCGCATCAATTCTTTTATTTGAAGAGGAGAAAGGTCGCTCTCTACTGTTGCGTAGAAGTTAAGATAAATGTCAGCGTTCTCGTCATCAGGTTCTGCTTCGTAGTCTCTGGTATATTCAGGCTCTCCTATCGCAACCTTGTCAAAAAGTCGTATGAGCAGACTTCTCGCCTGCTCATACCTATTATCATAATCAATATTTGTTCCGAAGCGTATCTTGTAAACCATTGGATAAGAGTATTTCTACAATAGTTTCAGTTCTTTCATACAGTCAGATATTTTCTGCACGGTAGAAACTCTTGTTGGCACTAACGGAAGGCGAAGAACATTCTCTATCATTCCCATTTCGTGCAATATACACTTCACTCCCGCTGGATTTCCATCAACGAAAAGAAGTTTAAAGAGCTCTGTGAACTGATGATGTATCTTCAAGGCAGGTTCCATCTCTCCCCTCATTTCGTAACGAAGCATCTTGGAGAACTCCTTTGGCAAGGCATTTCCAATAACAGAGATAACACCGACAGCGCCACAAGCAATCATAGGATATGTGAGTCCGTCGTCGCCACTTATCACGTCAAAGCCTTCTGGCTTATGTTTCAGGATTTCGTCAATCTGCTCAAGATTGCCACTTGCTTCCTTAATGGCTACCACATTTTTACAGTCGTTAGCTATGCGAACTGTAGTCTGTGCTTGCAAATTAACACCCGTACGGCCAGGCACATTATACAATATAACAGGTAAAGGAGACGCTTCTGCTATAGCCTTAAAATGCTGGTATAAACCTTCTTGTGATGGCTTGTTGTAATAAGGACAAACACTTAATATTCCGTCTATTCCTGAGAAATCAGCGGTCTGCAGTTCATTGACAATGGCTGCAGTATTGTTGCCTCCACAACCAATAACTATAGGGATTCTTCCTTTAACATGCTCAATAACAAGTTTCTTAATCTTTTGTTTCTCGTTGTCGGTAAGACATGGAGTCTCGCCTGTAGTGGCAAGAATGCAGAGGAAATCAGCGCCATTCTCAAGTTGATAGTCCACAAGTCTGCCAAGAGCCTCGTAGTCAACAGAGAAGTCTGCCTTGAATGGGGTAATTAGGGCGATGCCCAAGCCTCGAAAAATGTTCATGAGAGTGAATTGAGTCTAGCTATGTATTTACCAAGGATATCAAATTCAATGTTCACAACTGAACCTTCATTGATATCACAAAAGTTTGTGTGTTCGAAAGTGTACGGAATGATAGCCACAGTAACGGTGTCTTCCGTTGGATTGCAAACAGTCAGGGAAACACCGTTTATTGTAACGCTTCCCTTGTCAACACAGAAATATCCATGCTTTGCCATCTCTTTGTCGTATTTGTACTTGAAGGTAAAATAAGTACTGCCATTTGCATCCACCTTGTTTATGCATTGTGCTGTCATGTCAACATGTCCTTGAACAATGTGACCGTCAAGACGTCCGTTCATCATCATTGAGCGTTCCACATTAACCTTGTCGCCAACTTTTAAAAGTCCAAGGTTAGAGCGTTCAAGAGTCTCTTTCATTGCAGTAACAACATACTCATCTCCTTCTATCTTAACCACAGTAAGGCACACACCATTATGCGCCACACTCTGGTCAATCTTCAACTCCCCTGTAAATGAGCAAGCAAGAGTGAAGTCTATGTTGTCTTTATCATGCGCTACCTTTGTTACCGTAGCAAATTCTTCTATTATTCCACTAAACATTGCCTATCAGTTTTAAGTGATACTGACTAACACAGTGACAATTTTAAAGAGTGAAAGTCGCGCAGATTGAATGTGATGCGATCTCCGAGATAGTTGAGGGCTTTGACCGTCGTTGTAATCCACCGGCATAAAAGCTACACCAACAAGGGTGTTGTGGCCCGCCATTGAGCGGCTAAGCTTGCTCGGATGCATATAATTTTGATGAGACGCCGAACATGTACCGCGCGACTTTCATGTGCAAAAGTACAAAAAAATAATGCATTACCCATTACGAGTAATGCAAAATCTCACTTTTTCTTGAAAAAGATTATTTTTTCTTCCAAAAAAGATGTGTTATGTCTTGTAAATCCTCCCCATTTGTCACTTTATAAAGCCTCTGATTTGTGGTCTCGCTATTGAGAGGTCCTAAATGCGCGATGTAAGGTCCTACCTTAATGTAGTTAAAATTGTGTAGGTCGATAGCGCGGTGAATTCTCAACCGCCCTGTGTACCATGCAGTCTTTATCTGGGGATATGTGGATTGTATATACTCTGCCAGACGGTTAACCTCTTCTGGCTCGGCATCTCCTCCCATAAAACAGAAGCAGGTGATATCTGTCATATAACGGTCTAACAGTTCATCAACAATACCCTCTGTCAAATCTACGCCAATGTCATCCCATAGATACTTGCTATGACAACCTGGACAATGGCAAGGACAACTTGATATGTTGACGCTCAGTGTTACCTCTCCTGGTATTTCTTGAAATACAATGCCAGTGTTAACGTATTTCATCCTATAATAATATCAACTTAATTTTTTACATAACTAAGCCCCCCAGCTTAGGACTGGGGGGCTACTTATTGTGATGTTTATTTGGCCAATGGTCCTGCACCTGCGTAGTAACGGCGTTTAGCTTCTTCCTGTCGTGGAGTAGAGAAATTACTTACTCGTTTCAGATAACCAATGATACGAGTCATATAGTCAATATTCTTTGAACCACACTTTGGACATTCCTTGAGATAACGCTTGTCGATATGTCCACATTCGTTACAAATAGTATTAGGGATGTTGAAGGTGAAGTAGTTACATCCTTCCTTAGCCGCAACACGGAGAAGTTGGCGATATTGCTCCTTTGTCAAGTGCTCCTCAAGGTTCATGTGAAGAGCGGAACCACCAGTAAGGTGCTTGATATAAGGCTCGCCGTGGAGTTGGAACTTGTCAATTATGTTGAGAGATTCGTCTTCTACAACATAGAAATATGAGTTGTAGCAATCGCGTGGAACAAAGTAACCATCTTCACGATCCCACTTGGCATGCTTAACACCAACATTCTCTGCAGGAATCATCTCACAGTTGAACATAACATCCTTTGTCCTGTATTCTTGATTCTTCTTCTCTATAATACCAAGAATTTCTTGGACAAATTCCTTATAGTCAGGATTATTAGTTATCTTCAATCCCATGAACTCGGCAGCTTCCACAAGTCCATTAATACCAATGGTAAGATACTGACGACCGATGTTGATAAATTCAGCATCAAACAACGGGAGCATACCGTTAGCCTGCAGTTTCTTGAGGTTCTCGTTGTATGCCAACTGCACCTTATGGCACAAGTCAACAATTTCTGTAAGGAAATCCTTATACTCAAGGTTGTTGTTTACGGCATATTGGATACAGCGGTTAAGATTTATAGTAAGCACGCTCTTGGAACCTGTACTTACACCGCCTGCGCCAAGAGTGTATGAGAATCCATTGTCCTGAATTTCATTGCGCAAACGGCAGCATGAGCTAAGTGAGTCTGCATTATCGCTCATGTAAGTGAAGAAAGAGTGTCCTTCGGCGTACATCTCTGCAGTGAAATCTCCCCATTCCTCATCTATAACCTCGCCGTCCTTGTAGAGCAGAGCCATTGTCTCTACAGGGAACGTAAGCATAGTCTTGGTACGCTCTTTGTTGAACCATTTCATGAAACGTTTCTGCAACCATGACAAGCCTTCCCAATCTGGCTTGCTTCCATCAGGGAAATAGAACTCTCCAAAGATGCTTTCAAAATAAGGTTTATCGTAGTAAGCGATATTCCAGAACACAGCCTGAAAGTTTCGTGCACCTGTTGGCTGATTCAGAGAATAAACAATCTGCTCAAAGCAGTCAGTGATAACCTTATCTATTGAACGAGCACGAGTAGTAAGATCAGCCTGTTTCTCTGGATGTTGCCAATAGTCCTTGCCATATTCCAAACCTATGAAATAGTTAAGATACATGAGGAACTCTGGAGTAGCACATGCACCAGAAAGCATACTTGACACGATGAACACCATGTTGATAAATCCTCCACAGAAAGACTTTAGATTTGTGGGAGCGGTAGAGTTGCCGCCAATACCTCCCGTACCACCGAGAAGCCATGGATACATAGTGATAGAAGCACAATAGTTTGCGAGCGATGTTTCGTCGTTCTTGTATATAAAGTGGTGTTGCAGCAAGTCCATATATTTGTCTGCAAGCTCCTTACCGTACATTTCCTTAATACGGTCTGTAAGCATACGGCGATTCAGACGAATGAATCCTGCCTTTGGCAACTCACCAATAAGAGTTGCAATATTCTTTTTCTCAACATTTGCATTTGCGTCATACTTAGAGCCTGTCGCAGCATTAGAGGCTGTAACATAATCAGAGAGGAACTGCATTTTCTCTAATGTTTCACGGGTCTCCGTATGACGTTGACGATAGAGCATGAAACTCTTGGCAACATCAAAGAACTGCTCCTTCATAAGAGCAACCTCAACTTGATTTTGAATGTCCTCGACAGTAATATCCTTTCTGATATTTAAATGTGAAAGAATCTTTGAGATAGTTTCAAGGTCAACAGGCTTGTTAACAGAAATAAACGCCTTAGCAATGGCATTCATTATCTTATCAAGACTGAAATTGTCCTGATTACCATCTCGCTTGGTAATCTTAAATGTAGATAATTCCATGGTTGGTACTTATAATAGAGATTTTTTAGATGCAGGCTATTAATTCGTTGGGAGAAACGATAATGCTATTTGTCATTTACACATTTTCAGCTGCAAAGTTATGAATTTTATTTTGTAATTTAAAATTTTTCAACATCTTTTTTTATAGGCTCATATTTCGTTTTTTGTCCTTTTTTAACTGAAAAAATGGGCGCAACATATTGCAAATAAGCCACAAAGCAACATTATTCTGGCGATTGTCAATCGACGAATTTTTGACGATTGTCAACAAAAACAAATGAGGCTCCCAAAAGGAAGCCTCATTGTATGAATGAATGCATTCTAACCCTTTATTTATGGGAGGCTGATAGCCTCAGATGGGCAAGCATCAGCGCATGTGCCACACTCTGTGCACTCATCAGGGTTGATAGAATACTTGTCGCCTTCAGAGATTGCTCCTACTGGACATTCATCAATACATGTACCGCATGCGATACAATCGTCACCAATTACGTAAGCCATAATAGTTGTTTTAAGTTTTAGATTAAAGTAGTTATATTTCCGAATGCAAAATTACATCTTTTATTTTAAATACATAATTTTAGAGAGTGTTTTTTTGCGATAAACCTTAAAAATATGTTTTTTCTTGAAATAGTTATACTAAAAACTTGTGTTTGACGTTAATTTTACAGATATAACTACTATCAAGTAGCGCATGAACAAGAGAATTATTCTTTCCTCTATATATTTATTAATGTCTGTTTGCCTTAGTGCTCAAGTCAAAAGAGTGCAGAACAGACCTTATACGGATTTACGTCCATTTCATCTTGGTGTGCTTGTAGGAGCTCATTTCCAGGATATGGAACTTAACAATGTAGGTCCACAACTTATCACTTTCGAAGATGGTACACAGAAGGAACAACTTATTGTTTGCGACCAAGATTCGTGGGATTTGGGATTTCAGGTAGGTGTTCTTGGAGAGCTGCGATTAGGCAATCATTTTGCTTTACGCGCTGCTCCGTCATTATATTTCGGTAATAGAAGAATAAAGTTCATTAACTATTCCGAACAACTTCAAGATGGCTCACTTGTCAAGGAGACGCAAGATTTAAAGTCCATCTATGTGTCTATTCCTGTGGAAATAACCTTCGCAGCATTACGACTAAACAACGCGCGTCCTTATTTTATGGCAGGTGTGGCGCCAATGCTTAATCTGTCATCGAAAGACAATAGTATTTTGAAGTTCAAAAGATACGACTGTTATGCGGAGATAGGTCTTGGATGTGATTTCTATCTTCCATTCTTCAAGTTGCGTCCAGAACTGAAATTCATGTATTCGCTGTTGGATGTGCTCGACAAGAAACATCCTGATAACATTAAAGACATAAATATTCGCAAATTTGCCACAAGTGTTTCTGGTGTTCAGACAAAGATGATTGCGCTAACATTCTATTTTGAATAGCTATAAATTGTAGGTTAAAAGAAGTTTTCTGATGAAAGTGTAATAGTAATTTATGATTATAAACTCAATAAATCTTTCTTTTTAAACATTAATCTCAAGAAAACAATGAAAAAGTATTTTGCAGAAATGGTGGGAACTATGGTTCTCGTTCTTATGGGTTGTGGCACTGCCGTCAGCCTTAACTGTGGTTTTGACCCGGCGTCAGTTGTTGGAACAGCTGTAGCCTTTGGTCTTGCTGTTATCGCTATGGCTTATACAATCGGTGGAATATCAGGATGTCACATTAATCCTGCCATCACTCTTGGTTGTCTGCTCTTGGGTCGTATTAACGCAAAAGATGCAGGAATGTATATGTTGTTCCAGACAGTCGGAGCGTTTATCGGCTCAAGTATCTTATATGTTCTTGTTCAACAAGTGGGAGCTGATGGCACAACAACAGGCGCAAATGTATGTGCATCAGGACCTGTTGCAGGACTTATCGTGGAAATTGTTCTCACATTTGTTTTTGTCTTGGTAGTATTAGGCACAACAGACAGCAAGAAAGGTGCGGGTAATTTCGCGGGACTTGCCATCGGTTTGTCACTTATTCTCATTCATCTTGTAGGCATCCACTACACAGGCACATCAGTTAACCCTGCTCGTTCTATTGCTCCTGCGGTATTTGAGGGTGGCGAGGCTCTTGCACAGCTTGCGGCATTTGTCGTAGGTCCATTTATTGGAGCTGCAATAGCTGCTGGCGTATGGAAAGTTATAGGAGAAGAATAAAGTGGAAAAAGGATAATAGGTAGATAAAAATAAAGACAGGAAATAACTCGTCTAAAATAGAAACAGTGGTTGCGCTTTGAAGTCGTAACCACTGTTTTTTAAGTAACAACATTTAATTAGACTTTGTCGTCAAAGGTGTTTTATACGCCATTCTTTTGGATAATGGTTGTTGGCGCGGTTACCGATGTTTTTTACAGTGCCAAGAATGTAGTTGTTGTAGCAGACAGCCACAATGCCTTTAGGCTGGTCGGGTGGGAGAGTGATTGACTGCCCACGAAGGAAGTTAAGCGCTTCGTCCATTGAAACATTGCAACGCGGAGTGTCGGCAGTCAGTTCTTCAATGACATACGGCAGTGTATTAAGCCTGTATTTTGCTTTGCTACGAGAAACAGGTTGTTTCTTTCTGAATGCGACCATAAACTGTCCTTCGCCAAGGTCGCGGCCAGGAATGAATTTTCTTGGCTCGACAATTATCTCTCCACCGAGTTCGTCAATGATAAACTGAACATTGTCTTCGTCCTCATAACGATTGAATGTGCAAGTAGAATAAACAATAACACCGCCTTCGCGCAGACATTCCCACGCATTGCAGACAATTTCTCGTTGCAGTTTGGCACATTTCATCACGTTATCCAAATTCCACTCGTCCATGGTGGCATGGTCTTTACGGAACATTCCTTCTCCGGAACACGGTACATCGCAGAGAATCAAGTCGAAGATGTTTCCAGAATGCGCAATCTCTTCTGTAGAATTATTGGTGACAATAATCTTAGGCGAGTCGCTATTGGTGGAAAGAGTAGCGAGAAAGCTTTTCTCTATATTTTCCGCCAATATCCACGCGCGCTTTCTAACAAACTCATTTGATATAAGGGTGGCAGTACTTGGAAGAAAATCTTTTATAATAAGCGATTTACCGCCAGGTGACGCGCAAAAGTCAGCAGCAAGCTGTATGTCAAGATTCTTTGTAACAATGCGTAGCACTTCGTTAAGATACTGCGAACTTGCCTCCTGCACATAATATGCTCCTGCATGAAGAAGCGGGTCGAGCGTGAAAACAGGCCTCTCGTAAAGGTAATATCCCTGTGCTGACCACGGTATGCGCCCTGAAATAGGCAGATGGGCAAGAGAGGAAATATCCGTATGTTTCGCTAAACGAATGCTTACCGGTGTAGATTCATTGAAAGACGCGAGATACTTCTGCCACAGGTCTTCTCCAAAAAGCGAACGAGTGTAGGAGATGAAAGCGGAGGGAAGGTTACACATGCTACTTGATATTGTGTTAGTTATCAACTATATAAAATCAAAAGATGGTCTTTTATAGATTATTATAGTTAGGTTCTACAAAAGACCATCTTTATTATCTTCTAAATTTAGAAGAAGAGGGGATATGATTTTTAATCCAAGATAATTGGCTTGTATTTAGGAACAAGCACCTTCATGATTACCCATGCGAGGAGATAAGCAACGGCGCAGATACAGAACACAATCATATAGCCAGCAGGCTTTCCCTCAAAACCAAGGAATGTGAATGCAGAACCTTGTTCCTCAGAGAATGTGAAAAGCATACCGGAACCTTTATTGATGAGGAACGAACCAACACCACCAGCCATACCGCCGATACCAGTGATAGTAGCAATAGCGCTCTTTGGGAACATGTCACCAATAGTAGAGAAGAGGTTTGCAGACCAAGCCTGATGTCCCGCTCCAACAAGTCCGATAATGATTGCTGGCCACCATGCTGAAATCTCGC
The DNA here is from genome assembly GCA_021443335.1 of Bacteroidaceae bacterium. GTDB lineage: Bacteria > Bacteroidota > Bacteroidia > Bacteroidales > Bacteroidaceae > Prevotella. The sequence goes on from JABUUE010000003.1 coordinate 27,860, forward strand.
CCATAGGCTGTGCTGCAACACAAACGAGAGGCATGAAGGCGATGAGCATCATGGCAAGCATACGACCAGCATAAGGGTTCATACCACGCTTCTCAACAAAATATGTTGGCAACTTGCAGATATAGATTGAAAGGAATGTTACAATGGCATAGAGAGTCATGATGAGCATCATACCTGTGCCAGAAGAAGCCTTATACCCGTAAACATCCTGGAAATAGCCAGGAGCCCAGAAGAGGAAGAACCACCAAACACCGTCAGTGAAGAATTTTCCTACGATGAAAGCCCATGTCTGCTTGTAGCCGAAAGCCTGTCCGAAAGACATCTGCTTCTCCTCTTGAACCTCAACAACCTTCTCTGGCTCAACATCCTCATCTTGATTGATGTAGAGAAGTTCCGCCTCGTTAACATGAGAAGATTTGTTTGGTTTGTCATACCACCGTACGTAGAATCCCATCCAGATGAATCCGAGCGCACCGATGATAATGAATGCCATCTCCCAACCGAAAGATTTTGCCAATGGTGGAATCATCAAAGGAGCAGCAAGGGCGCCGACAGATGCACCCGCATTGAATATTGATGTAGCGTAAGCGCGGTCCTTCTTTGGGAAATATTCTGCTGTTACCTTGATAGCTGCAGGGAAGTTACCAGCCTCACCAAGACCGAGGATAGCACGGCAAACAAGGAAAAGCCACACGCCAGTAGATGCCACTGCGAGAGCTGCCGATGAGCCGTCTTCCAATGCGCGCATAGCTTCAAGACTGTCAATGCCTTGCATATACTGTGTAGCAACAGCTGTTCCAGCGTGGATACATGCGCCGAAACTCCAAACGCCGATTGCCCAAAGATAACCTTTCTTAGTTCCCATCCAGTCAACGAACTTTCCGGCAAAAAGCATACAGATAGCGTAGAAGATTGAGAAGTAGGCAGTGATTGTACCGTAGTCGTTGTCAGTCCAGTGGAAATCTGGATAGATAAACTCTTTCGCTGTGAGCGAAAGCACTTGGCGGTCGAGGTAGTTAACGGTTGTGGCAACAAAGAGAAGTCCACAAATCCACCAACGCCAATTTGTCATTTTGGTAGTTTGTACAGGTGACATAGTTAGTTTTTTAGTTATGAAGTTATTATTTAATTGTTAAATTCAAGTAGATTGCTAATTTTCAAGCAAAAAGCGTTCAGCTTCGAGAGCGGCCTTGCATCCCGAACCCGCTGCGACAATCGCTTGTCTATAAACAGGGTCAGCGCAATCACCAGCGGCATAAACACCAGGTATTTTCGTTCGCGGCGTTCCGTCGATTGTTTTCAGGTACCCCATATTGTCCACTTCCAACCACTCGCGGAAAATTTCAGTGTTCGGGTTATGTCCGATGGCAAGGAAGAATCCGTCAATGTCGATGTTCACTTCCTGCTCGTCAGGCTCTCCTTTGCGCTTGACAAGTCTTGCGCCTTGCACTCCTACTTTTCCGTCGCCGTTGAGTCCGAGGGTGTTATGCTCGAAAAGAACCTCAATGTTTTCAGTGTTCATTACTCGCTCTTGCATCACCTTGGATGCACGCAGATAAGGCTTGCGCACAACGAGATAAACCTTCTTTGCAAGTCCTGAAAGATAGAGAGCATCTTCGCAGGCAGTATCACCACCGCCAACTACAGCTACCGTTTTCTTGCGATAGAAGAAGCCGTCACAAGTGGCACACGCGCTAACACCCATACCCTTGAAACGCTCCTCGTCTGGCAGACCAAGGTATTTTGCAGAAGCTCCCGTGGCAATAATAACTGTCTCCGCTTCAATCTCGTCACCATTGTCAATGGTCACAACATAAGGTCTCTTGCTGAAATCCACCTTTGTAACAATGCCGTCGCGTATGTCAGCGCCAAAGTTCTCTGCTTGCTGACGAATATCCATCATCATCATATTAGCATCGACACCGTCGGGATAGCCAGGGAAATTCTCAACAGTAGTGGTTTGTGTGAGTTGACCGCCGATTTGCAGTCCACAATATTCAATAGGTTTAAGATTGGCTCTTGATGCATAAATGGCAGCTGTGTATCCCGCAGGACCGCTACCTATAATAAGACATTTTGTATGCTCTATCATTTTTGGAATTAAGATTGTAAGGTTTGCTTTACAGACGCAAAACGCCTAAATGTGGGGACAAAGTTACGATTAAGTGAGCAAAATACAAAATAAATTGGCATTTATTTTTATTTTCGAACGTGAGTAAGTTATTTAAAGTTACGATTAAGTGAGCAAAATACAAAATAAATCAGCATTTATTTTGCACTTTGCAACACAGTTGCATAAATAAACTTGTAATTTTGCATTGTTTAAAATGACAACCTACACACTCACGACCATCTGATAACATATAATTATGGAAGGAATTACAAGTTTATTGTGGAAGATTCTTGACATTATCAACGAAATGTCGCCTTTTCTGTTATTAGGATTCTTGTTGGCAGGATTGATGCACACTTTCATCCCCGCCACTTTATACAGCAAGTATCTGTCGCGCGGCAATTTCAGGTCCGTTGTTTATTCCACGCTGTTGGGAGTTCCGCTGCCATTATGCTCTTGCGGCGTTATTCCAACTGCAATGTCATTGCGCAGAGAGGGAGCGTCGAAGGGAGCAACCATTTCCTTCCTTATCGCTACTCCACAGACAGGTGTCGATTCCATTTTTGCCACATATTCCCTTATGGGTTTGCCTTTTGCCATAATTCGTCCAATAGCGGCAATATTCACGGCTTTGTTTGGTGGTCATATTGTAAACATAGCAAATAAAACAGACAAGTGCAACGGCGCCTGTGAGTCTTCATATTCAAAACAGACTGACATCGCGAAAGTCCAGTCGATATCATGCGTAAAAGAAAAGCTTTCATTTGTTTCGCGTCTTAAAGAGGCTGTCAACTACGCTTTTGTGGAGATGATGCAAGACATCGGAAAGTGGCTTGTCGTCGGACTTATTGTTGCTGGACTTATAGCTGTTCTTGTGCCCGACAGTTTCTTTGCCGTTTTTAAGGGTAACACTATGCTGAGCATGCTCCTTGTTTTATGTGTTGCCATTCCGATGTACATCTGCGCCACCGGAAGCATTCCGATAGCTGTTGCTTTGATGATGAAAGGCCTTACTCCCGGCGCTGCCTTGGTTATGCTCATGGCAGGACCGGCGTGCAATGTTGCGTCAATCTTGGTCATTAACAAGGTGTTAGGCAGAAAGACTCTTATCGCCTACCTTCTTTCCATCATTTTAGGCAGTATCGCTTTCGGAGTTGTCATTGACACTTTCTTGCCAGCGTCATGGTTTGTTCCTTCAATGCTTTCAGCCGACTGCTGTCATGGAGAGGAGTTGTCATGGTTTAATTTAGGTTGTACTATTCTACTTGCGCTTCTTCTTATCAACGCTCTAATACACAATCACAATCACTCACACAACCATGATTGCCAGGCAAGCCTTATTGAAGATGACGAACAGTCTGCTGCCCGTTTGCGATTTGTCATAAAAGGTTTGAATTGCACACATTGCCGCGCCAATGCTCTCGAAGCCTTGAAATCCATTCCTGGCACCCAAACAGCGGATATAGACCTCGCAACAGGCAATTCTTATTTAATAGGAGATGTTACAATAGAGCAAGTAAGAGAAGCCATTGAGTCTTTGGGATTCGAGGTTGTAAGCTAAAAAATAAACTCAAAGAATCATAAGAACTTCAAAATTCCCAAAGCTTCCGAATTCCCGGAGCTCCCGGATCATAAACCACGGCTAAAACTCGCAAATGATTTTTCCGTTTATAGTTCTGCCAGTCAGATAATTTGGAACGGCAAACTGATGGTTGGTGATGTCAGTCACCCAGTAATAGCTGTTCACATTGTTGATGCCAAGAATGTTGAGACCATCAATGCCCAACCACAAGTTTCGCACCACAGCCTTCTTCTTCAGATTCTTTATCAGACGATAAGACATACCAACATCTACTCGGCGGTAAGGTGACGCTCTGAAAGGCACATCCGACAGTTTTCGGTGCGGAGCTCCAAATGGCAGTCCGTCGGCAAAAGCTATTTTCACTGCCACCTTCCAGCGGTCAGTGCCAGGGAAATAGTCTGTGAAATAAAGGTTTATGGCATAACGCTGATCCGTTGGCATAGGAACAGTCTTTCCGTCCATCTTCATCATTGCCCTCATCAGCGAGAAAGAAATCCAGGAGTCTGTTCCCTCAACAAACTCGCCGTAAAGTTTCAAGTCCAATCCCAAAGCGTAACCGCTTACCTGCTGCGATGCGTCATATACAATCTTCACATTGTTCACACTGTAAGGTATGATATTCGACAGCAGCTTGTAGTAAGCCTCTGAGGTGAACTTGAACTTACGCTTTGCTAATTTGAAGCGGAAGTCCATTCCTGCAATGAAATGTATTGAGCGTTGCGACTTGATGTTTCTGTTCAGTTGCGCCACAGTAATTCCGTTTTCAGTTATCGTGTCGCGCAGTTCCTTGTAGAACGGAGCCTGATAATAGATACCCGAGGCGAAACGGAAAGTCATGTTATTGTTGAAAGCAGGAACGACAGCGAAAGACACTCTCGGCGAAAGCAAACTCTCGTTGTTGAAATTCCAGTGAGAGTAGCGCAAGCCGTAGGTCAGCGTGTAAAAAGATTTTTCCGAGGGCGACATCCACTTGTACGTATCTTGCACAAAAGCCTCCACTCTGTTGGCTTTGAGTTCGTTACGCGAGTTCAGCGAATAAATCATTTGCAGTCTGTCGCCCGTGTGTGGCATAGTGTAACCCGCAGAGTCGCGCATCTCGTATTCGCGGCTTTGCTCCGAGATATTCTCCATTTTATAGGTCACGCCGGCAAGCCACTGATGTTTCTTCGTGTTATGGCTGAAGAGCAGTTTCAAACTCTTCACATTTGCCTGAAGATAGTTTCTCGCGTGCTCGGCATAAGTGCCCACGCCGATGTTCGTTGCCCCTTCAGTCTCGCTTATTTCCGACAGCCAGTACTGCCCCTGAATGTCATATTTTTCCTGCTCGTTAGTGAAGAAAGCTGAGCCGAGAAGTTGCAGAGACGTCTTATCATTAAACTTATAAGTCAGTCCGATGCTACCGAAATAAGTGCGGAAAATGTCCTTCTCCCAACCGTCGAAATAAACAAGGAAAGTTTTCACACTCTCCATCGTTCCGAACTTCGTCTCGCGGCTTTTGGGCGTGAAGTTATAGTTATTCAGCGATATGTCTCCGAGCAGTTCAATCTTGAATTTGCTTGTGGGCTCAAAGGTCAGATATGTCTGATAGTCAAAGAAGTTAGGGTCGTATTCCGCCTTGTTGTCGCCGCCCTTTATCATCAGCTCGTTAGTCTTGTATCTCACGCCGTTTTGCCATGAGAACTTCTTGGTCATAAAGCCTAAATAAACAGAGCCTCCAAGCAAACTTGCCATCACACTTGCTTCGAAAGGTCGCGGCTTCTTGTAGGTTATGTTCAGCGCCGACGACATCTTGTCGCCGAATTTCGGTTCAAAACCTCCAGAAGAGAAATCCACGCGCTCCACCATGTCCGGATTAATTATAGACAAACCTTCCTGCTGACCGCTGCGAACGAGGAACGGGCGGTAAATCTCCACATTATTTATATATACGGAGTTCTCGTCAAACGAACCTCCGCGCACATTATACTGCGATGAAAGTTCATTGTGAGAGGAGACACCTGCCTGCTGTTGAATCATTTCCTCCACGGCGTTGCCTGTTGTTGACGGACCGAATTTCACATCCTCTAATTCCAGTTTCTGCGTCATGTTTGTCTGTCGGCGCTCCTCTGTCACCAAAACATCGCTGAGCAAAGTCTCGTCCTCACTCAGTTGCACCGTCAGCGTCAGTTTGCCTTTTGGGTTGCGGAATATGCGCGTCTTGCTCTGAAAGCCAATCATCGAGAAACGCACAGCCACGCTGTCTGCCGAACTTCCCGTGAGCGAATATTCACCCTTCAGGTTGGTCATCGTCATCTTGCCTTGCGAAGGAATTGCCACCGTGCAGAACTCCACAGGCAAGCCGTTGTTGTCGGTTACGCGCCCATGAAGCGAGAATGTCTGCGCCTTGACAGAAAGCGCAAGCATCAAAAAACATATTATGGAAAGAACGTGTTTCAAACAGTCTTAATCAGTTTATATTCAAGTTTTTATTAGGTTATAGGTTTAACCTCAGACCTTTAATAACCTCCAATCTTTAACCTCACCTCAGACCTTTAGTTGTCAAATCTGTCTAACCTGCCTCTCCAAAGATATTTCTTTGTCTCGTGTACGATTATTCCGTTCAGGAACAGCAGCGAGAGCAGATTCGGGATAGCCATCAGCGCGTTCAGACAGTCGGAAAGGTTCCACACAAGATTAAGGTCCATTGTTGCGCCAACGAATATCGCCAAGACATAAACAACTCGGTAATATTTGTTTATATTCTTTATTTTCAGATATTCCGCAGCTCTCTCGCCGTAAATCTCCCAGCCAAGAATTGTTGAGAAGGCAAAGGTGAGCATGCCAAAGGTGAGCAAAGGCTCTCCGAAGTAAGGAATCTTTGAGAAAGCCATCTTTGTCAGAGTTCCGCCATTGTCGTACGAGATGTCAGGGTAGGCTATGATGCTGCTTACCACGACAATACCCGTCAAAGCGCAGATGATGACAGTGTCCCAGAATGTTCCGCTCGAACTCACTAATGCCTGACGCACAGGGTTTCTTGTCTGTGCAGCGGCTGCCACGATAGGCGCGCTGCCCATTCCCGACTCGTTAGAGAACAGTCCTCTCGCTATACCGTAACGGCAAGCCATCATTACCGTTCCACCAGCCAGACCGCCGCCAGCGGCTTCCGGACAAAGAGCGCTTTTCAGGATGAGAGTTATTGCCGGCCACACATACTCGTGGTTGATGCAGAGAATGGCTATGCAGCCCAAGACATATAGCACAGCCATAAAAGGCACAAGCATTGTGCAGAACCTTGCTATGCTCTTTATTCCGCCTATAAGTACAAGACCTGCAAGAATCATGATTAGCAAACCAGTAACCCATGTCGGGATGCTGAAACTCTCTCGCACTATTGTTGATATGGCGTTTGCCTGCACTGTGTCGCCGATGCCAAAAGCAGCAAGGGCAGTGAGAATGGCGAAAGCCACGCCAAGCCATTTCCAGCCAAGACCTTTCTCCAAAGCGTACATCGGACCGCCTTGAATCTTGCCGTTCTCGTCAACATTGCGGTATTTCACCGCCAACAGTCCTTCGGCGTATTTCGTTGATATTCCGAACACGCCTGTCACCCAGCACCAGAACACAGCTCCCGGTCCGCCGAGTGATATGGCGGTGGCAACACCCACGATGTTTCCCGTGCCTATTGTGGCAGCAAGGGCGGTGGCAAGAGCACCGAATTGCGACACCTCTCCGTCGGCATCCTTGTCTTTCTTAAACGAAAGTTTTATTGCCTTGAAGATGTGTCTTTGTGGAAATCGCAGTCTTATGGTGAGGAACAGATGAGTGCCGAGAAGCATTATAATCATCGGCCAGCCCCATAATATTCCTGATATTTCTTCTAAAATCTCATTCAAAACTGAGCAATTTGTTTTTAGGTTTCTGTTTAGGATTCAAGCACTTAATAAGACTATTGTCCTTTAACTACACGTTAACTTCCTTTTAACTCCACATTAATTTCATACTTCCATTGCCTCATCGCCAGTCAATTCGTCGATGACAAGAGGTTTCACAGTCATTCCTCCGTTCTTGTTCAGCAGAAGTTGTAGGGTAATGTAGTTCTCCGAGTTGTCGTCAGGTTCGCCTACGCCGACCACGAATTTCAGGCTTCCGCCCTCCGTTTCCATGTATGTCATTGCAAGCAGAGAGAAGCTGCTGTAGAGCGCTTTTTCTATATGTTCCTTGAAATTCTCCTTTGTAAACGATTTTGAGAAAGCCACAGAACCGTCCTGTCGCAAAATCTCCAGGCTCACGCGGTTGTCGTAATACTTGTCGCCCGTCGCCTCGTCCTTTATTGTTGGCAGGTTTTTGTCGGCCTTGCGCAGCGTGTTTACCGTGTATTGCTCGCCGCCCCAATCTACTATGTTTGAGTCGTCGATGGAATCCTTGGCTATTGTACCCTTAGGCTTTTCTGGCTCCTTAGGAATCTTCACTATTATCACGTCGTCCTTCTTCTTCTCCTTGCACGAGGTGGTGGCAAATGTCAGTCCGAACGATAAGATTAAAAGTATGGCTATATTTCTCATGTTTTAATAGGTTCGATAGTTTATAATATAACGTACAATATGCAGTTTTAGTGTATAGTAATGGTAAAAAACATCAGTTTTCTATCTCCTCAAAATCCACATATTCACCCTCGTTCTCCTTGAAGATTCGCTTTTTACCGCCGTTGTTGCCCATGGCTGAAGCCCCGTCGTCATGGTTGTAGCCGTAGTCGCGCCTTTGGTTTTCGCGTCGTCTGTTGCTTCCATTATACGAGTTACCCTTGATGAAGTTCCACACCCTGAGCAGCAGTCCGCCGGCAAAGAGCAGGGGGACGAGAATTAACAATAAAAGACAGCCTAATATTTTCATACTATTTATTCACGTTTCGCAAGTGAAACCTTCAGGTTATTCTTGTGACATATCATAAACCATTTGTCGATACACACGATAGACATGCGTCCTCGATATATATCCAATTAGCGTGCCATCGGGAGAGCAGACGGGCAACTGGCTCGCATTAGTCTCGTCAAGCGTCTTCATTACCAGCTCCATAGGGTCTGTCGTGCCGATGATGGCGGCAGGCTCCGACATCAGCTGTCTCACCGTGAAATGATTGTACAGCTCAGTGCGGAAAAGCACATGACGCAGCTTTGTCATGTCAATCTCTCCGAGCAGATGCCCCGCGTCGTCGAGCACCGGCAGCACGTTGCGTTTCGTGCGGCTCAGGCGTTTTACCAACTGCCCCAACTGCGCGTCAGGCTCCACCGACTCGTTGCTTTTCTCAATCACATTCTCTATGTTCATCAGCGTCAGCACAGCCTGGTCGGTGTGGTGCGTAAGCAGTTTTCCCTCGCGTGCCAGTCGTCCGGCATAGATGGAATGAGGCTCAAAGAGATTTATTGTCAGATACGAACTTATCGCCACTATCATCAGCGGAACAAACATGCTGTAGCCGCCCGTTATGTCGGCAATGAGGAAGATGCCTGTCAGCGGAGCATGCATCACGCCAGCCATCACCGCTGCCATGCCGAGCAGGGCGAAGTTCTTCTCAGGCAGCACCACGCCCATGTCGTAGAAGTTCCACAAGCGTGCAAAGAGGAAGCCGGCAAAAGCGCCGATGAATAGCGAGGGAGCGAAAGTACCACCGCAGCCGCCGCCGCCGTTTGTCGCCGATGTGGCAAACACCTTTGTCAGCACAACCATCGCCACATAGATGGTTATCATGTTGCCGTGTCCGGCGAAGACAGACGTCTCAAGGAGTTTCGCCCAGTCTTCCTCCGTAGAGCCGTTCAGCAGGATGTTAATGCTCGTGTAGCCCTCACCGTAGAGCGAAGGAAACAGAATGATGAGCGAAGAGAGGATGAACGCTCCCACAAACCATTTCAGGTAGAAATGTTCCTTGAGCTTCGCGAACATCCCTTCCGTCACCGCCATCATACGCATGAAGTAAAGGCTCACTATTCCGCAGAAAGCTCCGAGCAGGATGTTTGCCGGAATGCGGCTGACGGTCCAGTCGGCATCGAGCGTGAAGTGGAACAGCGAGTCGCTGCCCATGAAGACATAAGTGAAGCAGGTTGCAGTGACACTCGCAATGAGAATAGGCAGCAGCGCAGCCATCGTCAGGTCTATCATCAGCACTTCGAGCGTGAACACCAACCCCGCCATTGGAGCCTTGAACACACCTGCTATTGCCGCCGACGCTCCGCAGCCCACAAGCACCATGAGCGACTTATTGTCCAGCCCGAACATCTTGCCGAGGTTGCTGCCTATAGCCGATCCAGTAAGCACGATAGGAGCCTCTGCACCCACAGAACCACCGCAACCGATGGTTATCGCCGACGCTACCACCGACGACCAGCAGTTGTGAGCCCTGATTCTGCTCCTCTTGCGGCTTATGGCATAAAGAATACGTGTTATGCCGTGAGAGATATTGTCTCTCACCACATAACGCACAAACACCGCCGTCACGAAAATACCGATGGCGGGATAGAGCATATACAGCCAGTTGAATGTTCCAGGGTCAAAGTTCTGCGTGAGAAGCAGCTGAACTCTGTGGATTATCCAGTGCAACACAAAGCCCGCCACCGCTGCAAAGAAGCCTACAAAGAGGCTCAGCGCCATAAGCAGTTGTTTGCCCGCAAGGCGGTTTTTTATCGATGAAAGAAATGTTCTCATCCTCTAATCACTGTCACCTCACCGTTTCCTCTCAACCTTATCACGCTCGATGGCGCGTGCTTCGTCTTGTCGCCCCGGCGGAAGGAGCAGACGTAATCTACTGCTTCTATTATCTCCTGGGGTATCTCCTTGAAGGTTCTTGCCGTAGGCTCGCCGCTCACGTTCGCACTGGTGGAAACTATCGGCTTTTGGAAGCGGTAGCACAGCTGCTTTGAAAACTCCTCGCGCGTTATTCTTATGCCCACGCTGCCGTCCTCCGCAAGCAGGTTTGGAGCCAATCCCTGCGCGCCGTCCAGAATCACTGTCGTTGGCGTAGTGGCGAGTTCCATCACATCCCATGCCACCTCAGGAACATTGCGTACATAGCGCTGTATGCGTGCGTCGCTATCTACCAAGCAGATGAGAGCCTTCGAGTCGTCGCGCCGCTTTATCTTGAAGACCTTCTCCACAGCCTCCGGGTTTGTAGCGTCGCAGCCTATTCCCCAGATGGTGTCGGTAGGGTAGAGTATAACGCCTCCTTCCTTCAGCACCTTTACGGCATTTTCTATGTCAATTGTACAGTTCATCAGTCGTTCGATATCTTTGTCCAAGAGAAATATCCGAGTCGCCAGCCGCTACGACCTTCCGTCAATCGTCCTGTCAGGATGCCGTTGCGCAGAGAGTAGTCGGCTATCACAACCCTCGTACCGTCGTCGTAGTCGATGTAGATGTTGCCGTTTCTCACATACCATTTGAAGGTCACATACGTCTCAAAGGTGCCGTATTCCGGCAAGTCATACTCGTAGCCTTCGCCGTAGTTGCGCAAGCCTTCCTGGTAGAAGCGTATGCGTACGAAGAACACTCCGTTGTCGCTGTCAACAGTGCCTTTCCAAGTGCCGTTGAGGTCAATGGCAAGGTCTGTGTCAGAGTCTCTGACGCACGATGTGAATGTGAGGGCGAGCACTGCCACGAGTGCTATTGCCATGAATGATGAAAATCTTTTCATAAAGACATTCGTAAGTTCTGATGTTTTGAAATTGTTAATGTACATTACTTTTTCAACCTTTTGTTTGACTTGGGTGGGTTCTGTAAATTAGTTCCCACTGATTTATGGTTTTTTAACGAGTGCAAAGGTAAATAAAATATTTGAATTATCAAAATAATCAAGTCTTAAAATATGTTAACCTTTTTCATGTGTAGAGTTTCGCCAATACTCGACTGCTGTTTCGCCGATACTTGACTGCTGTTTCGCCGACAGTCAACCGCAGCGTCGCCACCAACCTTGGTTTACCCTAAAACTATAACTAACTATAACTTTACTTGCGCGTGTGGATTTTTGACCCCCCCCATACTATATTATTAAGGTTTACCTTAATGATAATAATTACTTTCTATACTATTTCGTCAATGATACTGATTATAAATAGATTAAAGAAATGCAAAAATCCACGAGTAACAAAGCAGCTACATAATATGTAATTTATAGGAACTCTTTACATGTAGTAATAAAGCTCAAAATATCATAAATTATCATTAATGTCCCGTTAAAATCGGGACGTAGTTAAATTTAATCAAATAAGACTCAAATAGTAAGCGACGTGTTTACCTCGTTGGTCGCGTGCTGGCATCTGGTAATGTGGCACTTATTCGATACAGTTGTTTTAACTATAAGAAACAGCGTGTTTTTACAGGGAACTTTAGATTATGATGTCACTGACTGAAAGGAAGGACTCGGCTCTGCCGCTTTGCTTGCAAAGAATTTGTTTCACTAAAAGTATGTACTCTATTTTAGAGATAGTACTTTTGTTCTGCAAGTTTACAAATAATTCTTGGATTTTACCCCTAAAATACGAAATATCATTCGTTTTGTAGTGTTTTTGCTCTTTTTCGTTAGATTTTGCTATCTCCACATTGCATTCTTGGTTTTTATTAAGCTGTCAAAA
>JABUUE010000003.1:41379-43664 GCA_021443335.1 Bacteroidaceae bacterium
GGAGGCACTGGCGGCAAGATTCTGCGTGCCTTCAAGATGCGTATGTTTGAGGAGTTTCCCACACAGGAGGAGCGCAGTAAGCAACCGGTATCACTGCTGTATGTCGATTCAACCGATGAGATGATGCCACAGGACGGCAAGGCTCGTGCCGACTTCCGCGTTATGGGACAGGACGCATCGTTCACGCAGAGCGAATTTCTCAACATCAAGGCGGTCGATGTAGAGCATATACTCGACCACATAGGCAACTACCCCTCAGTAAAAGGCATAGTGAACAATGTGGGCGCAGTAAAGTCAGCCATCGGCTCTTTGGGTCAGGCGGCAGGACAGAAGCGTCGCGCTGGTCGCTTGCTGTTCGCTGCAAATGCTGTAGGTTTTGTAAACAGTCTGCGCGACGCTTACCATCGATGCGAAGTAGTATCAGGCAGCGCAGCCACTTGCAACATACATATCTTTGCCGGACTTAGCGGCGGCACAGGCTCCGGTTCTGTGGTCGATGCTGTGATTCAGGCTCGCAAGACATTCCCCGATGCAAAGATTTCCGTCTATGCGATGATACCGGAAATGAACCTCCCGAAGTCGGATATGGACCAGGGACGCTATTACCAGAACGGCTACGCAGCCATGAACGAGCTGAACGCGCTGCAGACAGGCAGATGGTTGCCGCACGACGTGACGGGAGTGGCAGAGGCAAAGCTCTATAACGACCGCGTAAAGGGAGTGGCAGACGGTCTCACTGTCTATAGCAATGTGAATGAGAATGGACTGACGGTCAACTCGCTTAACGAGCTGCCAAAGATTGTCAGCGACTACATCTTCGCGCGCATATTCTATATAAATGAGCAGGACCAGATAAACAGCGACATCGTCCGTGCCTACAATTTTGAGAACATGGACGACTTCGCCCTCGAGTATGACGAGACGGCTAATGCCGATGCAAACGGTCGTATTCCTGTAGCGCGCACCAAGAAAATCAACTCCTTTGGCATCAAGCGCGTGATGTACCCAGAACTGCGCGTACTGAAGCATATCACCTACACCGTGGGTGAAAGCGTGCTATACCAGTTCAAGTATAACAACTGGCGTGAGAACCAGGGCTTTGTGAACGAGGAGCGCAACCGCGACTACCGCCGCGACTACATCAATGCGGAGAATCTCTCAATGTGGAAACTGGACGAACAGCACCTCACACTGGAACAAAAGATACTTGAATCTGACACCGACTATCCGAGCTTTGATGACTATTGGCACGACAAGGCGATAGCTTATGCGGAGGAAGCGAAAAAAGCAGACTGCCCACTGAATGAGCTGGACAATATCCTTGCCGATTTCTACACAACCCACTTCCGCGAGGATGGCGTGGAGACATTCTATGCAAGCAAGGAGCGCGCCATACCCGAAATGGCAAAGGAGATACGCTACAATGTTGAAAGGGGGCTTTTCGAGAAATGGAAGCTTGGCGATGTTTCAATCGTTGAACTGCAGAAGGTTTCCAAACTCCTTATAGAGCGTCTTGGTGAGATACGCACAGAACTGGAAGCGCGCTCAAAGGAAGAGAAAGACAATTATAAGGCGTGCGATGAAGACCGCAATGCGAATGTGGCGGAATGGAGCCGACTGGGCATTTTCCAGAGAATGGTGGGCAACGGCGCGCGCCGATATGGAGACCACCAAGGCATCCTTACCGACTACTACACTTCCAAGACCAAGCTCATAGCGCTGGAGTTTGCCAAGAAGCTTGCAGCCAGCGTATTCGTGCAGATAGGCAAGATGGATGCCGACATTTCCGCTTTCGGACAGAAGATAAACGATGCCATTGATGAGACAGAGAAACTTGTTGCCGCACAGCGTAAGGTGAACAAGGGTCTTGAAGACATGAAGGGCGCAATCATCGAGGTAAGCGAAGACGAGACAATGAGCGAGTTTGAGAATGACGTGAAGATAGACAAGATAGACATGCCAAACATCGCTCGCCAGCTCCGAGAACTCATCCTGCCGCAGGGCGACTTCACCAACTTTGGCAACCTTGCCAACTATATCAGCGTGGATGACATAAGGGATGCCTTCGATGTCAGACTCTCAGAGATTGTGAAGACCAAACACGATGAGAAAGCCGCAAGCGAGAAGAAAGTGCTTGGACTGAATATACTCACGCAGCTACAGCAGAAACTCAAGACAGAAGACGACATTAAGGCTTTCGCCTCAAAGATTGTCAGTCAGAGCGGTATGTTCCTCAAGCTCAACAACGACCAGTGTCAGTTGCATCTGCGCAACAACGAGGGCAA
>JABUUE010000040.1:0-12333 GCA_021443335.1 Bacteroidaceae bacterium
CCTGCTCCCGCTCGGCAGATTAAGCAAGCTTATCTGCCCTCGCTTACTCGCAGCCTTGGCTATCTCGGCGCTGTATTGTGCCAATGCCTCGGCCTGATTGCTTATCATAAGCACATTGGCGCCCATAGCGGCAAGCTGTCGCGTGAATTCGAGTCCGATGCCCGACGAAGCGCCGGTCACCACTGCCCATTCTCCTATGATGTTGCATTTAGCCATTGCGTTGCCTCTGCTTTATATCTTCTATTTCCTTTATCAAATCCTTCGGCAGGTCCTTGCGGCAATGATGGCAAGCCATGTCCAGCGAGTACATGCGTGCTATGCAGTAGTTTACGTGCTCGCATCCAGAGTCCTCCTCGCCGTCGCGCATGCGGTTTACGAAGTCCGGGCAAGCAATCAAGGCACGTCCCATCTGCACGAACTCGAAGCCCGAGTTGAGCACTCGCTCTATGCCGGTGCGGTTGGAACATCCGCCCACGTAAACGAGTGGCATCTTCAGCTCCTCGCGGAATCGTAGCGCATCTTCGAGGAAGTAAGTGTCGCGGTATGGCACAGTGGGAATCATCATCTTGCCCACCATGCGCACGCCGTATTTGAGCCACAGCTGCGGCATATAGTGAGTCATGGCGCGAATAGGCATTTCGCCTCTCATCACGTACATTGGCGCTTTCGACACAAATCCTCCCGAGAGCACAAGTGCGTGCGCGCCAAGCTGTTCAAGTTCTTTTGCCACGGTCAGACAGTCCTCAATCTCAAGTCCGCCCTTGAATCCGTCGCGCATATTGGTCTTCACCAATACTCCCATGTCGTTGCCTGCTGCCTTCATCACCTCCTCCATACACAGGCGCATAAATCGCATGCGGTTGTCGAGGCTGCCTCCCCAGCGGTCGTGGCGGCGGTTGGTGAAGGGCGAGAGAAACTGGCTGATGAGGTATCCGTGACCGGCATGAATCTCCACGCAATCAAACCCGGCATCCCTCGCTGTGCGCACAGCATCTCCGAAGTTGCGGCTCATCTCCACTATCTCGCTCTCGCTCATGCCCTTTGCAAAGGTTGGCGAATAAAGGTTGAAGCCCGTGCTTGCTCCGATGGGCGTCTGACCGCAGGTGGAGCGGTGAGTCATGTTGCCGCAGTGGCCGAGCTGCACCGACGCCTTAGCGCCTGCCGCGTGTATCTCGTCGGTGATGTCGCGAAGACCGGGCACAATCTCTGGCCGCATCCATAGCTGCGTGTTGAACGACAGTCCGCTTTGGCACACAGATGCGTAGGCAAGAGTCGTCATGCCAACTCCGCCGCGAGCCACCGACACGTGGTAGTCTTTCAGTTTCTGTGTCGGTCCGTTGTCCTTGCCCATGCCCTCGAACGCTGCCGAGCGTATGGTGCGGTTCCTGAGTGTCACAGGACCTATCTGTGCTGGAGTGAATAGTATTGAGGAAGACATATTATCATTTACGGTGGGTTCTATAAACTTGTGGGCACTAATTTATAGAACCCACCTATAAAATAAATGGTAAATAGTAAATGGTTAAATGGTCAATAAATGTATGGAATAATCCGTTTCAGCCGCAGTTGGCGGAATTCGTCGCCAAACTCCTTGCAGTAGCGCTTGTGGATAGTCTCAGCGCGCGGCGCAAGGTTGGCGAATGTCCAAAGGGCGAACACTGCACCTGCCCACGACCATGTGAGTATGGCAAAACCGGTCCACTCCACGAACTCGCCGAAGTAGTTTGCCGACGACACATAGCGGTACATTCCCCGCCGCGGTATGTAGTGGCGCGTGTCGCCGGGGCGGCGCAAGTTGCGTATCACGGAGTCGCTGTGTATGTTTATTGCCATGCCTGCAAAGAACACCGCTGCGCCAAGCACGAACGGCGTGCTGCAGAGCCATGAGTCACGATAAAGCTCGAGTGGCGAAACATAGAATATCCAGCCTCCCTGCATTGCCGCGTTGATGCAGTTGAACACTGCGCCCATAAGGATTATAGTCCACGGCATGCGACCTTTGCCTCGTATGAGCATCGGGAAGACGAACGAGCGCTGGAAGTAGTGTATCAAGAAGAGAATCGCCATCACCATCGGCGCGGCTTCCACCTTGCGCTCCGACGCCCACCACAGGGCAGACATCCCCACGAAGGCAGGCGCTTCCATCAGCACCCAGCCAAGGCGATTATTGACAGTTGCGCCCCACCGCTTATTGTACATCATGCCGTAGCCAGCCGTCACGAAATGCAGCGCAACAAACACTACCACAGCCAAAACGGCCATAGCGATAAGCAGCGTGTCAAAGTATTTGGTCATTATTTCTGCCATTTCTGCGTGTTTGAGCGTGCAAAATTAACAATTCTAATTCAAAATACCAAATAAACTGATGACTAATGACTAAAGTTTAATGATTATTGATAAATGATTATTGATAAATGATTATTGATAAATGATTATTGATAATTGATAAATGATAAATGATTAATCTTTTCCCCCCGCATTGATCATTAATCAATAATCAATAAAAAAAATCAATAATCAATGCTTTCCAACCTTTACTTTGTATAGCGATGTGCTTGATGTGTAGTATAAAATATTGCCGTCGGGACTGAAGGTAAGAGTCAGCGGTCTTTCCTCCACATTATATCTCCTGATTTCCTTTCCGTTGTCGTCATATACGAATATCTGTCCTTCAGCGACATATAGTTTTCCGTCAGGGGCTACGGCATGACCGTATTCTCCGCGGGCAATGCTCTTGTCAACCATCTTCAAACTGCCGTCAGTCTGCACTTCATATTTGGCAGTGTGTTTGGTGTATTCATCAGTTACGTAAGTTGTCTTGGTCTTGCCGAGGTCAACATTCATCAGCTGAGTGGAGCGCGTAAGGTCGTAATATTCAGGAATGATGGTCACTCCGTCAGGTGCCACAAAGCTTTCTTTAGGCGTCCATTGCGTAATCTGGTCGAAATTGTTCCTGAGCCTGTGAGCCGGATAAATCACTCTGGCTACATTCTCAGCCTCCGAGGTTTTCACCTTGTCAAGAGCCACAAAGTTGTCTGTTCCGTCGTTGCGTATTGCATAGACGAATGTTCCCCAACCGCTGTTGCCCCAGTTGCTGTAGTCGGAATAGTCGTCCTCATATTTCTCGTAGAAGGTCTGGGGTTTTCCGTCAACAAGGAAGCCCGGCTGTGGCTGGTAGCGGCAAACCACGAGAAGATTGTCCTCAGTGTCAACCGAAAGAGCCATCGGTTTCCAAGGGAAGTCGGCAAAGAGCGATATTGATTCGGTGGCAGGGTCATATTTGTATATCTTGCGCATGCGAGTCTCGCAGAAATACACATTGCCTTTTGAGTCTGTGGCAGCGCCTACTGCAAATTCATAGCCCTTTCCTATTGGCTTTGGACTTTGGCTTTGACTCTTCTCATTTCCCACTATCGTTGCAGAAGCGAATTCCCACGGATAGATGGCAATATTCTTGTTCATGTCGTAAACAGTCAGCTCAGAAGGGGTTATTATCTGAGTCCAGTTGCGGATGCCGCGTATTTCGATATTGCTGCTGTTGGAAACGAGCATCGCATATTGGCGTGGAGTAGCCACACGTATTACGCGATAGAACCAAAGGTTCGAGAAGCGGAGGTTGCTGCAGTTGTCTGCTGTCATAGCCTGGCAGTCACGCCCTTCGCGACTCTCTTCCTCAAACTGCATGGCGTAAAACTTCCAGTTGTGAACATCGTTCAGGCGGCACTCGAATCTCACATGATGCTCAAGCGACATTGCATAAACCTTGGAAGGCGTGGAAGTATGACTTGCGTAGAAGCCTGTGGAGGCGTAGGTGTCTGCTGTCCAGATGTTTTTGAAAGTGCCGCCACCGCCATCGGTTACCCAAAGGCTCCAGTGCTGGGTGTCCCAAGCGAGGTCTTTGCCGTACTCTAACTCAGGATTTGAAGGAGTGCTCATGCGCTGCTGCATCATAAACCAGAAGTGCGGAGGCATTGAAGGTGCGTTCGGATCGCGGGGCTTAGGCTTGCTCATTGTACCATGACCGCCGACATACTTGACATCATCCATGTATGATTTCTCGCCAGCCATCCATTTCACTCCTACGGCACGATTGTTGTTTGCCGCCGCATTTATTCCGATACCCGACAGAATGTCCGCTCCGCCCTTTGAGGACTCAATCATGGGGACTGGAGAACCGAAACCGCCGAATTCAGGTGAGTTCTCAGTCAGTATAATCTGCGTTGCAAACGGGTGCATGCCTATAAGTGCAGTGCCTTCGTTGAGCTTTATTGTCTCAGAGATAACATACCATCCTGTGGGGAAGAAGACGGCGTCAGAAGAGGCTATGGCCTTTCTTATGGCTTGCGTGTCATCCGTCTTGCCGTCGCCCACAGCACCGAAATCCTTGACGTTCTTCCAGGTTCTCATGTCGGGAAGCATTGGCACATCCTTTGCGAATGTCGGCATCTTTGCTGCAGGCTTTATGTCGCAAACAGTCTTGTACTGAGAATCGGCATTCATGTTGTCCACGATAAGGCCGTCAGCGAAGTTGTTCACGTGATAGACCTTGTCCGTCCGCTCTATCTTCCTGCCGCTTGGCTTGAAATGAACAAGCGTAGGCACTTTCTCGCAGTATGAGTCTATGATGTTCAGCTGATTGTGTGCATTGTTCTCAACGGCAACCTTCACTGCTGTTCCTACGTTCTTGAAATAAACGCGCTCCATGTAGAGCCTGTCGCAGTAGTCGTCCTGCATCTCTATTCCCACAGGAGTGTTCTTAATCTCCATGTTCACGATAGCCATACCGGCATTGCGAGTGAGGATAGCGGCTTCCTTCTGTCCGTCGAAATGGATGTCAACCATAGCCATCGGCCAGCTTGGAGATGAAGGGCCTGAGGTTATGCCGTAGCGGCCGCCGTAGAAATACACGTTCTCCATTTCGTTGCCTATGTCGAGAAGGCAGGCATAAGCGTCGCCGGCATAGATGTTACAGTGGTTCAATATGCCATGTTGTGCGAGATGTGTGCGAAGGGCGATGGCACTCGTGTTGCCCTTTTCGATGCGGAAGTTTATGTTGCTCAAGCCGCTGTAGAAAGTGCCGGCGTTAGCATCAGACGGAGTCTTGCCTTCAGTGGCGATATCGTTAGTGAACCATATCATGTAGTTTTCTTCGGTCTGGTAGCCCGGAGAGTTCTTGGCAAGAATTATCTCAGGCCTGTTCTTGCCGTAACCGATGAGGCGGATAGCTGCCGGAACGTAGATGGTCTTGCTGATGCGGTACTTCCCTTCTGGAAGATACACCACGCCAAACGCCTGCTCCCTCTTAACCCTGTTGATTGCCTCTTGCAACGCATCTGTCACGTCGCACTTGCCGTCGGCTTTGAGGCCAAGGGCTGTGACGTCGAAAGTGACGGCTGTTTCATCTGCTGGCTTTTGGGTGAAAACAGAACCCTCGAAAGCATGCGCGCTTACAATTGCCAGGGCAAACACTAATATTGTCAGTAATCTTTTCATAGACGGTTAACAGGGGAGGTGATTACGATGTTTCTACGGTAATCTTTGTTTTTGATTGGTTTTTGAGTTGTTGAATGGGTTGAAATGGTTGTTGTTTGAGATTCTTAGATTGCGACTGCAAAGTAACGAATAATTTTTGAAATCACCAAGAAAAAGCGATATAAATATCAGGTAAAAAACGAATTTTCTACATGTTTGTATTGTTTAGTGTTCAAGGACAAAGTCTGAGTCAAAGCCTCCCCCCCCATACCCTTACCCTTACCTTACCAATAATTGCGTACATTAACTTTTCCCCTCTCTGATGCGATTTTTCTCGTTTCTATTTGCGCATTTGAACGAAAGTTATTAATTTTGCGCCATAAACGCTGCAAATAATCATCATGTGGCAACAAAAAGAATTTAGATTGCAGGAGCGCAGGCGCGGCTTTCATCTCGTGACAAGCGAGATACTGCGCAATCTTCCGCCTTTGCCCAAGGTGGGACTGCTGAACCTGTTCATAAAGCACACGTCGGCAGCGCTCTCCGTAAACGAGAATGCCGACCCAGACGTGCGTGCGGACATGGAGAGCATCTTCAACCACATGGTGAAGGAGCGCGAGCCATATTACCTGCACACGTTCGAGGGCGATGACGATATGCCTGCCCACGCCAAGAGCAGCATCGTCGGCGCATCGATAACCATTCCCATAACGGATGGCAGACTGAATCTCGGCACATGGCAGGGCATATATCTTTGCGAGTTCCGCGACTACGGTGGCGCGCGACGCATAGTGGCAACGGTGATGGGGGAAACTTAAAATAAAATGAGAAAGATAGCATTGATAACGGGTGCCTCAAAAGGTATTGGGGCAGCATGCGCAGAGAAATTTGCGGAAGGTGGATACGACGTGATAATCACTGGCAGGGATGCCGCGGCACTCAGCGAGCTTGAGACAAGGCTGAAGGCTGCGGGTAAGCGAGGGCAAACAAGCTCGCTTGATTTGCCGAGCGGAAGCAGGCTCGGCGAAGCCAAGGCTGCGGGCGCTGATGTCTTGTCCCTCGCCTTCGATGTGCGCGACCGCGAGCAGTGTGAGCAGGCTGTTGCCTCGCTCAGCGGCAAGTGGGCAGCGGTGGATGTGCTCGTAAATAATGCCGGACTTGCCTTGGGCTTGGCAAAGGAATACGAGGCAGACATGAACGATTGGGACACCATTATCGACACAAACATCAAGGGACTGCTCTATATGACGCGACTGATAGTCCCGAAAATGGTGGAGCGCGACTGCGGTCATGTGATAAATATCGGCTCGTTGGCAGGCGATTATGCTTATGCCGGCGGCAATGTGTATTGTGCCACGAAGGCGGCGGTGAAGGCTGTCAGCGACGGTCTGCGCATTGACGTGGCACATACCTCCATACGTGTCACCAACATCAAGCCCGGTCTTGTGGAGACAAACTTCAGCGTGACTCGGTTCTACGGCGACAAGGCGAAGGCTGACAACGTGTATAAAGGCATCAAACCTCTAACGGGCAAGGATATCGCTGAGGTATGTTTCTTCTGTGCCGCCGCTCCTGCCCATGTTCAGATTGCCGAAGTCCTCATAACGGCTACGCATCAGGCAAATAGCTTCGTCGTGCATAGGGAATAATTCCCCTATGACATTCGCCTCGTCTTCCTATGAGAAAAATTCGAAACAGAAAGGTTTTTATTATCTTCTAAAAGGTATCCCCAAGAAAAGGAAAGCTGTAATACGATTTTTCTTAAACACCCACACTGCAAGAATGGATATTATGTAAGTTAGGACAAATGTTATAACAACATCTGCCCATAAGGGGGCTTTTATGAGTAAGTGCTTAATGTATTGTATTACAGGCTGATGAACAGCATATATTCCTAATGTTGATGTTCCCGTAAACATTATAATTCTTGGAAGCGGACGGTCAAAGAACCTTTGAAATATAAAGAACATCCCCAAAATTCCTCCAGAAGCAAGTGGTATCTGCCACAAATAACTATCAAGAAAATATGTGGCGATAGAATATACAAGTAATCCCAAAGGTCCTAACCATCTTAGATTACTCAACAACCAGTTATTATTTCGTCTCATTATGCACCCCAAAGAGTAATAAGGATAGTACAACGCTACAAAGTTTATCCAATTTCCGGGAACTCCACAACGCTTATATGCGTAGAAAACTGTTAGCAGCAGACATTCTGTAACTAACAAGCTAAAGTAAAAGGCGATATCGCTATTGTCATGATTTTTAAGAGAGATACGCACAACCTTATTTCTAAAATACTCAATGAGCGTTATTAAGAAGAGCACAAAAAGAAACCATAAGCCTCTATCTGGAAATATAAATAAGGCAAGGTAGTAATCAGTAATACCTGTAAAATCCATTTTTATAAGATACCACACTAATGGCCAACAAATAAAGGGTACGACCAACTGCAAAAACCGCTTCTTTACTACAAGCCATTCTACAAAAGCTTTATATGAACAATAGCCACTGATTGCCATAAAAAGTGGCATTTGCAATACTCCTATGTAATGTATCGTCATCGGATTTGCTTTATCGCCCATGACAAAAGGCAAAACATGACCTAACATTACAAAAATTATGGCAAACGCTTTCAGTGCGTCAGCCCATAAAATACGATTACTTCCACTCATTCTACAAATCTCCAATAATTTGTTTAGTAGGGTGAAGATTGCATAAAAAGAGGAGTCAATACAAAACAAAAAGTGTGGGAGACTGCTCTTTGCTCGTCCCACACATAGAGGCTGTCGCATTGCCTTGTCAAGTTGAACGAGCAACGCTGAAGCCCACACCGATATGAACATTGAGCATCCATAAATGTACAGGTACAATTATGGCTGTCAATATAAACACATCATTAGGGCGCCACCGT
The DNA here is from genome assembly GCA_021443335.1 of Bacteroidaceae bacterium. Lineage (GTDB taxonomy): Bacteria > Bacteroidota > Bacteroidia > Bacteroidales > Bacteroidaceae > Prevotella. Next base: position 8,387 of record JABUUE010000040.1, read on the forward strand.
TGCGATGTTCTCGACTTGACATTGAAACTTGCGACATTTCTATGTGTCTAAGAACAAGCGCTTAGTTACGCTCTTCATTAAATATCATCCCACCCTCCCTACGGCTTCGGCGAAGCCCAGGTTTCGGTTGGACGGTGCAAAGGTAAAAAGAAATATTGAAAAACCAAAATTATAGCAGTCTTTTTCCAGTTAGGTAAGAAAAACAGGCTTTTTTGATGAAGTTCACAAGTTTATTGTCCACAAGTTTGTGAACTTCATTTGTTTTATATAATTTTGCGCCTTGAATAACAGCCGTTACGCTAACGCGCATTACGCAAAAGAAACAATATGTCGGACAATCTGAAACAACGCACGGCGAAAGGTTTTGCGTGGGGACTTCTTAACCAGGGCTCCACGCAGTTGCTGAATTTCGCTTTCGGCATAGTGTTGGCGCGTCAGCTCACGCGTGCGGATTACGGAATAGTTGGCGTTCTTACGGTGTTCACGTTGGTGGCGGGAAATCTGCAGGCGTGCGGTTTCACGCAGGGATTGTGCAACATGGAGAAGCCGGAGCATAAGGATTACAATTCGGTCTTCTGGTTTAATATCTCGATGAGCGCTTGTCTCTATGTGCTGCTTTTTCTGTGTGCGCCGCTCATAGCCGATTTCTTTGGCTCTCCTGAACTTGTTGCCGTTTCGCGACTGGTCTTTCTTACCCTCCCCATATCTGCCGTCAGCACCATTGCCGGAGCATATATGTTCAAGAACATGATGGTCAGGGAGAACACGATAGTGGGAGCCATTGCCCTGTTGTGCAGCGGGACGGTTGGAATAACGCTTGCTTTCTTGGATTACAACTATTGGGCGTTGGCGTGGCAGCAGGTTGTTTACTCTACGATTGTCACGATAAGCCGCTACTGCCTGTGTCCGTTCCGCCCGTCTGTTCATTTCACGTTCGACACTGTGCGCCGCCTGTTTCCGTTCAGCGTGAAGATGATGCTCACAACGGTTCTCAACTCCCTCTCGCAGCAGATACTGACAGTGCTTTTCGCAAGGCATTTCCCGATGGCGACAGTGGGCAGCTACTCTCAGGCCAACAAGTGGAACACTATGGCTTCGGGCATGTTGCAAGGCACCATCAGCCAGATAGCACAGCCGGTGATGGCGGAGATAAGAGACGACGAGGAGCGTTCGCTGCGCGTGTTGAGGAAGATGGTTCGCTTTACGGCTTTCTTCAGTTTCCCCGCCATGTTCGGACTTGCGTTGGTGGCTGAGGAGTTCATTCTTACCACCATCGGCGACGAGTGGCTTCCCTGTGTGGATATTCTGCGTGTTCTCGCCATTGCCGGAAGTACGCTGCCGATATATGCCTTGCTGCAGAACACTGCCATCAGCCGCGGCCGCTCTGACCTTTACCTGTGGCTCAATGTGGTGCAGATAGCAGTGCAGATAGGCATTGTAGAAGTCTTGCAGAACTACCCGATAGAATACATGGTTATAGCGACAAGCGTGTTCACGCTGCTGTTCCTTTTCGTCTGGCACGCGTTCACGCGGAAGCTTACGGCAGACTATTCGTTGGTCTTTTTCCTGAAGGATATACTGCCGTTTGCGCTGCCAGCAGCGTTCACCATGCTTATCACATGGTGGGTTACAGATTGCGTTTTCGCTTCCCTGCATTTCTCATTTATCTTAATTATCAGAATTGTCCTCGCCGCCGTGATTTACGCTGCAATAATGTATTGCTCGAAGGCGGAAATCATGCGTGAGTGTATGCGGTATGTTAAGCAAGTGAAAAGTGCGAAACATGAATAATATTAAATGACAGCTCTACAGACTATTCCCGAACAGAAGAAGCGCATGGAATGGCTCGACGCCATGCGCGGTTTCACGATGATACTTGTTGTCGCACAGCATGTTACCTCCAGTGCTTTTGGTATTCTCATGCCCAAGGACACGGCCATACAAAATTTGCTGATATTGTTTCGTATGCCTTTGTTCTTCTTTGTCAGCGGCTTTCTCGCTTACAGTGCCTCGACAGAATGGAACGCAAAGACGCTTGGCAGGTTGGTCTTGAAGAAGTTGCGCGTGCAGCTGATACCGACGATTGTCTTCCTCTGTGCTTTTATCGCCATATTCCACAAGCATTTCGGAGATGCGCTGATGGACTTTTTGTCGCGACCGCTGAAGGGTGGCTATTGGTTCACGTGGGTGTTGCTGCTGATGTTCCTGCTGTATTACCCTTTTGCCTATCTGGAGGCGAAACTGAAGGAATGGACGAAAGGGAGGATGCCGGCATGGTTGCCGATTCTCGTATTATGGGTGATAGCCATGATGATGTACGAGACAAACTATATGCCGAAGTATTTCAAATATCCAAAGAGCACATGGTCGAATTATCTGAGTTTCAGCAACCTGACGATGTATTTCTGCTTCTTTGTAACGGGAAATATCTTCCGCCGATATTGGCGACAGGCGGAGAAACTGTTTGACTCACGCTGGTTCTTTTTCGCAATAGTGTTGTTGGCGTTTTTCAGCAGTGTTGAGTTTTTCCGTTGGCATTTTCTTCGCAGGATGTGGGCTATTCTTCCGCGCACATTGGCAATATTCTCTTTCTTGTTGATTATAGCGATGTCGTTCAGGCATTACGAGGGCGTGTTCTCTAAGGAAAACAGGATTGGAAGGATGATGCAGCTGATAGGCACGCGCACATTGGACATTTATCTGATACACTATTTCTTCATCCCTCATCTGCCGTGGATGGGCGTGTGGCTGAAGGCGAACAAGCCTGGAATAGTTGTGGAGATGGTGCTTATCGTGGGCATCGGCTTGGCGATAATCGCCTTCTCGCTTCTCACGTCGTCAATACTCCGCATAAGTCCTATCTTCCGGAAATATCTTTTTGGGCAGAAGGTCTAAGCGGTATATGCGCTTTAATGCCAAGTAATAGAGGTTTGCTATGGCATAAGGACAGCGGCTGCGGAACAGAAGTTCGGATAAGCGCATGAAAGGGTTGCTGACATTGAAAGGACAGATGTTGTCGGCTGTCTCCATGCTTATATTGTGTCGGCGCATATCGCGTAGCATGTCTATCAGTCCTATTGTTAGTGCGTTTCGGAATCTTCCTGAGGCGTCGTGCTGCTCATAATAGTTTTTCACCACGTTGTTAGCCTTGCAAGTGGAGGTCAGGTTTTTCGTGATGTTTTGAAGAGAGAAGAAGCTGTCGCCCATTTTCCTGTAATGATAAACAATATTGCTGACGATTCCTCTTTTTCCGGAAAAGGCTAATCGGGCAAGTGTGCAGTAGTCTTCGCTGTTTGTTACGTCTGGTGCAAAGGTTATGTTGTTGTCAGTAAACAGAGTTTTAGCATACATCTTTCCCCATATACTGTGGGTTACGTATTTCTTGCATAGCAGCAGTCTCACATATCTGTCGTGGCTGTAGTCGATAGGGCATACAGGTGCAGACAGTCCTTGTTGGCTCTCTTCGCGGAAAGCACCTTCGACAAAATCGTAGTTGCTGCCGTTAATCTTGTTATACAGCACTTCCACAGCGTCGGCAGGCATGGCGTCGTCGCTATCTACAAACATGAGAAACCTGCCTGTTGATGCCTCTATGGCAACATTGCGTGTGGCGCCTAAACCCATATTGTGCTCGTTGCGCACAATCTTCACTTGTTGCTCTCTTTCGGGGTATCGCTTGATAACTTCGTTGAGTATCTGAATGCTGTTGTCGGGCGTGCAGTCGTCAACGAAGACATATTCAATGTCGCTGAAGGTCTGACAGAACAGGCTTTCAGCGCATTTGGCGATGTATTTCTCCACGCCATAGACGGGTATGAGTATTGAGACTTCCATAGAATTGATTAAGGTGGGTTCTATAAATTAAAGGAGTTGCAACTCCTTGAACTCCTTTTAACCCAAAAAGTTCATTAGAATTTTGAAGTATTTTTGGATTTATATCGAGTAGA
>JABUUE010000040.1:12453-30445 GCA_021443335.1 Bacteroidaceae bacterium
TAGTAATAATGTCCAATAAATAAAACCCATATACGTTCTAATGAACTTTTTGGGTTTAAGTTTTTAAAACTTTTTGAAAGGTTCCTCCGCATTTCAGCACAAACACTGCTCTCAGATGTTTGGGCAGAAGACGGGTGAGTGCGAGGAATGATGTGGCAAGGGGAAATCTGCGCCAGCTGATGCGTTGCCATGTTTCTTCCACCATTATTCCCAGTTCTTCAAGCAGTTTTTCCCTGTTGCTGCATGTTCCCCACGGTGCTTGTTTGTTTATTCGCAAATCAGTGAAGCGCAGAGTCTTGCCGTCTCCAATGACTGTTTGAAGGAAGAAGTTCTTGTCGGCGCAGATACGGAATCTCTCCTCGTAAGGACGGGCTTCTTGCAGTTCGCGGCGAATGAAGGTTGCTTGATGCCCGATGCCGTTCCATATCAGTTGCAAGGCTGCGCTTTTTTGATGGGGAAAGGCGGGAAGTCCGCTGTCTTCCATTATGCTCCATCCGTTGAGAATGTCGGGAGTGTCAGGGGCTGTAAGTATTGTTGCGACCTTTTCAAGCACATGAGCGTCATAAAGGCTGTCGCCGCTGTTCAGGAACAGCAGATATTTTCCGTTAGCTTGACGAGTGCCTTTGTTTTGTGCATCGTAAATGCCGCCGTCAGGTTCGGAGCACCACCAGTCGATGCTGTCTTCGTAGTGCCGGATAACATCGACGGAGTTGTCCGTAGAGGCTCCGTCAACGATGATGAACTCATACAAGTTCCTGTCTTGTGCAACAACACTTTCTATTGTTTTTCGCAAGCCTTTGGCATCGTTCCAGTTGATGGTTATTATAGAGAAGAGCTTTTGCATCTGATTTTTTGTGAGAGATATGTTCCAAACAGTGGTATGGCGACACCTCCGATGGAATAGAACACCCACCAGTATTGTGATGTCGTTGGATGATGAATGACCATGTGGCAGCCTATCTGTTTCCACTCTAAGTCGTAGATGGCTATCTGCAACAGTGCTATAACCTTATAGGCAAAGATATGGAAAATCATTATCTTTATCGTGTTGTTTCCGCAGAACACGAGGAAGCGGTTTATTGTTTTCCCCCACGAATAGGACTGTGTTTTCTCAATCAGTTGTGCCAGCAGATAGATGAAAATGAAGCCTGCTATTGCGGAATAGGGCTGCCAGATGACCTTATGCAGTTTTGTAGTCAGCGTTAGGCTGGTATGAAGGTTGAAGGTGTACCACAACAGTATGGCAAACATGGGAAGCATCAACCAATATCTGCCGCTGACAAACCGCTCGTATTTCCGGAAGAGATAGCCGATGCTCATAAAGAAGACGCACATGATATCGCGGTAACCGCCTTGGGCAATGAACCAGTAACGTATCTTGAAATGGCCATATTTCAGCACTGCGAGCAGCATGCAGATGGCGCAGATGGTAAGCAGACAGATGTTCTCGTGCTTGCGGAAGAATGGAATCTTCGTGAGCAGCTTGAAGATTACGAGGTAAGCGATGCTGCCGACAAGGAGTGCGCGGAAAAACCAGAAGGCAGAGAGCAGGAACACATCGTAGTTGCTCATGGTGAAGATGATGCCAACAGCGTGCTGAATACCCTGCCTTAGATTGAGCGGATGGGTGACACCTCCGTCTGGGTTTCCGTATTGCTCGTTCAGAAAGCCTGTCCAAAAGAAGAGCGGGTTCAGGAGCAATATAATGAGGCTCCATTTTACGCACGGCACGTAGAGCGCCTTTATCCTCTTCTTGATGAAAGTAAGTTCGTCAGTGAGATATGATTTCTTGAAGAAATAGCCTGAGGCGATGAAGAAGAGCGGCATGTGCCACAGGTAAATAAACGCCAACAGCTTGTATGGCGGGTCGGCATGACCTATCACCATCCCAATGATAGCAAGTGCTTTGCATACAGATATGGTAGTGTTGTTCCTTGTTGCCATGACTGTGTTGCACATAATCATTCTTTCCACCATGCCTTGAAACTGTGGTGGTATCGCTGGTCTTCTGGTGGAAGAGTCATGTAGTGAAACTTGTACATGCGTTTCAGGTATTCTTCGTATCCAGCCATAATCTTATACTGCTTACCCTCAAATTCGGCTTCAGTAAAAGATTGCATGGCTTCTACGGGAAAAGCGTATGAAGGATTTGCGTAATCTCCGTGTATATTGCAGATTAATGATGTTGGGTTACGACGGAATACATATTTCCTTTGAGACCAGTTGATTACTTTTAAGGGCAGGGGAAGATAACGGTAGCAGTAGTAAGCGAGTCTTGACTTCAGACAACATGAAGGAATCATCTTGCAGCGGCGTATTTTATACAATATGTGCATTAATTTGTATTGTACTTTTCTTGCGAGCATTTCTTCATTAACATAGTCAATGGGGAAAATATCTACATAAACACCTATGGTGAAGTCTTGCAGTTCGTCCTCAATCATTATTGTCCTCTTGTCGGCAACTTTACCGAAGGTATAGACATAATCCTTTGTTATCTCAGGGGAAAGCAGTTCGTAAGGAGATTGCTTTTCTTCTTGCTCTTTGTTGAATATGGCAAGGAACCTGTCGTAGTCGTGGCGCATCATAAATAAGTCTATATCATCATCCCATGGGATGTAGCCTTTGTGTCTCAATGCTCCGATGAGTGTACCACCAGCCAAGGAGTATTCAATGTTATGTCGTTCGCAAACATCAACTATAATGTCAAGAATTTCCATTTGGATGGTGCGCAGTTCTTTTGTGTCGGTGATTTGTTTCATAAACTTAAACCTTTTCAATCATGCAGGTATGTTCTTTGCTTTTGGGGTCGTAGTTGATGCCGCAAAGTATGACCTCGCCTGCATATTCCTTTAGTGATGCGGGATAGTTGCGCTCTCGTATTTGGCTTATGGCAGTCCGCGCGTCTTGCTTCCATTTCAGTTCAACCACTATTGCGGGAAGATTGACATTGTGCCATGGAATGAATACCATATCGGCAAATCCCTTTCCTGTAGGCAGTTCTCGAATTATCTTGTATTTGTTTCGGGCGGAGTAGAACGCCATGCCGATGACGCAGGCGAGGGAGTTCTCGTCGTTATATTCTAAGATGCTTGCGTTTCGCTCGTGGGCAGCTTCTATGCCTTGCTCCACAGCTTCGGTATCGCCGTCGAGAAGGTCGCTAAGCAGTCGCTCAGAGGCATTGAGGGTGTCCATGACGTTCTTCCATCCGTTTCTCTCTATGGCATTTCTCATTTCTCCTGCTACCTCCATATTTGGGATGTAGCACCTCTTCTCGGCTTTGTTGTATGCTAAATAGCCCAAATGTATCAGCACCGTGAAGACATCATTCTTCGTATATATGATTGCCGGGTCGTTCAGGAAGCCTGTAGTATTTACGGGGCAGGAACCGCCGGCGAGCATTTTCACGATATCCCCTTTCAGCCCCTCAAAGTCCATCTGTATATATTGTGCTACAGCCTCAAATGCACCGGTGGATGCCCAATAGCTGTCGCATGCTTTCTTGGCAAGAGCCTTCATTATAGAACTTGGATTGAACATGGATGGTTCAGTTCCGATACTGTATCCGTCATACCATTTCTCCATTTCCTCAAAGTCCATGCCATACTTTTCGCATAATGTCTGTACCTCGTGTCTTGTAAATCCAAAGTATTTGGACAGTGGTTCGGGTTGAGTCATTGAGTACTCCCAGAAGTTGTTGAGAGCAGACTCTGTCTTATATCTCTTGATTGGCAGTATTCCTGTCATATAAACTCCGACAAAGACTCTATGGGCATCCGAGCTCTTGAACATTCTGCGTAAGAAATTGACGTAACAGTCCATCGCCTTGCTGCTGGAGGAGAACTCTCGACAGATAGCGTCCCACTCATCAATAATAAAGATGAACATCTCTTCCGTGGTTATTGCTATGCGTAGCAGATATTCCATCAGGTCATCGTCAGCCTTCACTGGCACATCCTTGTAACATTGCGAAATGTCCTCTATCAGGTCCTTTTGAATGAAGTTTACTATATTCTCATCGCCACGGTATCGCGTCATGAAGTTGGTCATATCAACATATATGACGGGGTATTTGTTTAGATGCTTCTCGTAATTGGGGTCTTTCTCAATTTTCAAGCCCCGGAAAAGTTCACGGGAATCGCATGAGCGGTCATAGTAAGCGCATAGCATCTCCGCCGCCATAGACTTTCCAAAGCGGCGGCAACGGCTGACACATGAGAAACGATTTCTCTTAAACAATGTGTTGTTTATTTCGGCAATCAGATCTGTTTTGTCAATATATTCGTCATCTAAGTCAGATGCGAAAGCCTTGTTTCCGATATTTATATACGATGCCATAGCTGAATAGTTATTTTATCAATCAAAAAACTCTTCAAGGAATCGCTCAAGACAATACATCTGCCATTTCTGATTTCCGGTGTATTTGTTTAAGTCTATATCTGTGCGGAATTCGGGGCGTTTCGGACCTGTCCAATCTTTGAAATAGTAGTCCACAGGACGTGGCATCGGCACTTTGAATGGAATTGGAACGCCGGGATATTTCATTGCAAATAAGTCGCGAATGAGATATTTCGGTTCTCCATTGCGCACGCGATTCAGATCCAGTGGTTCTGCCATTTTGAGTTTAGCGTAGGGGTCAGTATAGTTCAGTCCGGCGAGATAGAATGCGTTAAGATAAGAGCTTGATGACTCAATGGAGAACACATCGTCCATGAAGGTCATATAATCAATCATATCACCATCTTTACGATAGCGTTCAAAGAGATAAGTCATGTCCACTGGCTCAACAAGTACATCTTCAGGTTTTGTGAAGATATAGCGATTCTTGAAGTCTTCAAATGTCCATTCTCGAGAGATAAGTTGGTCCATACCTCCAAATATTAAGTCTGAGCTCTCGCCCACAATCATTTGCTCCACACCGTCGGCTTTAGCTTGTAGTGCAGCTGCGTAGATTTGAGGCTCAATAGAGTGAACAGGAGCAGACTTTGCTCGCATAATCTCAGTAAGATTAGCATTGGCAACTTCCCAGTTGATATCTACGTAATGTAGGTTTAATCCATAGTATTTCGCATAGGTTTCAGCACGGTGTAATTCCTCGTTCTGAATATCATTAGCACCAACAAAGCGGAATGTGTAGGCATCACAACCGCGCATATAAGACGCCAGACAGGCGGAATCCATTCCACCAGAAAGCATGATTCCGAGTTTTTTGCCTTTCAGTGAGTCAAACACCTTCTGTATAGCATTGCTTATGTCCTTAGAAGTCCATACCAATGTTTTTTCGGACTCAGGCACAGGCTTGATATTTTCATGACGGAAACCTTCTTTAAAGTCCATGTCGTCACGCTCGATATAGCGAAATGCCATATACGAACTCATGCAAAACTTTTTGTCAAACATAAAATATTTTTTTTAATTATTAGAAATATGCAAATGATTATCTTCTGATTTGTTGTCATCTCTTGTCCACCCACGTGTGGATTTCAATGCTTCTGTTATTCTTGTTGATGATATTCCTTTTGTGTAGGGGAAGTAAACAATGCGTATGCCTGCCTCATCAAACATTTTTTCTATCTCGTTCCATTTGGGGGTATCGTACCAATCATCGCCCACGAACATAACATTTGCTTTCAACTTTTTGCACATCTTAAGTTTGTCCATGTCCTCTTGTGGTACGACAGCATCCACAAATTTTATGCTTCTTACAATCTCTGCTCTGTCTGTGTAAGGTATCATTGAATGTTTTCCCTTGTACAGAACCAAGTCATCAGTGGTGACGCCAACGATTAGTTTGTCACACATTCCCTTTGCATTTTTCAGAAGATTAAGGTGGCCTATATGAAACAAATCATATACTCCAGCTGTATAACCTATTATCATAATCTCAAGTTTTATTACTGTGTTACTTTCATATATGCTTCAGTATGTTGTTTGGCAATAACTTCTGTGGTGTTGTCTTTTGTCCATTCGCCAAGTCTGCGACCCATTCCAGCCGCTAATATTATTGCTTGCATTATGAATGCTAATTTCTGTTACTACAATAAATCTCTATGTGCCTATGCGCTATGATGTTTTCGTTGTAGCTGTCTTCAACATGTTTGCGCAAGAAACCTGCATCGAGAGGGTTGTCAATGGCGCGTTCTATCGCTTTCGCCAGACTCTCGGTGTTGCGATATTCTGCGAGATAACCTGTTTTGTTGTCCGTGATAAGGTCTATGGCTCCGCTATGGCTATAGGCCACGGGTGTTGTTCCTACTGATTGTGCTTCAACGATTGTTGTGGGTAGTGTTTCGTATCTGCTACAGTTTACCACGCAGTCGGCTGCCGCATAAATACTCATCATATCCCTTTGGTAGCCGAGGTATCGGTATGGAATAGGGATATTATTCAGCAGACTCTTGTCGCTGATACCACCGATGAGGACAAGTTCCACGTCCTTGCGGTGCTTAATGTGGTTTAAGGCTTCGAGTAGGTCGTCGAAGCCTTTTATTTTATCGTCAATTTTCGCGGCTGCAAAGCAGATTGTTCTGCGGTTGGTGGCATCGGTTTGGATGTTCTTGCCAGTGTTCAGTTTGGAATGACCATGAACATCGGAGACAGGTGCGACATTTGGAATCACTGTTACTGGCAGATGTCTTGTCAGAAGACTTTGTCGCTCGTGGTCAGCCATCCATGAGCTGCAGGCAACGAAGTGAATATTGGAGTTGCGATAATAATCCGATTTCTTCTTCCATACTTTTGCGGAAAAATCTTCGTTATAAGGGAAACGGAGTTGCTCACAACATTTGCAACCAGTGGTTTTGTATTTGTCGCAGTTGCCTGCGTGGTGGCAGACAGCGGTGGCGGGCCACATATCGTGCATTGTCCACACCACCTTCTTGCCGCTTTTCAGTATCTTCTTGATGTCTTTCAGTCCTAAAAAACCTTGGTTCACCCAATGCAGATGTATCACATCGGCTTCTTGGAACTCTCGTCGCTTGGTGATATCGTTGCCGAAGAAGCCGCCGTCGGTAAGCCATAATCCTTGCTTCGTGAAGCCGTTGAAGGCCCAGATAACCATTCTGTCAAGGGCTTTCTTCAGCCACCAACGCTTTGGCAATGCTGTCACATTCTCATCGTCGGTTGACTTCTCTGCCACAAGCATCTTCGCCTGAACACCTTCTTGGGCATTTAGGGCGTGAAGCAGTCGGTGGGCGACAATTGCCGCACCGCCTTTGGCATCAGAGGCATTGACAAGAAGGATTTTCATTGAAGACGGGAGTTTGGGGAGAGGTTATCGGGATTTCAAGGCTTCGAGATTTTGAGGTTTACATCTTTATCAGTGTGCGGATGTCTGTGCCCTCTTCGAAGGCGGCGCGTCCGTTGAGTCCCTCGTCTGAAATCTCGATGATGAAGTTCACATAGATTTTCTTAGGGTTGAATCTCTTTACAAGATTGTATGCTGCGCGCATGGTGCCGCCAGTGGCGAGAAGGTCATCGTGCAGCAGTACCACATCGTCCTCTGTTATCGCGTCGCGATGTATCTCGATAGTGTCGGTTCCGTACTCTTTCGCATAACTCTCTTGTATGGTCTCAGCAGGCAGTTTGCCTGGTTTGCGACATAGTACGACGCCTGCGTTCATGCGCACGGCAAGTGCTGATGACATTACGAATCCGCGACTTTCAATGCCCACAATCTTTGTTATGCCGGCATCTTTGTACATTTCGCAAAGCTCGTCGGTCATTATCTTCACGCATTCGGCATTCTTGAAGAGAGTTGTTACATCGCGGAAGTTTATTCCCTTGATGGGGAAGTCTGGGATGGAACGAAGGTTTTCCAGTAAAATAGGGTTGTTCATATAAGAGTTTTTTGGTGGGTTCTATGTGAAGAAACCTCTGGATTTAGTAATGGTAAAAAAAATAACTTCCTACGTTTTTTTATTTTTCTATTAGCCTCTTTGATTTATCTTGTTGGCTATTTTTGTGTTGTTCCTCAGTCATGTAGCCCGCTACACTCCTTCGTCTCAACAAAAAAATATCTCAACAATCTAAACCAAATCGTCCCAAGTTATTTTTTCACCATTACTTAGTTGTTGAAATATGCTAATTGTGCGGCCAATGCTTTAGCCATTCTCTCATGTCCGGCATCGTTCGGATGCAGACGGTCGGTGGCGGCGTTGTTGAAGAATTGGGCGTTGGAATCTTCGAGAGGGTAAAGACCGCAGATAGAGTTCATGTCTATCACTGGCACAGCCCACACGTTTCCCGCCTCTTTGATGGCTTGAACATAGTCGTCAATGAAATATCCGCGAGCGTTCGACCAGCATTCCTCTGGCTGCCAGTTCTTGTCGTTAGGGAAGAATCCCGCACGGTGTATAGGCGTTAGCAGTATAATCTGTTTGTCCGGAAAGTCTTTTTTCAGTTGTGCCATCGACACATTGATGCGTCCGCGGAAGGTGTTTTCGTCTGTGTTGTTTAAACGATGCTTAACCTTTTCCAGTTGCTTTTGCTTCCCGTGAACTGCGCGCATCACCTCTTCCTCCTTTACGGTGTACCATTCGCCGAGCTCTATGTCGTGGTTGAAATCGTTGGTACCTAAAAAGATGAGTATAGCGTCGAAGTCTTGTCCCCAATGCTCTTGCAGGAGTCTCTCCTGGCGTATGACATCATTCCATTGTCTGCCGCTTTTGGCGGGGACGAAATAGTCTATGTCGAGCCATTCTTTCAGCAGATTCCAGTATTTCTTTTTTGCGGCCTTGTTGTTAGGGTCTGTTATGGAGTCGCCTATGTAAGCCACCTTTTTCCCACGCCACGGGTGTTGCTGATAGAATGCGGGCAGGGTGTTCTCTTTAGCCTTTTCAATATGTGCCACGGCTTGTGCTTGCATGTCGAGCGCGAAGCATGCAAACAAGAGCGAGAGCGCGATTGTTCTCATCATAATATAGTTTTCCTTTGCTCTTATTGTTTTTTTTACGGCACAAAGTTAATGTTTCTCAGTCAATTCCACAAGAAATATTAAAAAAATCACACTTTTATTGCATTTACTGTCCGAAACGAAGTGAAATAAAAAGATTAATTTGTAATTTTGCGCGCAAAAAGTATCTGTCCCTTTGTGGGGCAATAGTAAATTGTAAAAAGTCAAATAGACTTACAATCGTAAATCGTAAATAGTCAAATAGTAAATAAGACTATGCTTGAAATTAAGAATCTTCACGCTAAAATAGGCGACAAAGAAATACTCAAAGGTATCAATCTCACAATTCCCACCGGTGAGATTCACGCCATTATGGGCCCCAACGGCTCTGGCAAATCCACTCTTTCCGCTGTGCTTGTGGGCAATCCGCTCTACGAAGTTACGGAGGGAGAGGCTTGGTATAACGGCAAGAACCTCCTTGAAATGTCTCCCGAAGACCGCGCTCACGAGGGATTGTTCCTCTCGTTCCAGTATCCCGTGGAGATTCCAGGCGTGTCAATGACCAACTTCATGCGCGCTGCCATCAACGAGAAGCGTAAGTATCAGGGCTTGGAACCGCTGAATGCCGCAGAGTTCTTGAAACTTTCTCGCGAGAAACGCAAGATTGTGGAACTCGACAGCAAGCTTGCCAACCGTTCTGTTAACGAAGGCTTTTCCGGCGGCGAGAAGAAGCGCAACGAGATTTACCAGATGGCAATGCTTGAACCGTCGCTGTCAATCCTCGACGAGACAGACTCTGGTCTTGATGTTGACGCTATGCGCATTGTGGCTGAGGGCGTGAACAAACTGAAGACTCCCGACACCTCCTGCATAGTAATCACCCATTATGCGCATCTGTTGGAGCTTATAAAACCGCAGAAAATCCATATCCTTTATCAGGGAAAGATTGTGGAGACCGGCGGACCGGAACTTGCGCAGAAGATTGATGCGGAGGGATTCAAGGCAATATTAGCGATTAACGATTAACGATAACGAATGCCTAAGACGCAATATATAGACATATTCCGACAGTGTCGTGCGATGATTGACGCTCATAGTGCGCCTGTGATGAATGCGAAAAGAGAAGGGGCCTTCAGGGCTTTTTCCGATAACCCGTTGCCCACAAAAAAGGTGGAGCGGTATAGATATACTGATATTCAGCAGATGCTTGCGCCTGATTATGGATTGAACCTCAACCGCTTGGAGATACCTGTCAATCCGTACGACGCTTTCAAATGTGACGTTCCCAACCTCTCAACCCTGCTTTACTTCATCGTCAACGACCAGTTTTACAGCAAGGTTCTCCCAAAGGCGAAGCTGCCTGAGGGCGTGTATATCGGTTCGCTTAAGGAGTTTGCGGAGCAGAAACCCGAAATTGTGGAAAGGTATTATGGCGAGGTGGCAACACTGTCAAACCAGCAACCTTCAACATCAAATAAAACTTCCGACTCCATCACCGCTCTGAACACTATGTTGGCGCAAGACGGACTGATGATCTATGTGCCGAAAGGTGTCAAGGTCGATAAGACAGTTCAGGTGATAAACATCCTGCGTTCTGATGTACCTTTGATGGTTAATCGTCGCGTGTTGGTCGTGCTTGAGAAGCAGGCAGAGATAAAGCTTCTCTTCTGTGACCACGCCGCTGACGACCGTGATTTCCTTACTACTCAGGTTGTGGAGGCGAGTGTCGAGGAAGGTGCGCGACTGGAGATGTACTGCTTGGAGGAAACCCACTACAAGAACAAGCGCATATCCAATGTCTATATCCGTCAGGCGGCAGACAGTGTGGTGAGCCATAATGTGATAACACTGCATAACGGCACTACCCGAAACCAACTCGACTTACAGCTTGCGGGCGAGGGTGCCGAGTGTTTCCTCAACGGTTGTGTGATAGCCGACAAGCAGCAACATACTGACAACAACACCGTTATAGACCACAAGGTGGGACATTGCACCTCTCACCAGCTTTACAAATATGTCCTCGACGAGGAGTCAACAGGCGCTTTCGCAGGAAGGATTCTCGTGCGGAAAGATGCGCAGAAGACTTTTTCGGAGGAGACAAACCGCAACCTGTGCTGCACAAAGAAAGCAAGAATGTGGACGCAGCCGATGTTGGAGATTTATGCCGACGATGTGAAATGCTCGCATGGCTCCACCGTAGGTCAGCTTAATGACCAGGCGTTGTTCTACATGCGTCAGCGTGGCATTACAGAAAAAGAGGCGAAAACCTTGCTGCAACAAGCTTTCGTGTATGAAGTGATAGACCAGATAACCCTCACGCCGCTCCGCGACCGCCTGCACTATCTTGTAGAAAAGCGTTTCCGCGGAGAGCTGTCAAAGTGCGAGGGATGTAAACTTTGCAAATAAGATGGAATCAACCCTCAACGTCTGGAAGGCGGATTTCCCTATTCTCTCTCGTGAGATTTACGGCAAGCCGCTGATATATCTTGACAATGCGGCGACAACGCAGAAACCGCGCTGTGTGGTGGAAGCCATTGCCGACGAATACTATAATGTGAACGCCAATGTACACCGTGGCGTGCACTACCTCTCGCAGCAGGCAACCGACCTCCACGAGGCTTCGCGCGAGACGGTGCGCGGCTTCATCAATGCGAGGAAGATAGAGGAGATAATCTTCACGCGCGGCACTACGGAGAGCATAAATCTCGTGGCGGCAAGTTTCTGCGATGCCTTCATGACTGCTGGCAATGTGATAATAACGACCGATATGGAGCATCACTCCAATATCGTGCCGTGGCAGTTGCAGGCGCAGAAGAAAGGGCTGAAAATCGAGCATGTGCCGTTTAACGATAATGGCGAGCTTGACATTGAAGCATTAAAAAATATACTTGAAACCCTCCCCAACAATGCTGGAGATATCCGTAAGCCTTCGGCGTTGCTGACCGTGGCTCATGTGTCAAATGTACTCGGCACGGTGAACCCTGTCAAGGAGATTTGCGCCATGGCTCATAGTTATGGTATTCCTGTCTTGGTTGACGGAGCGCAGAGTGCACCGCATTTCAAGGTCGATGTGCAGGATATGGACTGCGACTTCTTCGCTTTCTCTGGTCATAAGATGTACGGTCCGACAGGCGTCGGCGTGCTTTATGGCAAAGAGGAGTGGCTGGAGAAACTGCCGCCTTATCAGGGTGGGGGAGAGATGATTGACAAGGTGACATGGACTAAGACAACCTTCGAACGCTTGCCGTTTAAGTTCGAGGCTGGCACTCCCGACTATGTAGCCACCCATGCCCTTGCTGTTGCCATAAACTATCTGCAGGCGATAGGTATGGATGTCGTTCATGCCCA
Organism: Bacteroidaceae bacterium; assembly: GCA_021443335.1. GTDB lineage: Bacteria > Bacteroidota > Bacteroidia > Bacteroidales > Bacteroidaceae > Prevotella. Next base: position 24,695 of record JABUUE010000040.1, read on the forward strand.
TGAGCAGGAGCTGCTACGCTACGCAATGCAGCGTATGCAGGAGATAGAAGGAATGCGTATTTTCGGAACGGCGACAGAGAAAGATGCTGTTATTTCGTTTCTTGTCGCTTCCATCCATCACCTTGATATGGGAACACTCCTTGACCGCCTCGGCATAGCCGTTCGTACCGGTCATCATTGCGCCCAGCCTTGTATGGACGCTCTTGGCATCAGCGGTACGGTGCGCGCCTCCTTCGCTCTTTACAACACGAAGGAGGATGTTGACGCATTGCTGGCTGGCATAGAGCGAGTCAGGAGGATGTTTTAAGGAGAGTTCAAGGAGTCCAAGACAATAGCTTCGGAACTTGTACCTTCGAACCCTCGAAATCCCGATAATTCGATAACTCGAAAATTCGAAATCCCAAACCCTCGAAATATTAAAATCCCAAACCCTCGAAATATTAAAATCCCAAACCCTCGAAATATTAAAATCTCGAACCCTCGAAATATTAAAATTCCAAACCCTCGAAAATTCCAAAATAAACAAAAGCTAAATAAGATGAAACAGAAAAGATTTATTCTTCAAGAGAACGAACTGCCTACACAATGGTATAACATTCAGGCAGAGATGAAGAACAAGCCGATGCCGATGATTAATCCGGCAACAAAGGAGCCTGTTACTGTTGACGACCTTTCACACGTCTTCGCTCGCGAGTGCTGTGTGCAGGAACTCGACCAAGAGCACGCATGGATAGATATTCCAGAGGAAATCCAAGAGAAGTATCGCATGTATCGCAGCACACCTCTTGTGCGCGCTTACGAACTTGAAAAGGCTCTCGGCACCCCAGCTCACATATATTTCAAGAACGAGAGCGTCAATCCTCTCGGCTCTCATAAGGTGAACTCTGCCATCGCCCAGGCTTACTATTGCAAGCAGGAAGGCACTACAAATGTCACCACAGAGACTGGAGCTGGTCAGTGGGGTGCGGCGCTTTCCTATGCAGCTAAGGTCTATGGATTGGAGTGTGCCGTTTACCAGGTGAAGATTTCAATGTCGCAGAAGCCTTACCGCAGTGCCATCATGCGCACTTTTGGAGCTGCCGTTACAGGTTCGCCTTCAATGTCAACAAGGGCTGGCAAGGACATTATCACAAAAGACCCTATGCATCCGGGCTCTCTCGGCACAGCTATCTCTGAGGCTGTGGAACTTGCCACAACAACTCCTAACTGTAAATACACCCTCGGTTCGGTGCTCAGCCATGTTACCCTTCATCAGTCCATCATAGGTCTTGAGGCAGAGAAGCAGATGCAGATGGCGGGCGAATATCCAGACATTGTCATCGGTTGCTTCGGTGGTGGCAGTAACTTTGGCGGTATCTCGTTCCCTTTCATGCGTCATAATATCACTGGCGAGAAGAACACACGCTTCATCGCTGCCGAGCCTGCAAGCTGTCCGAAGCTCACACAGGGTAAGTTTGAGTACGACTTTGGCGACGAGGCTGGCTATACTCCTATGATTCCGATGTACACCCTCGGTCATAAGTTCAAGCCTGCAAACATACATGCTGGCGGTCTCCGCTTCCATGGTGCCGGCGCCATTGTATCACAGCTTCTCAAAGACGGAATGATGGAGGCTGTTGACATCCCGCAGACAGAGAGCTTCAAGTCAGGTATGCTCTTCGCTCAGACAGAAGGCATCATTCCTGCTCCTGAGAGCTGCCATGCCATCGCTGCTGCCATCCGTGAGGCAGAGAAGTGCAAGGAGACTGGCGAGGAGAAGGTTATACTCTTCAACCTCTCAGGTCACGGACTGATAGACATGACTGCTTACGAGCAGTATATCAACGGCGACTTGCAGGACTATAGTTACCAAAATAAGTAATGGTGAAAAAAAACGTAGGAAGTTATTTTTTTTACCATTACTAAATAGGAACTTAAAGACAATAGATTCGAAACCTCGAAATCTCGAAATCTTGAAAATTCGAAATCTCGAAAATTCGATTCCTCAATAAACTCCTTGACCCCCCCCCTTGAACTCCTTAACTTTCATAGCGTCTCATCTTAACGATGATGTGCGGAGGTTGGCTCTGGCAAAGGCCCCGGATGGCGTTGACCTTCGTTTCGCTGTGCAACAGATTGACGGCAGGCAACGGGCAAGGACGAAGCTGCCATCGCTCGCGGCTAATTTCGAGGTCATTTTCCCCGTGCATCTCTCTGTTGAGCAATGCTCGTCGGAGGTGACGGCAGACTATAAAAAGGAAATTCTCGCGAGGCGTCTTCCGCCCAAGCGTTCACTTCTTATTGACCTTACAGGTGGCTTCGGTATCGACTTCATGGCTCTCTCTCCCCTGTTCGAGAAGGCTGTCTATGTGGAGAGGAACGAGGAGTTGTGCCAGATAGCGGCGCATAACTTCAAGACATTGGGCATAAGCAATGCGGAGATTATCAATGGTGAGGCGGAGACGGTTGTCCAAGACCTCACGCTGCCTCCATCATCGTCCCCAAACGCTGCCTCCGTCACTTTCTTCATCGACCCTGCGCGCCGTTCGTCTTCTGGCTCACGCACCTTCGCCATCAGCGATTGTACGCCGGATGTCACGGCTCTTATGCCGAGGCTGAAAGAGTTGGGTGGACTGCTCTTCCTGAAGCTCTCGCCCATGCTCGACTGGCACAAGGCTGTCGATGACATGGAGAACTGCGGAGTGAATGTGGAAGAGGTGCATATTGTTGCGGTAAAGAACGAATGCAAGGAACTCCTGCTGCTCGTAAATCTGAGCGAAGACGGTCGGCACGATACAAGGTTGTTCTGCAAGAACGATGGGGTGGTGGTAGACCCCCCTCTAACTCCCAAAGCCCCCCTCGATCCCCCCCTTAGGGGGGAAGGGGAGAACTTTAAAGTTAGCTCTGAGTGCGGCTTACAAAAAGTTAGCTCTGAGTGCGGCTTACAAAATGTTAGCTCTGAGTGCGGCTTACAAAAGGTAACTATTCATTCCTCCCCCCTTGTGGGGGGAGTTAGAGGGGGGGAGAACTTTAATGTTAGCTCTGAGTGCGGCTTACAAAAGGTAACTATTCATTCCTCCCCCCCTGTGGGGGGAGTTAGAGGGGGGTCGTGGTCCAGGTCCGGGTGCTTCCTCCTCCTCCCCAACGCCGCACTCATGAAGGCGGGATGTTGGGACTTCATCGCGCGGCGCTATGGCGTGCGGCAGGCGGATGCCAATTCCCACCTGTTCTTCTCGGACACTGTGGTGGCAGACTTCCCTGGCAAGCAGTACCAGATACTTGCCGTCTCCTCACTCAACAAGAAGGAGCTAAGGGAGGCGTTGCAGGGCGTAACACAGGCGAACATAGCGGTGAGAAACTTCCCTCTGACAGCCGAGGCATTGCGCAAGCGACTGAAACTGAAGGATGGCGGCGACACCTACATCTTCGGCACAACAATCGACGGGGAAACGAAGGTGGTGGTGGCGAAGTCTCATCCCCAACAGCCTCACCCCTAACCCCTCTCCATCAGGAGAGGGAAATGGTAACCGGTTTAAAAAGTAAGGCATTAAGTGACTCTAAAATAGAATTATAATATCATAACAACCATCATGTGATAAATTCCCCCACAAGACATATCACTCCCCTCTCCTGATGGAGAGGGGCAGGGGGTGAGGCTTTTATGGCATTAAAATGTGGCATTGTAGGACTTCCTAACGTAGGTAAGTCAACTATATTCAACTGTCTGTCAAGCGCGAAGGCGCAGGCGGCAAACTTTCCGTTCTGCACCATCGAGCCTAATGTTGGTGTGATAACCGTTCCCGACGAGCGACTGACGCGACTGGCAGAGATTGTGCATCCTGGACGTATCGTGCCCGCAACATGCGAGATAGTAGATATCGCCGGACTTGTGAAAGGCGCAAGCAAGGGCGAGGGTTTAGGCAATAAGTTTCTCGGCAATATCCGTGAGACCGACGCCATCATCCATGTGCTCCGTTGTTTCGACGACGACAACATCACCCATGTTGACGGCAGCATAGACCCCTTGCGCGACAAGGAGATAATAGACACTGAGCTGCAACTGAAAGACCTGGAGACCATCGAGGCGCGCATTGGCAAGGAGCAGAAGACTGCTGCCGCAGGCAACAAGGACGCGAAGGTGGCTGTCGCTGTGCTTAACGCTTATAAAGAGGTGCTGCTGCAGGGCAAGAACGCGCGTGTGGTAGAGTTCGACAGCAAGGACGAGCAGAAGGTGGCTCACGACCTTTTCCTTCTCACCGCAAAGCCGGTGCTCTATGTTTGTAATGTTGACGAGGCTTCCGCCAAAACAGGCAACGCCTACTCAAAGAAGATTGAGGACATTGCCAAGGAAGAGGGCGCAGAGGTGCTCATTATCGCAGGAAAGACGGAGGAAGACATCGCCAGTCTGGAGACCTACGAGGACAAGCAGATGTTCCTCGATGAGTTGGGACTTGAGGAGTCGGGCGTGAACCGTCTTATCAAGAAGGCTTATTCGCTGCTCAACCTCGAGACATTCATCACCGCCGGTGAGATGGAGGTGAAGGCGTGGACATACCGCAAGGGATGGAAAGCACCGCAGTGCGCCGGCGTTATCCATACAGATTTCGAGAAAGGCTTCATCCGCGCCGAGGTCATCAAATACGACGACTATATCGCTCTTGGCTCAGAGGCTGCCGTGCGCGATGCCGGCAAGATGGGCATCGAGGGTAAGGAATATATAGTGCAGGACGGCGACATCATGCACTTTAGGTTTAATGTGTAAGCCTCACCCCTAACCCCTCTCCATCAGGAGAGGGGAATGATTACCATCTTAAGCCCATATAGTTCATTAGAATTTTGAAGTATTTTTGGATTTATATCGAGTAGATTTGTAAACTTTATGGCTTAAAGGTAAGGCTTCAAGTAACGAATAATAATAATCTTTTAAATAAAAATTCCCCACAAAAACATATCACTCCCCTCTCCTGATGGAGAGGGGTAGGGGGTGAGGCTTATGACACTTTTCATCAACTGGAATCCCGACCTTGTGCTCTTGCACTTAGGCCCTATTGAGTTACGCTGGTACTCCATGTGCTGGCTTGTCGGACTGCTTGGAGCCTTTTTTATAGTGAAATGGCTTTACAGGCAGGCGAAGCAGAAGGACGAGCTCGTTGACATGCTCTTCTTCTATAGTTTCTTTGGCATACTGTTGGGCGCGCGCCTCGGCCACTGCATCTTCTACGAGCCCGACTATTTCCTCTCCTCAGGCAGTCATCTGCTTGAGATGATAGTCCCTGTAAGGGAAATGGCCGACGGCAGCTGGAAGTTCACCGGCTATCAGGGCTTGGCTTCCCACGGCGGTACCCTCGGACTTATCCTTGCCGTTCTGCTCTATGTGCGTCGCACCAAGCTCTCTCCGCTGTATGTTCTCGACAATATAGCCATTGCCACTCCCATCACCGCCGGCTTCATCCGCATAGGAAACCTCATGAACAGTGAGATAATAGGCAAGGTCACCGATGTGCCATGGGCGTTCATTTTCGAGAAGGTTGATATGATGCCGCGTCACCCCGGACAACTCTACGAGGCGATAGCCTATTTCATACTCCTCTTCATCGGCATAGCCATCTACTTGAAGCACAAGGAGCGCATGGGCTCAGGATTCTTCTTCGGCCTCTGCCTGACATACATCTTCACCTTCCGCTTCTTCATCGAATACACAAAGGAGAACCAGGAAGCCTTCGAGAACGGCATGCTCTTCAATATGGGACAGCTCCTCTCCATACCATTCAT
>JABUUE010000040.1:30635-46723 GCA_021443335.1 Bacteroidaceae bacterium
CTCTTAGAACTTATGCACAAGTCCGAGTCCGAGAAGCAGCTGTGTGCAGTGGTGGTTGAAGAACTGGTAGCGAGCCTCAAAGGTTATCGCTGCCTTTTTTGTTACTGCGTATTCAGCTCCGCATCCAGCGTTGATGCCGATGATGAACTGGTTGATGCCCTGGTCTATCCAGCGTCTTTTCTCCTGGTCGCCCTCATAGTATATCTCTTCATAGCCTGAGTGGTGGTCGTTGCCAAGGCCCACACCTGCGAGCGGATAGATGGTGAAGCCGGAGTCGCCGATGGGGAGGAGGTACTGTATGTTGAGGTTTCCGTCAAGGAGAGTGTGGTTTTTCCTCTTGAAGAAGTAATCGAAGGTTGCCTCGCCGCGGAACTCGTTGGTGAAGCTGTAGCGTGCCTTGATGCCGACACCGATGTTTGCCACCTCTGTGCCGTAGAGAATGTTGACGCCTCCAGCCACTTCGCCCTTCTCGTTCTGTGCGTTGGCGGTGAGAATACTTGTTACGATTATCGCAAATGTTAGTAAAATCTTTTTCATAATAACTGTTTTTTTAGGAGGCCGATACCTCATTCTTACGGCGACAAAATTAGAAAGAATATGCGAAATGTGCAATAAAAAGAAGGAAAATGTGGTTTGTTTAGGCAAAAATAAAGTTTTTTTGTGTAATTTCGCAGCCGACAAACGAGCAATAGACTAATGGAAAGAGACAAATCTGGCATATTGGCCGATATAGGCGTTGATGCTGAGATTCGCACGTATGAGCCGAAAGGCGGTACGGGCGAGGTGCACCTGATGCTGCACGCGTTTTATAAGGAGGAGCGTTTCACGGAGCAGTTGGAGCGCCTCTATACTGCTCTTGATGCCATACTGACGTGGGGCGAGCGGAGGTACAAGCCTGTCTTCGTGCGCTTTTTCCTAAGCGACGCCACGAACCAGGCGCAGTATATCCGAGAGGAGAAGGACTGCGCTGTCTCCATCATTCAGCAGCCACCGCTCGACGGCTCCAAGGTTGCCATGTGGGTGTATATGGTGGAGTGCGGAGAAGGGCCGGATGCGTCGGTGAGAAATGTGGCTGTTGACGGCGATGAGCGTGCGACGACGGTTTTTGAGCATAACGGCTACAAGCATCTTTGGGATATGGGGATGTGCGTGGCAGAGGGCGATTCTGCCTTCCAAACGGAGCGACTGTTCACTAAGTACGAGGAGCGGCTGCATGTTTTCGGTGCGACACTTGCCGACAACTGCCAGCGCACGTGGCTTTATGTGCGCGATGTCGATACGAACTACGCCGGCTTGGTACGAGCACGAAGGGATAATTTCACCGCACAGGGCTTGACTGCCGACACGCATTACATAGCGAGCACAGGCATTGGCGGCTCCCCTGCCGACACGAAAGCTATTGTGCAGATGGGGTGTTATGCCCTGACAGGCGCGGAGAAGGGGCAGGTTAAATATCTCTATGCGCCGACACATCTGAACCCGACGTATGAGTATGGCGTAACCTTTGAGCGCGGCACGAGCATAACCTTCGGCGACCGTATACATATATATATAAGTGGTACGGCGAGCATAAACAACAAGGGAGAGGTTGTTCATGTGGGCGATGTGGAGAAGCAGGCGGAGCGTATGTGCGAGAATGTCGGCGCACTGCTTGCGGAAGCAGAAGCCGAGGCTAAGGATGTGATGCAGATAGTGGTTTATCTCAGGGACATAAATGATTACCGGGTGGTCAAGGATATAGTTACAGGAAGCTTCCCCTTTGTGCCGGCGGTCTATACTCTTGCCCCTGTTTGCCGCCCAACATGGCTTGTGGAAATGGAGTGCATAGCCGTTAAGGAGTGCAAGACGGAGTATAGGAGGTTTTAGTCCTTTGATATTTTCTTTGCAAAAAAAGGTTTATGTTTTGTAAAGTCTGCTTGTCAATATTAGTGTCAAAAATAATCTTTTTGACACTTTTTTTGTAAAAATAAGTCTATATGTTAATATTTGTCAATGTTATTTTCTTAATTTTGCACAGGCAGAGATAATAACTTAACTTATTAACTATATGAAAAAATTAGCAATGCTTTTCTTTGTGCTCGTAATGAGCGCAATGGCTTTTGCGCAATCAACGGTCAAAGGTGTCGTTAAAGACGCTACCGGCGAGCCTGTGATTGGTGCAACAGTCAGCGTCAAGGGGGTTGCGGGTTCGGGAGTGATTACCGACTTCGATGGTAATTTCTCCCTGAAAATGCCAGCCGGCAAGACGCAGATTGTAGTGTCGTATGTGGGTTATCTCACGCAGACGCTCACCGCCAAAGATGGTATGGTGGTAACAATTAAGGAAGACGCAACCGGACTTGAGGAGGTTGTTGTCGTTGGTTACGGTACGATGAAGAAGTCGGACCTCTCTGGTGCCTCTTCTTCTCTCAACGAAGACGCCATCAAGGGTTCTGTCATCACGTCGCTCGACCAGTCGCTACAAGGTCGTGCCACAGGTGTCACCGCCGTTACTACATCAGGTGCGCCGGGTTCCGCATCGTCTATCCGTGTGCGCGGTATCAGTTCTATCAACGCCAATCAGGAGCCTCTATACGTTATTGACGGCGTCATCGTGCAAGGCGGCGGCCAGTCAGGTTCCGACTTTGGTCTTGGCGACCGTCTCGGTAACGGTAAGGTGTCAACAATCTCACCATTGTCAACTATCAACCCTGCCGACATCGTGAGCATGGAAATCCTGAAGGACGCTTCTGCAACAGCCATCTACGGTGCTCAGGGCGCCAATGGCGTTGTGCTCATCACCACGAAGCGCGGTAAGAGCGGTGAGGCAAAGTTCTCGTACGACGGCTCGTTGGCTGTCAGCCGCCAGAACAAGCGCCTCGACATCATGAACCTCCGCGAGTATGCGCAATACTATCAGGACTATGTGAAGCAGGGATGGGTGCTTGAGAACCAGGCTGAGCAGGTATATATGGACGAGTCAATACTTGGCAAGGGTACCAACTGGCAGGACGCCATCTTCCGCACAGCTATCCAGCACCAGCACCAGATTTCTGCCCAGGGTGGCTCTGACAAGGTGCAGTATTACGTATCAGGCAACTATATGAACCAGCAGGGAACAATCATCGGTTCAAACTTCCGCCGTTTCTCTGTTCGTACAAACCTCGACGCTCAGCTGAAGTCATGGCTCAAGCTTGGCATCTCCGCCACTTATTCAGACACGATGGACGACCTGAAGCGCGCCGACGGTGAAGAAGGTATCATCGGCTATTCGCTCTTCACATTGCCCGATATACCTATATATAATATAGACGGCTCTTATGCAACTGTTGTTCGTGAGGGCTGGACATCGCCAAACCCTGTGGCTCTCTCACAGATGAACAAATATACACTTAACCGCCGCAAGCTCACTGGTAACATCTTCGCTGACATCAGTTTCATGAAGAACCTGATATGGCATGCGGAGCTCGGTTACGACCTCTCTTCTTCAGACGCTGAGACTTTCGAGCCTTCTGTTGACCTCGGTGGCTGGAAGAAGGACTCAAACCAGGACAGCTGGCAGAACAACCGCAACACTTTCTGGCAGCTTAAGAACTACCTCACATGGAGCCCTAAGTTCGGCAAGCACAGCATCACCGCCATGCTCGGTCAGGAATGCTGGGCATCAACATGGAAATACCAGAGCATAAAGAACACCGGTCTGCCTACAAACGATGTGCTCAACCCATCGCTCGGTACAGGCACGCCAGCCATCGGCTCAGGCTTCGGCAGTGCTTCCATGGCTTCGTTCTTCACTCGTGAGACATACAACTACGACGACCGCTACTACGCTACATACACTTTCCGCTATGACGGCTCTTCAAACTTCGGTCCGAAGAACCGCTGGGCAGGCTTCCATTCAGTGGCTGCCTCATGGCGTTTCAGCAACGAGGCGTTCCTGAAGGACGTGAAATGGCTCTCTAACGGTAAACTCCGTTTAGGATGGGGTCAGACAGGTAACGCAAACATCGGTGGCTACAAGTGGGGCGTTGCGCTCTCAACAATGCACTCAGCCCTCGGACAGTCATACCGCCCTGCCGGCATGGCTAACGACAAAATCAAGTGGGAGACACAGGAGCAGTTTGACATAGGTATCGACCTCGGCTTCCTCGACAACCGCATCAACCTCACTGTTGACTGGTATCGCAAGGAGTCAAAGGACATGCTTATGAAGATGCAGTTGCCTTCATATATGGGTACTCAGGGTAACGGCTCTTCAGCCCTCTCCGCACCTTATGGCAACTACGGTACGATGCGCAACACCGGTTTTGAGATTGAACTCAAGACCCGTCCTATCCAGACCAAGCATTTCTCTTGGGATTCAGACCTCCAGTTCTCTATCAACCGCAACAAGCTTGTCGCTCTTCAGGGAACAACATCGGCTGCCATCATCGGTTACGGTCAGTGGAGCGATGTTGTGGCAATGTCAACTGTTGGCGAGTCAATGTATAACTTCTACGGATATGTTGTAGAAGGCGTTTACAAGGACTTTGACGATATACTCAACTCCCCTGTAAACACCCTCATCAGCACCAATACATATATACAGAACAGTGACGGCACAGTTAAGCACGTTACCGACCCTACGAAGTATAACAAGTCGAACACGGTATGGCCTGGCGACCTGAAGTTCAAGGACGTTAACGGCGACGGCAAGATTGATGCCAACGACAAGACCAACATCGGTTCGCCACTGCCTAAGTTCACCTTCGGCTTCACCAACACTTTCCGCTACAGGGATTTTGACCTCTCTATCTTCATCAATGGTTCTGTCGGCAACAAGGTTATGAACTACACCGCCATGAACTATTCAAAGATGACTAACACATGGAGCAACCAGCTGAAGGGTTATACACGCGACCGCGCCGTTGTTACCTGCATCGACCAGACAAAGACCGGCGAAAACTACAACTGGTATGACGATGTATCAAACGTTTATGTGATTAATCCTACTACTGTTACACCACGTATTGCGGTAGGTAACTCATACAACACAAACATCTCTGACCGCTATGTTGAGGACGGCTCATACATCCGTCTGAAGAACATCTCTCTCGGCTACACATTCCCGGCAAAGATGATACAGAAGATTTACCTCACTAATCTCCGTATTTACGCGAATGTCCAGAATCTTGTTACAATCACCAAGTACAAGGGTTACGACCCGGAAATCGGTGCTTCTACTACTGACGCCAACGGTTATGTGTTTGGTCTTGATAACGGACGCTATCCTTCTCCTACAACATTCTCGTTTGGAATCAATGTTTCATTCTAAACCTCAAAAGAAACAACTATGAAACTGAATAAAATAAAATATTTGATGGCTGTTGCTGTGGTAGGTCTGGGCATGACATCTTGCAGTGATTTCCTGAATCGTCCTGCCGAAGACACATATACCATCAACAACTATTACCAGACAGATGAGCAGTGTATTGCTGGTGTAAACTATCTGTACAACTCGCCTTGGTACGATTTCCAGCGCGGCTTCTTCAAGGTGGGTGAGGTGCTTTCGGGCAACTACTGGTGGAGCAAGTCTCCATATCTGAACTTCTCTCTCAACTCAAACGATGAGGACCTCCGTAACATGTCTTACTCTCTGTGGTCTGTAAACGCTCACGCCAACACTGTTTATAAGAACATCTCTAACGGCAATGCGTCAGACGCTGTCAAGAACCAGACTAAGGGCGAGTGCCTCTTGTGGAAGGCGATGGCATATTTCTACCTTGTGCGTACATTCGGCGAAGTGCCTATCATTCACGACAATTCCGAAGTGCTTGAGAGCGGCTCTTACAATGAGCAGAAAAAGGTTGTGAAGAAAGATGTTTACGAGTACATTATAATGACTCTTGAAAAGGCTATCGAATGGCTGCCAGAGAAATGCGCCGAAGGACGTCTTGACAAGTATTGCGCTAAAGGTCTCCTCGCCAAGGTTTACCTTACAAAGGCGGGAGTATCAGGCAGTCTTAACAGTGATGACTTGCAGAAGGCTGCATCTCTCTCCTACGATGTTATCGCAAACTCAGGCCGCGCGCTTGAGAAGGATTACGCTACTTGCTTCAAACTTGAGGGCAACAACAGTCCTGAGAACATGATTGCATGGCGCTGGACAACACAGGGCAACCAGTGGACACGCCAGAACTCTTTGCAGAGCGACCTCGCCGTAACCAATATGGATGAGTTTGGCGACTGCTGGGGCGGCTGGAACGGCGTTTCTGTTGACCTTCAGGAAGCCTTTGGTTTGAAGATGCTTGAGGGCAATGCTGCTCCTGGCGTGCGCGGCGATTTGGACACTCGTCGTAAGGCTACCATGATGACCGCTGGCGATGTCGTAACCTATTTCTGGAGAGACAAGGGCGGCTTCGACTATCTGAAATATTTCTATGACGCAAGCTGGAATGAGGCTGCGAGCGCTAACTTGGAGTCAGGCACTGGCGTAAACTGCGTGAAGCACCTTTATGGCAACAACAAGGACCACGAGTCTGTTTTAGGTTATTCAGCCGACCGTATGGCAAGTGCCCTCTGTACTCCTATCCTTCGTCTGGCAGATGTTTATCTTGTGTATGTAGAGGCAAAGGTGCTTCTCGGACAGGTGGATACGGAGTGTCTCAGAGTTTTCAACGCTGTACATCAGCGCGCCGTGCCATCAGATGCGCCTTGCGGTGAACTCGATTTCGAAAAGGTATGGAAAGAGCGTCGTCTGGAGCTTGCTCTCGAAGGCGACCGCTGGTACGATTTCGTGCGCTTGGCTTACTACAACCCTACAAAGGCTATGAACGAGATTAAGGCGCAGAAGCGTAACCAGTTCTGGAACCTCAACCCTCTCTTTGAGACATACTTCAAGACAGGCAAATGGGACCTCTATCCAGAGAAGGGCGATGCTCCAAGCTACGACACAAGCACTGCCGCTCCAAATGTGACAGAGAAGAGCTTCGTCATCCCATTCCCTACTGAAGACCTTACTTTCAACCCACTTCTCAACGAGCCTGCTGAGACTCGTGATGTGCGTAAGTTGTATCAATACGAATAAAAAGAGGTTAAAGGCTATAAGGTTAAAGGTTGGAGGTTAAAGGTTGGAGGTTAGATTACTACAACCACAAAATACCTAAAACCATAAACCTAAAACCATAAACCTAAAACCATAAACCTAAAACCATAAACCTAAAACCTTAAACCTAAAACCTTAAAAATTCGAGCGAAACTTGAAACATTAATTTAAAAGTTTACAATAATGAAAAAAGCATATAATATACTTCTCTTATTTGTTGCCGTCGTTACAGCTGTGGGCCTCACTGCTTGTAAGGATGAGCCCGACAAATATCAGATACAGGATGGTACTCCTACAGTCCACTACGTTCGTCCGGTGGGTGTGGCAAGCGACTCGCTTATCACAAGTGCCTATCTTGACAACCAGATATGCCTGGTGGGTGAGAACCTCAGAAGTATCACCAAACTGCTCTTCAACGACAAGGAGGCGATACTCAACACCAGCTATATCACCGACAACACTCTCGTCGTCTCTGTGCCTGGCTCTATCCCGGGAAAGGTGGACAACAAGATTCACATGTGGAACAAGGATGGAGTGGAAACCCTTTTCGACTTCAATGTGCTTGTGCCTGCTCCTACTATCCTTGGCATGAGCAATGAGTACGCTAAGCCTGGTGACGATGTACAGATTCTTGGTAACTACTTTGCCAATGACGAGAATGTGCCGCTGAAGGCTACTATCGCAGGCAAGGAAATCGAGATATCAAAGATTACAGAGACTGCCCTTTATTTTACAATGCCTGAGGGTATTGCGGAAGGTTCTATAGCTGTTACCACTATTTACGGCACTACCGAGTCGGCTTTCCACTACAAGGAGACTCGCGGTATTATTACCAACTTTGACAATCCTGACCACTTCAAAGAAAACTCTGGCACAAAGGGTATTATCCCACAGGGATGGAACCTTAAGCCTATTTATGCTAATGTTGACGGCATCGACGGATATTATGTTCAGGTAGGTGATGGAAACATTGTGATGCCAGAGGATGGCGGTTGGACAGAAGAGTTCAAGCTCTCATGGTGGTGTGGCAACTGGGACGGAAATCCAATGGGAATTAAGGCTGGTGAAGGCACTCCTTTGCGCAACGTCTTCGGCGAGGACTATTTCAAGAAGCCTGCAAATCTTGCACTTAAATTCGAACTTTGCATCCCTGCAACAAATCCTTGGAAGGCTGGCGCGCTGCAAGTATTGTTCGTGAACAATGACCAGTGTGCTAACGACACTTGGCAGAACAACCTTTACATCAAGGACACTAAGTCATCACAGGGTGAGATTGACGCGAAGAACCTTGAGATTGCCCCACACAAGATTACCGGTGACCTCTGCCGCGGCATCTACCGCCCATGGGCAACAACCGGCTCTTTCGACACTGGTGGCAAATGGATTACTGTTACAATGCCTCTTGCTGACTTCATTTACAACTTCGATGGTACTCCTGGAAAGTATGAGCTTACCCCTGAAAGCTTCGATAGCTTTATCATGTGGCCTGTTTCCGGTGGTGTGAATGGTACGGAGTGTACACCAATCCTCCGTTACGACAACATCCGTCTTGTACCTATCAAGTAGTTTTTACGAAAAAAGACTTAAATCATGAAAAAGATATATAATATATTAATGTTGTTGGCGGTTGCTGTAGTGAGCATATCGTTTACAGCATGTAGCGAGGATGCTCTTAGCACCAACCAGTTCCGTGGCGGCGTGTCGCTCTCTGCCTATGGACCGCAGCCAGTGATGCGTGGTGGCTATCTTCGTTTCATCGGTAGCAATCTCGATCAGATTGCTTCGGTAGATATTAATGGCGCTGACCTTATCACAAACATTGAGGTTATTAAGGCTGGTACTCCAAGTGAGATACGTATCTTGGTGCCTGAAGACGGTCCGGAGCCTGGAATCGTAACGCTTTGGACTAAGAGCGGTGAAAAGATTTGTACCAAGACAAGTCTCTCGTTTGAGGAGCCTATCTCTGTGAAACTTGTTACGGAGAAGGCTATGCCGGGCGAGCTCATCGAGATTGCGGGCGACTACCTCAACCTTATCCACATGATAGAGTTCCAAGAGGGTGTGTGGGTTTCTGAGAAAGAGTTTATTACTCACGACCGTAGAACTATTAAGGTCGTCGTTCCGGATAATGCGCGCACAGGTAAGCTTAACCTTTACACTGCCGACCTTGTAGGCGCTAAAGACCCTGATGCGCTCACTTACAACATCCTCCCAACAGACAAAGCCCTTATCATAGGCACTCCGGGAGTTACCAAGTTCGCTTCTCCACGTGGCGAGGCTGCTGTTAACGGTAATGTAATCATCAAGCAGGGCGAGACGCTTACGATTAGCGGTGAACTGTTTGCACTCGTTGACTCCGTGAAGTTCAGAAACGACGAGAGCAAAGACTCGATATATGTTAATAAGATAGAGGTGGACGAGGCAGGCAAGACATTGAAGCTTGTTCTCCCTGCTGAGGCTCCCGATGGTAGCGTGAACCTCGTAACAAAGAGTGGTGTTGAGATACCTGTCGGCACTATCACTACCGTTGCTCCTTCTAACTGCGTGGCTGCTCCAAGTCCGGTGAAGGCTGGTCAGCCGCTGACAATCACGGGTAATGACCTCGATGTGGTAACCTCTGTTTTGATGAACTGCGAGGCTGGTGCAGAGGAAGTATCCGTGGAGTTCACTTATGCAGGCGGTAAGATTACTGTTAAGGCTGTTCCTGAGATTGCCCTTGAAGGCAACCTCAAACTCGAAATGGCCAACGGCAAGCGCACAGAGGTGGCTTTCACTCTCGTTAAGCCTGCTGCCACTGCTTACGACCTCAACCCTGCTAATGCTGGTGGCGCACTGACGATTACTGGTACAAACCTTGACCTTGTCATGAGTGTGGCATTCGGCGAAGGCGTTTACACTGTTGCTGATGGTGACTGCTCTGCTGACGGCACTACGCTGAAACTGACTGTTCCTATGGATGCTAAGTCGGGAGCTCCAAAGCTTCAGCTTGAAAACGGCACTGAGGTTACNNNGAATGGCCAGACGAGGAGCACACCCCAGAGGCTGGAGGCACAATGACCGTACCTGTCAAGAATGCTGACCACCTCACAAATGTTTATGTGAACGACGCTGCGGTACAGTATGTTTATAATAGCAAGACTGGCGAACTGATATTCGGAATACCATTGAAGGCAAAGGCAAAGTCTGTTGTAAGGCTTGTTTCTGACAATGGTGAGATTGAATATAAGGATGTGGCTATCATACCTGCTGGTAAGATTACTACCCGTATTTGGACAGGACCGAAGGCTCTCTCTTGGAATGGCGCAACAGTAGAACTTCCTATCGGTTGGATGAATGCCATTCCTGAAGGTGCTTCTGCGAAATTTGTTGTAAACTATACAGGCGCAACAGATGGTGCTACAACCAAGTGGTATGACGGACACTGGAATGAAAACATCATTTTCCCTGAATCTGATCAGAGTGACCCTGAACACAAAGTGCCGCTTCCTGTTGGAGGAAAGTCTGTCGAACTGACCATTACACCTGAGATTATTGAGCATTGCAAGGAGTTCAGCGACTGGGGTTCAAATGGTTTGTTCCATGGACAGAATGCAATCATAGAAAGCGTTGACCTTGTTGTTGAGGTTCCGCAGGAAATAAACCTTGTAGGAGGTGATATCTTCATGTTGAACGATGCAAGCCAGCCAATGGCTTTCCCTGTTGCATTGTCATGGTCCGATGATGCATGCAAGTTCCGCATCATGCGTAATGGTGCTAACGACTTGCAGAGCATGAACCTCAAGGCTGGTAAGTCAAAACTTATTTTCTACAAGCAAGGTACAGGTCAGTGTCAGGTTAACGAGCCTAACTGGAATTGGAACGAAACTGCTGCCGACTGGGGTGGTAGTGCTGCAACCGTTGAACTTGTTCTGACAGAAAGACTCATAGACTGCATAACAGGAAAGATTAGTGACGGATGGGGCGGAACAGCATTCTGCGTTCAAGGCGAAGGCCTCACCATAACCAAGGTTACCATTCTTCCATAAAATAGAATAAATTATGAAAACACTAAGATATCTATTCTCACTGCTCGTTGTGGCAGTTGCCTTTACCGCGTGTAAAGACGAGGACTTGAGTCCATATATAGACTACAATGGTGTCAATACGCCTATCGGCATAAATACCGAACAGGTGCAGATGCACACCTTCTGGACAGATACGGTTGCCATCTCTACGGAGATGGCTGCCAACTGGCGCGCAAGCAGTTCGGCGTCATGGTGCCGTATAGAGCATCAGCCGGGAACACCTTCTACAAAGGCTCTTAATGTGATAACAGACTTGAACCGCACTTACGAGGCTCGTACTGCTACCATCACATTCGAGTATATCCACGACACTTCTGTCAAGAAGGTTGTTACTATTACTCAGCCGGGAAAGGTGAAGTATGCTTATACCAATGAGAACGCTTCCGCTCCTGAGGGCATGAAGAAGAATGCAATGTTCCTTCTTAAGCAGATAAATGTGGGCTGGAACCTCGGTAACTCTTTTGAGTCTGATGGCGACGAGACTGCATGGGGCAACCCTGTAACTACCCGCGATATGATAAAGGGTGTCAAGGCTGCCGGCTTCAATGCCATCCGTATTCCTGTACGCTGGTGTGTACGCGCTGACGAGAAGCTGAACATCAAGCCAGAGGCTATGGCGCGCATCAAGGAAGTGGTAGATTGGGCTATCGCGGAGGATATGTATGTGGTGCTCAACTCTCACCATGACCAGTGGTACGACCGTATGGACTCCACTAAGTATGTTGACGATGTAGTGAACGAGAACTTCAAACAAATGTGGACGCAGATTGCCGAGACATTCAAGAGCTACGATGAGCATCTTATCTTCGCCGGAATGAACGAGGTTATAGAACGCGTCAACGGCAACGAGAACTGGGGCAGCTATACAGAGAAGACTCTCAAGCGTCAGCAGACACTCGCTCAGATATTTGTCGATGCTGTCCGTGCCAATGGCGGCAACAACGCTTGGCGTAACCTTATGATACAGCCTATGGCGGCAAGTGCTGACTTCGCTCTGCAGTCTGATTTCGTGATGCCAAAGGATAATGTCAAGGAGCGTCTTATCTTGGAGTTCCACTACTATCAGCCATACTCTTATGCTGGTGGCGGCGCAACAAATGGCTTCTGGGGTGCTCCTTATGAGACTCTCGACGGCGCTTATGTTAATGGAGAGTCAGAATTGGCAGACAAGATGTTCTATATTCAGACTAAGTTTGTCGATAATGGTTATCCTTGCATCATGGGCGAGTTCGGTAGCGTTGCTCACCTCGAAGACTTGGAACACATGAACTCTCAGGCATATTTCCTGAAGAATGTTGTTAAGTCGGCTAAAGACCATAGCTTCCCTGCTTTCCTTTGGGACAACAACTTACAGGGAAGTACTGACGGTGAGAATATGGGTTACCTCAACCGCAACGATGGCATGAATCCTTACTTCCCTATGTTTATCAAGGGAGTTATGGATGGTGCTGCTGAAGGGAAATATACTTATTAATACAAGGAGTTTTTTAGGAGTCCAAGGAGTTGCAAGAAGTCCAGGAAGTCCAAGACAATAGCTTTGAAACCTCGATAATTCGAAATCTCGAAAATTCTTGAACTTCTTGAACTCCTTGAACTCCTTGAACTCCTTAACTCAGACTTCTTGAACTTCATGAACTCCTTGAAAAGACTAATCCCCATATTACTCGTTTGCTGTTGTCTCTCTTGCGGCAAAGATGGTACTGCTGCAGACCCGTTGGCTGATAGCGGCCGCACGGAACGCACGGAACTGCTGCTCGAGAATCTGCGTGACATCGTTACGGAGAAAGGTTTTCTTGTGGGGCAGCAGGATGCAACGCTTTATGGTATCGGTTGGAGTAACGAGCCGGAACGCAGCGACATACAGTCCGTATGCGGTGAGATGCCTGCGCTTGTGGGCTTCGACATCACTGGTTATGCTACTAACGACTCGCTTAGCAGTGATAACATCGAGTTTGCGAAGATACTCGCCGCCGCCATTTGGCAGTATGACCATAGTGGCATGGTCGCTATGACTGGTAATGCCGCCGACATAAAGTTCCTCAACCGTCTTGTTACACCTTATGGTGTTAAGGTGCCTGTTGTCTTTACACCGAAGGATGGTGTGGATGCGTTGGTGCGCGAGATAGAGGATAATGATGTTACCAATGCCCTTATCGCCTCTACGGAAGATGGTGAGAAGGTCGATGTGCTAACCGCCTCGTTTGCGTTCTCGCCTGAAAAAGAGGATTCTGTATCGTTGATGGAGGAGGCGCAGGCGCTCGATGCGCAGCTCGCCAAACTGCAATCACTTGCCAAGCAGAAGAACAAGCCTTTTGCCCTAAGCACTCTCAGCTACAAGGGATTGAAGTATGCTGAGTTCTGGACACATATTCTTTTACCGGTGTTGGAGAAGTATAACCTGTCGTACATCCTTCTCGGCAGCAACGCTGATGGTAGCACAAACGATTTCTGTGTCCCATATCTCGGACATGTCGGTTGTGCCGATTTCGTCAGGTTCTACAACAGCAAGAAAAGCCTCTTCCTTAAAGAAACCCCCGCCATCTACACAAACATCAAGGCACATCGCGAGAAGCAGGCAAGATAATCTCGAAGCCCGCCCCGAAATAATCCTTAACCTAAAAAACCTATGAAAAAGCTATCTTTGATAATGTTGCTTTGTGTTTTCTCCCTGACTGTCCTTGCGCAGGTTCGTGGAGAGAATATCGAAGTGCTTGTAACCCTTGACCGCGACGGCTGGAACTACAATGTTGGTGAGACAGCCGTCTTCAACGTGTCTGTACTCCGTTCCGGCTCCCTTTTGAAGAATGCGAAGGTATCGTACAAGATGGGAGCGGAGATGTACGAAGATATAGAGAAGAGTGATGTTGTGCTTAAAGACGGCACAATGACCTTGAAAGGCTCAATGAAGAAACCAGGATTCTATCGACTGACGGTAAATGCTGAGGTCGATGGAAAGAAATATGAGGGCATGGCGACTGCCGCATACAGCCCTGAGAAGCTCCTGCCGCAGACCGACTGCCCAAAAGATTTTGATGAGTTTTGGGAAAAGGCGTTGGGCGATGCGCGCGCGTCTGTGCCACTGAACGCCACACGCCGACTTCTGCCTGAGCGATGCACGGAGGAAGTGAATGTCTATGAGGTGTCTTATCAGAACATCCGTAACGACTCGCGCACCTACGGAATACTCTGCGTGCCTACAAAGCCAGGCAAATATCCGGCTGTCTATAAGGTGCCGGGAGCGGGCTGCCGACCTTATGAGGGCGACCTTGGATGGGCGGCAAGGGGCGTCATCGTCTTCGAGATAGGTATTCATGGTGTGCCTGTAACCAATCCGCGCAGCTTCTACACCTATCTGCAGGCAGGACCGCTCAACTGCTATTGGAACTTCAATATCAACAATCGCGACGAAGCTTACTACAAGCGTGTCGTCGTGGAGGCTGTGCGAGGCATTGATTATATCGCCACTTTGCCAGAATGGGATGGCAACAACCTCGGCGTGATGGGCAGTAGTCAGGGAGGATGGCTCACCATCGTCTGCGCCGCCCTCGACAAGCGTGTCAGCTGTTATGCGCCTGTCCATGCCGCCCTCTGCGACCATACCGCTTCGCTCAAAGGCATTGCCTGCGGATGGCCACATTATTTTTATTACGACAAATCGCCTGTCAACACAAAACTATCTAAATACGCGAAAGAGATAGAGACAGTCAGGTACTACGATGGCGTGAACTTCGCCAAGCGTATCACAGTGCCGGGCTGGTTTTCTTTCGGCTATAATGATGATGTAGTGCCACCAACAACCTGCTATGCGACATACAATATCGTCAGTGCGCCTAAGGAACTGCACCCTTACCCTAAGACAAAACACTTCTGGTATCAGGAGCAGTACGATGCATGGATAGCTTGGTTGAGTAAACAGATGGGAGTAAAATGAAACCGTACAAGTTTGAACCATACCTGAAGACTACCCTTTGGGGTGGCTATCAGATAGCGCCTTTCAAGGGCATATATACCGCGCAGCCTAATATCGGCGAGTCGTGGGAGGTAAGTGGCGTGCCGGGACACGAGAGTGTGGCGATAGAGCGCGGACTGATTGACGATGTGGATGTAGGCCTCACCCTTACCGAACTCATCGACAAATACAAAGGTCTGCTCATAGGCAACAAAGTGTATAAGCGCTTCGGCAACAAGTTCCCACTGCTCGTGAAGTTCATCGACTCGCGACAAGACCTCTCTGTGCAGGTGCATCCCGACGATAAACTCGCCCAGGAGCGCCACGGCTGTGCCGGCAAGACAGAGATGTGGTATGTGATAAAGAGTGATGTGGGCGCGAAGATTTACGCCGGATTGCGCAAGCAAATAACGCCGGAGGATTATGAGCAGATGGTAACTTCCGAAGTTGATGGTGCTAATCCTATGGCTGATGTCATAGCCACCCACGAGGCACATCAGGGCGACCTCTACTTCCTTCCTGCCGGCAGACTGCACGCTATCGGCGCCGGTTGCTTCTTGGCAGAGATACAGCAGACCAGCGATATAACATACCGCGTATATGATTTCGGAAGGAAGGATGCCCACGGCAATCCTCGCGAGTTGCACACCGAATTGGCAAAGGATGCCATCGACTATCAGGTGTGGCCTGAATATCGCACCAGTTATGACAGTACGCAGCCTACATCGCAGCTTATCAACTGCCCTTACTTTGTGGTGCATCGCGTTGTCGTACAGGTGGCGCAGCAGATAGACTTCAACTGCGACTCGTTCGTGATTGTCATGTGTCTATGGGGCGAGGCTAATATCAATGGTGTAAAGGTGCGACAGGGCGAAACACTCCTCGTGCCAGCATCAGAGAATGTACTGTATATCTTCGGAAACGCCACATTCCTTACGGCACATATTAAATAGGGAGTTCAAGGAGTTCAAGGAGTTCAAGGAGTTCAAGGAGTTCAAGGAGTTCAAGGAGT
>JABUUE010000040.1:48175-57478 GCA_021443335.1 Bacteroidaceae bacterium
AACAAAAATATTATTTATGACAATTTGTTGTAATTAGTGCTAATTAGTGTCAGAAAAAAATTAACTGAAAGAAATTATCGTAATTTAACGTAATAATATAAAGGGAAACTAATTGGCACAAATTAGCACAAATTAAGCCACAAATAAAAACAAATTAATATTAATGACGCAGCAAGAATGGCAACATATATATCAACTTGTTGGAGCAGCAATGGAGGTGCATAATGAGTTAGGAAGAGGTATGGCAGAATCCATATATCAAGAGGCATTGGCACATGAATTTCTCATGAGAGAAATCCCTTTCCTTAAAGAAAAACCTATCCATGTATATTACAAGAATATATTATTGGAAAAAGTGTTTGTTCCAGATTTTATATGTGATGATGTCATAGTAGAATTGAAGGCGGTAGAAGAAATTACCACAGAGCATCGTGCTCAACTTTTCAATTATCTGCGTATCACAAGGAAAACGAAAGGCTTGTTAATAAATTTTGGAGAACGTAATCTTCATTGTGAAAGATATCTATTCTCGGATGAGGATGATGGTTTCATACTCTTAACAAATAATAATTATCGTGCCTATATAGACTGAATTTGAGTCTTATAATGAGCGAACCGATAGTAAGGTTTGTTGATTTATGATTATTTGAGAAAATATTATTTATGATTATTTGTGATCTAATTTGTGCCAATTAGTGCTAATTAGTGTCAAAAAAAATATCTAAGCTAATTAGTGTCAAAAAAACCACGGCAATTAGTTTCTAAAGAAAAGATACATTTATTACCTATGACATATAAAGAGAAAATTAGTGTTCTGAGGGCGCATCACGAGGAACTGCTTTCTAAGCCTAACAAGATAGTGGAGTGGGGCAATGGCATTTACGACCGCTACGAGAACCCTATTATCACGGCGGACCATACACCATTGGAGTGGCGCTATGACTTCTGCGAGAAGGACAACCCTTACCTCATGCAGCGCATCATGATGAACGCCACGCTCAACAGTGGCGCCATGAAGTGGAACGGCAAGTATGTGCTTGTCGTGCGTGTGGAAGGAGCCGACAGGAAATCGTTCTTTGCCGTGGCAGAAAGCCCTAACGGCATTGATAATTTCCGCTTCTGGGATGAGCCGATAACCATGCCCGAAGCTCCTGAGGGAACATGCGTTGCCGGTCTTGATGCCCCTGCCACCAATGTTTACGATATGCGTCTTACCGCTCATGAGGACGGCTGGATATATGGCGTGTTCTGCGTGGAGCGTCATGACGACTCGCAGCCCAACGACCTCTCTGCCGCAACAGCTACGGCAGGCATTGCGCGCACGAAGGATTTGCGTAACTGGGAGCGTCTGCCCGACCTGAGAAGCCGCTCGCAACAGCGTAATGTGGTGCTTCATCCGGAGTTCGTCGAGGGCAAATACGCCTTCTATACCCGTCCGCAAGACGGCTTCATCGATGCTGGCTCCGGCGGTGGTATCGGCTGGGCATTGGTCGATGACATAACAAATGCCGAGGTGAAGGACGAGAAGATTATCAATGCGCGCCATTACCACACTATTATGGAGGTGAAGAACGGCGAAGGTCCGCACCCGATAAAGACCTCGAAGGGATGGCTGCACCTCGCTCATGGTGTCCGCGGCTGTGCCTCCGGTCTGCGCTATGTGCTGTATATGTATATGACAGCCCTTGACGACCCTGCGCGTGTCATCGCCTCTCCCGGCGGCTATTTCATTGTGCCGCAGGGTGAGGAGTATATCGGCGATGTTATGAATGTTGCTTTTTCCAACGGATGGATAGCCGACGATGTTGACGAAAACGGTATAGCGAGCCTTGACAGCCGCGTACTTATCTACTACGCTTCGTCAGACACACGCATGCACGTCGCCACCTCAACCGTCGCCAAACTCATAGACTATTGCATGAATACCCCGGAGGATGGCTTCACGACAGCTGCCTCTGTGGAGAAGATAAAGGAGTTAATACGGAAGAATAGCCTTCGCAAGATGTGAAACATAAAAAACTAATAACATAATACAACTATGAGAAAATCTCTAATCATCTCAATGCTTCTCTTGGTGTCTTGCGCCATGTTTGCGCAGATACCGCCTATCACAAACGATGAAGCGCCGGAAGGCATGAAGAAGAATGCCCTCGGTATCATCAAGGACATTAATATCGGATGGAACCTCGGCAACCAGCTCGAATCACTCAACGACCGCACCAAGAAGAAACTCAAGGATGTGGAGATGGAGGAAGGCTGGGGCAACCCACGCATCACTCCTGAGATTATCAAGGCGGTGAAAGATGCCGGCTTCAATGCTATCCGTATTCCTGTGCGCTGGTATCCTCATTGCGACAAGAACTTCAATGTTGACCCTGCATGGATGAAGCGTGTGCATGAGGTCGTTGATTACGCCTACAACCTCGGCATGTATGTGATGATAAACACCCACCACGACGCATGGTACGACCGCTGGCGCCCGGACCATCTGCCCGTAGCGGAGGTCAACCACCGTATGCACCACCTATGGACACAGATAGCCAATGAGTTCAAGGACTATGACGAGCGACTAATCTTCGCCGGCGTCAACGAGATGATTGTGCAGTCTCTCGATGGCAAGAACGACTTCAACAGCGAGCCTACCGTTGAGGAGCAGAAGGTGCTGCAGGGACTCTATCAGGAGTTTATCGATGCTGTGCGTGCCACTGGCGGTAATAATAAGTGGCGTGTGCTCACTGTTGCTTCATGGGCTGCCAACCCATATTTCGCGCTCAAGTTCTTCCGCAAGCCTTTCGATGTGGTGCCCGACCGCCTTATGCTCGAGGTTCATTACTACCAGCCTTGGTGGTTCTGCGCACAGACCAACGGCGAGGAGGGGGAGTTCAAGAACCAGTATTTCTGGGGAAAGCCTTACGAGGACCAGCCTTGCTCTTCAAACACACAGGCGGAGGTGAAGCGTCTTTTCGGACAGCTGAAGTCGGAATTCATCGACAAGGGCATCCCTGTTATCCTTGGAGAGATGGGCGCCGTCCACCACAATCCTACAAAGGAGAATGCCAAGTGGAACATAGACTTCAAGAAATGCGAGGAGTCACGCGCCTACTATATGCGTTATATCATCCGCGAGGCTAAGGACAACGGCTTCTCTTCATTCTATTGGGACAACAACTATTACGGAGGCGACGAGGAGAACTTCGCCATCTTCGACCGCGACAACGGAATGAAAGTCCACGACCAAGCAACCCTCGACGCTATAATGCTCGGCGCAGCAGAAGGAGTGTTCCCGTTCTAAGCGCACCGGTCCCCAACCTCAAAACCTCAAAACCTCAAAACCTCAATCCTAATGGCCACAATAACAGAAAAAATCGGTTATGCCCTTGGTGATGCCGCCGCTGGCGGTATCACATGGAAAATCATGTCTATTGCTTTTCCGTTCTTCTTCACAAACGTTTTCGGGCTCTCGCTCGCTGACACAGCGGCATTGATGCTCATCGCGCGTATGTTTGATGTTATCACCGACCCTATGATGGGCACTATCGCCGACCGCACGCAGAGCCGCTGGGGCACTTACCGCCCGTGGCTCATCTTCGGCGCCATACCTTACGGCCTCGTCTTTGCGCTGCTGTTCTTCACTCCCGACTTCGGTCCTGTCGGCAAGCGTGTGTATGCTTACACCCTTTACCTCCTGATGATGGTGATGTACACCATGGTCAATGTGCCTTACGGCTCAATGCTCGGCGTGATGACCGATGATGACAACGACCGCAACCAGTTCTCTTCTTTCCGCATGTGCGGCGCTTACGCCATGGGCTTCATCACCCTTCTCTCCTTCCCTTACCTGCAGAAGATGATTGGCGGCTCCGACCAGAACCAGTATGCCGTTCTTGGTGCGGGCTTCGGCGCTCTTGCCGCTGCCATGACTCTCGCCTGCGGACTGATGACGAAGGAGCGCCTCAAGCCGCAGCGTGCCGAGAAGTTCTCGTTCAAGCAGTTTGCCGACCTGTTCAAGAATATCCCTTGGGTGTATATCACGCTCATGGGAGTATGCACAAACTTCTTCAACGGCTTCCGCTATGCTGTTGCCGCTTACCTCATAGACTACTGTCTTGGCGGTGACATCACCATCGGCAGTCTTATCATCAACTATACCGTCCTTATGGCTTTCGGTGAGGTAACATGTATGATTTTCGGCGGTGTCTCTCCTAAGTTCACCGAATGGGTAGGCTCCAAGCGTATGGCTTTCGTCTGGTCGTCAGTCATCTGCATGGTTCTCTCCATCGCCTTCTTTTTCATTCCGCAGGACCCGGCTTATATCTGGGTGATAGTGGTGATGGTGGTGCTCACATCTGTCGGTGTAGGCCTCTACTCACCGCTCGTATGGTCGATGTATGCTGATGTGGCGGACTATGCCACAGAGAAGAACGGTGAGTCGTCAACAGGACTTATCTTCTCTTCAGGAACGATGGCGCAGAAGTTCGGTGGCGCTGTCTCCGGCTCACTCATCGCCCTCCTCCTCGGACTTGCAGGAGCAACGATGATAAAGGACGAGATGGGCAACGAGTCTATCGACCCCGCGTCAATAACCGAGTCGGTGAAGACGATGGTCTGGGCACTCTTCTCCCTCTTCCCTGCAGCCATCGCCGCCATCATGACGGTCCTCGCGTACAAGTTCCCGATAAAGAAATAAAAGGGGCTTTGGCCTTGGCTCTGAACTCAGACTGAAAGAAATTATCTTTTTAACTGAAAGAAATTATCGAGAAGATTATAACTGAAAGAAATTAACGTAATTAATCGTAATATCTTTTTAACTGAAAGAAATTANCTCGAACCAGGAAAGGCAGGACCAGAATCTGCAGTGTTACCATTACACCATAGCCCAATTGCAGTGAAAAACGGCTCAACGTAGATGAGACATTTTTGCTATTTTGCGGCTGCAAAGGTATATAGTTTTTTGAAAACGGCAAAGATTTTGGAGATTTTTTTCATAAAAAAACGTAATTTTTTTGATTTTAAGGGCATAATACGGTAGAAATAACTAATTTTGTACCCCTAAAATAATGCCTTGCGGGGCGTAAATAAATCATAACAACACATAACAAACATGCAAAGTAATAAACTTGTAGATGCTATAGTAGAAGGTATTGAGGAGAAAAAAGGTGAGGATATCGTGGTCATAGACCTTGACGGAGTGGAGGGCGCAATATGCCATTTCTTCGTGATATGCAGCGGAAACTCGCCGACACAGATTGACGCTATATGCGACTCAGTAGAGGAGTTCGCACGCAAACAGGCGGGAGAAAAGCCGGTGAAGATTGTAGGCCGAGAGAACTCGCAATGGGTGGCGATGGACTATACCGACGTGATGGTACACATCTTCCTACCCGACGTGCGCGACTACTACCGTTTGGAGGAGCTTTGGCAGGATGCGGAGATATTCATTGAAGAAGAAAAATAGAAGATAAACTCACCTTTCGCAAGTTTGGAAACCTGCGAAAGTTGAAACAATAACTGAACTTATGGCAAGAAACGACATACCACCACAGAAGCCGTTACCACAGAAGCCGGAGAAGCCACGGTTTAACATGACATGGATATACATCTTTGTCATGGCAGCCCTTGTGTTCGCCTATTTCTTTGGCGGCGACAAGACGACAGACTCCAGTGCCTCAAAGCCTGCCACATACACTGAGTTCCAGCAGATGGTGAAGAAAGGCTATGTGAAGGAGATAAAGATAAACAACGTAGAACACGAGCTGAACCTGTATATCAAGCCAGAACATATACGCGAGGTGTTCAAGCAGCCTGTCAAGCAGACAGGTAAATCGCCATACCTCATCGTGCAGTACGGCAGCGCAGAGAAGGTGGAGAACTTCATCGACCAGCAGCGCAACGACAAGAAATTTGTAGGCTCGGTGGCTTACGACAACAAGCAGCACAGCGGATGGTGGGACATACTCATCAGCTTCGGACCGATAGTTCTGCTCGTAGTGTTCTGGATAATGATAATGCGCGGCTTCGGCAAAGGCGGTGGCATGGGCGGCAACATATTCGGCGTAGGCAAGAGCAAGGCTAAGGTCTATGAGAAGGACGAGGCAGCGGCTATAACCTTCAAGGATGTTGCCGGACAGGAAGGAGCGAAGCAGGAGGTGCAGGAGATTGTGGAATTCCTGAAGAACCCACAGCGCTACACCGACCTCGGCGGCAAGATACCAAAGGGCGCACTGCTCGTAGGTCCTCCGGGAACAGGTAAAACACTGTTGGCAAAGGCTGTGGCTGGTGAGGCTGGCGTGCCTTTCTTCTCGATGAGTGGCTCCGACTTCGTGGAGATGTTCGTGGGCGTTGGTGCAAGTCGTGTGCGCGACCTCTTTGAGCGCGCCAAGGCAAAGTCACCATGCATAATATTCATTGACGAGATTGACGCAGTAGGTCGCTCACGCTCCAAGAACCCGAACATGGGCGGCAACGACGAGCGCGAGAATACACTCAACGCCCTGCTGACAGAGATGGACGGTTTCGGCACCAACTCTGGCGTGATAGTTCTTGCGGCAACGAACCGCGCCGACATGCTCGACTCAGCATTGCTGCGCGCTGGACGCTTCGACCGTCAGATAAATGTTGACCTGCCAGAACTCAACGAGCGCAAGGCAATATTCGATGTTCACCTCAAACCGCTGAAGCTCGACGAAAGCGTTGATGTAACAACCCTTGCCCGTCAGACTCCTGGTTTCTCCGGCGCCGACATAGCAAATGTGTGCAACGAGGCAGCACTTATCGCTGCCCGCAAAGGCCACAACAAGGTGGTGCCACAGGATTTCCTCGACGCTGTTGACCGCATAATCGGCGGTTTGGAGAAGAAGACAAAGGTGATGACCAACGCCGAGAAACGCTCGATAGCACTTCACGAGGCTGGCCACGCCACAATATCATGGTGCTTGGAGCACGCCAACCCATTAGTGAAGGTAACGATAGTGCCACGCGGCCGTGCTCTCGGCGCAGCATGGTACATGCCCGAAGAGCGACAGATAACAACAAAGGAGCAGATGCTCGACGAGATGTGCTCACTCCTTGGCGGACGCGCCGCAGAGGAACTGTTCGTGGGCAGCATATCATCGGGAGCCATGAACGACCTTGAACGCTCTACAAAGCAGGCTTACTCCATGATAGCTTACTTGGGAATGGGCGACAAACTGCCTAACCTAAGCTTCTACAACAACTACGAGAACCAGTTCCAGAAGCCATATTCTGAGACTACCGCACGCCTAATTGACGAGGAGGTGATGCAGCTTATCAACTCTCAATACGAACGCGCGAAGGAAGTTCTCACCGAGCATAAGGCTGAACATAACAAACTCGCCGAGGTGCTTATGGAGCGTGAGGTGATAATGGCGGAAGATGTGGAGGCAATCTTCGGTCCACGCCCATGGACAAGCCGCTCGCAGGAGATAATGAAGGAAGAGGAAGCCGCACGCGAAGCCGAGGAACAGCGCAAGAAGGAACTTGCGGAGAAAATGGCTGCCGAGCGCTTTCCAGATATCCCTGAGGGGAAGGAAAAAGAAGAAGAAAAGTAAAAGTCCCCTAACCCCTTGAAGGGGGAATATAACCAATCTATTATGAAAAACCTAATCGTGCGCACAATAACTGGTGTGCTTTTTGTGGCAGCAGTGGTATGTAGTTTCCTTGATCCGGTTGCAATGATTGCCCTTTTTGCCTTGGTGACAGGACTGACCTTAAAGGAATTCTGCTCTATCGTCAACGAGAATATCGAGAAAGTGCAGGTGAACACCTTCATCTCCACCGTAGCGGGGACATATCTTTTCCTCGCCATGTCGGGCTATGTCAGCGGTATGACACCATCGGCAGGCGTGTTCATCCCATATTTAGTAACGATAATATACCTTTTTGTCTCTGAACTGTACCTGAAAGCGGAAAGTCCTCTCGACAACTGGGCATACACAATGCTCTCACAGATGTATATCGCCCTACCCCTCTCTATGATAAGCGTCCTTGCTTTCCAGAGCATCAACAGCAAAGGAGCCATCGACCCAGAGGCCTCCTACTGCTTCACTGCCACCCCACTCGTGGTGTTCATCTTCCTTTGGATTAACGATACCGGCGCCTACTGCTCCGGCTCACTCTTCGGCAAACGCAAGCTGTTTCCAAGCATCAGCCCCAACAAAAGTTGGGAGGGAAGCATCGGCGGCGGACTTCTTGTGCTTGCGGCAGCGGCAGGAATATGGTACTTCACAGAGAACTGTGACACGGCAGCCGCCCTTTCGCTTGTAATTCCTCACCTCTCAATCGTGGAATGGCTCGGATTAGGACTGACAGTTGTGTTCTTCGGCACATGGGGAGACCTCGTGGAAAGTCTGCTGAAACGAAAGGTGGGCATCAAGGACAGCGGGAACATTCTCCCAGGACATGGCGGAATGCTCGACCGATTCGACTCCTCTCTGCTTGCCATGCCAGCCGTCGCAGTCTATCTCTTCACGCTTGAAATTCTCGTTAGATAGCCATTGTGCGCGTACACAACGATTGATTACAGTCAAAAATAAGCCGCAAAAACGAAAAATGCGGCTGAAAAATTTCCGATATCTCGTATAAACCCCTTACCTTTGCACCAGCAAAACGCAAATAAAGTGTTATTTGGAGCTTTGCTTGAAACAGGTAAAAAGATTAGGTTAAAAAAATTTTCATTAGGTTAGTATAAGGTTATTATTTTTGATAGGTTAGTTTTTTAAGGTAAACAAAAGATTGTGATAACAGAAAATTGGCAACCGTGAGGTCACCAATTTTTCCTAAGATAGTTTTTTTGTTTAGATAGCAGTGCGTTACAACTCGCGATGAGCTGTAGCGCATTTTTTGTGTATTCATATATTTGAAAGCAATTCCTCTTTCATCATTTTTAACTTCATTTATTTTCTATTTCAAATTTTCTTTTTAACTTTGCAGCGTCTATTAGCCCAAGCGTGGGCAAATAGATACCCTCATGAGATCATCCCATAAAAGGGATTGGGGGTTACTTTTTATAAAAAGGACGTTTACTAACGTTATCTTCTACATCTTAAAATCTGGTAAATTTTAATCCGAGAAGATTTCGCAACTAAGCGTCCACAAAGGGTGTATTGTATCCTTATGCTTCTTAGCATAAGGATTATGATACTTTCTGGCGTGGGCTAATGGTTGCTTATCCTCGGATAAAGGTTTTACCAGAGCCTAAGATGTGGGATAAGTAAAGTACAGTTGCCCACGCTTGAGCCAGAATACAATTCCGTATTCGCTGAATATTAATTGTTTATATTATGG
>JABUUE010000041.1 GCA_021443335.1 Bacteroidaceae bacterium
GACCGTTACGGCAACAACACCTACTGCCACGACTGCGGAGTAGAGTTAGTATGGAAAGGCAACAAGAAGAACGGACGCTACGAGGTTATCGCTCCACGCACATCGGTTACAAACAACCACGGCGGAGCAAAGGTTTCTTACTCTAATGGACATCGCAAATAAGGACAAATACCCATAGGTGTTACAGAATAAAATGAGGTTGTGTCAGTAGTCTGACACAACCTCATTTTATTCCAGATGGGTTCTATCAATTAATAGTTGTAACTTTAGATAAGTTACTTTTGCTCAACAATGGCAAGAAAAACAAAATATTTTTTTGTTTTTCTTGCCATTGTACTCGCTTAATCGTAACTTTGGCGCCATAAATACCGCGAAATTCTATGAAATACTTTATAACAGACATCACCATCACCGGTGGCAGCGGCGAACAGCTTGCGGCAGCCACCGACATACTGAAATCTTTTCTTGCCGACACAGGCTATGAGGCGTTTGAGGACGAGACAGAATCTGCCATCAACGCCAGCGGATCTATGCTCGCCGACTACCGCAAGGAGCATCCGTTTGCGCCGTTCTCTTGCTTCTCTGCTTATATCCAGCAGCCGCTGTATGACGAAGACACGCTGAAAACAACTCTTGCCTCTCTGCCTTTCGACGGTCTGCACACCTTTTACGCTACACGCGAAGCAGAAGACAAGAACTGGAACGAAGCGTGGGAAAGTGAGCAGGAGCAGTCGGACATTTGCCGCGAACTGGGAATAACGATAGACGTAAAACAGGCGTTTGGCACTGGTTCTCACAACACCACTCGAATGATTGTCAGCACACTACAGGCGGAAGACCTTCAAGGCAGGAGCGTACTCGACTGCGGTTGCGGCAGCGGAATACTATCGATAGCAGCGTTAAAGCTCGGAGCTGAGAGGGCTACGGGCTACGACATTGACGAATGGAGCGTGAACAACACACGTCACAACGCGCAACTGAACGGCATCGAGGATGACAGTCTGAAAGTGGTGTTGGGCGACGCGTCGGTCCTCGACACCATAGACGAAAGCTTCGACTATGTGCTTGCAAACATAAACCGCAACATCCTGCTCAACGATATGCCGGCATTCGTGAAGCACATGAAGGTTGGCGGCAAGCTAATACTGTCTGGTTTTTATGCTGTCGACATCCCTGTTCTTGAGGAAAAAGCCAAGTCGTTGGGATTAAAGACTATGGCACAAAGAGAAGACGGGGAGTGGGCGAGTATAACATTAGTAATAAACTCTTATAGTTACTAATCTGATGTTTCCAATTTTAGCAGGAAGTCTTTCGCCTCAAGTCCTCCAGCATAGCCGGTAAGGGCGCTGTTGGAACCTATGACACGATGGCACGGAACAATGATTGACAGGCAGTTGGCACCATTGGCATTTGCCACCGCCCTGACAGCCTTTGGCATTCCTATCCTCTCGGCAAGGTTTCTGTAGGAGACTGTCTCGCCGAAAGGTATCTCCGTCAGTGCCTGCCACACCTTCTTCTGGAATGGTGTGCCTACAAAACGCACCGGCACATCAAACATCGTTCTTCTTCCGGCAAAATACTCATCCAACTGTGAGGCTGCTAACGAAAGGACATCCCCCACCCCACAGAAACGTGTCTGACAGCGCTCTTCAACACACATATTATTATATATAAGTGCGGATATTCTCCTTAAATTCCTCTCGTGCTTCGGACTTTCCTTCCAGTCGCACATAACCAAATCGCCTGCGAAAGAACCTAAAATAAGTTCTCCCGCAGGCGATTTGTATGATTTGAAGAGTAGCAATTAAGGATTGTTAAGTAGCAAGTACGAAGTAGTAAGTACAAAGTATGATTACCTTTATTAAGCAGTAAGCACGAAATAGTAAGTACAAAGTATGATTTGCTTTGGAGGATTCTATTCTGCCTTTAAGTGAGTAATCATACTTCGTACCTCGTACTTACTACTTTGTACTCAAATACACCCTTCCCGTCAATCCCACATAAACAAGGAACATGGCGGTTGGTATTTCTTGTATCGGCAGGAAATTCAAGAGATAAGCCACGATGCTCACAGCAAGACAAGCAAGATATATTCTGCACACTTTAGGCTTTTTCTTACCGCGAAGTTCCTGCACTACACGCCACCAAAAGACCAAAAGCAACGGATTGAGGCCAAGTATCAGCAGATTGACACTGACCGTTGGATGCTCAGAGAATATCATCAGGAAGAGTATCACGCCCAAAAGTCCACACACCGTAAGCAGTGCGGCATCTAACTGCCAGAAGCGTCTCTTTGCCTTTCTCTCGTAAAAACACAGGGCGATGCAGACAACGAGGAAAACAACGCCGCAAACATTCGGCGACAACGGGAAATCTTTTGCATACACAGGTTCACCCTTCAATATCCATCCGCTTTTAAGGACAACAGGGCGCTTATGACCAGCGGGGTCAACAAACTGCGCGTTTGCGAAGTCGTCCTTCAGGTTGTCAGGAAGAAACTGCTGGTCGGCACGCGATGTCCTGCGGTCGGCACCCACTCCGAGAAGCATATCGTTTCCTAATCTGCACCACGGCTGTTGTTCGTTGTAGGCGTGAATCATACTGCGGAAAGTGCGCGTGGAATCGACCTTCGACAGATAGACTATCTTGTCCGGGATATTGTTTAGTATGATGTCGCGCGGACGGGTGGCGCAGTTGTCATAGAAGAAGTTGTAGCGATATTCGCGGTTTTCCGGCAAAGCGTTCACTTCCAACGCTCTAAGCACCGACACTTTCTCCTCCTGCGTAAGGTTTATCTCCTGCTGATATACGCTTGTTCCCCTGGACGAGAACTCGGTCATGAACACATCGAAAGGCACAAAACCCATCATATAGTCGCACTTGCCGAACAGAAAACGCCCAACGAAATTAGGCTGCTGAAAGTCGAACAGACCGTAGTTGATTACAAAATCCTCGCCTGTCTCGGGCGATTCCACACGAAGAGCGGAATGACCATACAGCGCCCATACCTCATCGTAAGCGCCGCAGGTGAGCAGAGATATGCGCAATTCCTCGGCACCAACATTAACACCGCAGAGCGACAACATCAATGCCAATATCCAGTTTCTTATCTTCATAATTCCTAATTAGGAGTTCAAGGAGTTGCAAGAAACTCCTTATTTTATCTACTAATTCGGCGCAAAAGTACGACTAAAAGTTGAGATATAAAAGTTTTTTATACATTTTTGCTAAGTATAGTTTGCATTTTAGGAAATATAATCGTAACTTTGCAGCATAAATGCTGCGAAATTACTCACGCTCGGCAATTAAAACAAGTTTTATTGCTCTCGCTTAATCGTAACTTTGCAGCAATATTGAAACAATTATGGATGCCAAGATAAGACATGAAGGTGTGATAATAAGCATCAACGGAGACATTGTGCAGGTACAGTTTGCACAACGTACCGCTTGTGCCCACTGCGAGGCTAAGAGCCACTGCAACTCCTCCGAAAGTAAGGAGAAGATTGTGGAGGTGGAATGCCACGACGCATCGTCATACTCTATCGGAGACAATGTCATTGTCTTTGCAAGTCAGAAAGTGGGCTATCTTGCCGTGCTCTACGGAGCCGTACTGCCTATGGCAGCGATGATGGCTGTTACAATAACCTTTGCCTTAACAACGAAAAACGAATTGCTGGCAGCGTTCCTCGGATTAGGAACGCTGGCAGCATATTTTTTATGCCTCTATCTCATGCGTGGAATGCTGAAGAGGCAGTTGAGATTTGAGATAAACAACCGCTAAAAAGCCGAAATTTGAGATAAACAATAACTAAAAATAATACTATGGAATTTATTCTTACTGCAGTACTCGTACTTGGAGGCATCGGATTGCTTGCGGCAATCATCCTGTATGTCTGCTCCAAGAAGTTTGCTGTTTACGAAGACCCCCGAATTGCTCAGGTGTCAGAACTGCTGCCAGGCGCCAACTGCGGTGGCTGCGGCTTCCCCGGCTGTTCGGGAATGGCTGACGCACTCGTCAAGGGTGCGGACGCAGGCTCACTCGACGGACTGATGTGTCCTGTAGGCGGTGCGGAATGTATGGGCAAGATTGCCGACCTTCTCGGCATGGCAGCGGCTGGCGGCGAGCCAAAGATTGCCGTTGTACGCTGTAACGGCACCTGTGCCAACCGTCCAAGAATTGTGGAATACAGTGGTCTGCGCACCTGTGCTGCGATGCACACCTGTGGCGCCGGCGAAACTGCTTGCGGCTTCGGCTGTCTCGGTTGCGGCGACTGTGTTGCGGCATGTACATTCGACGCCATCCACATGAACAAAGCGACAGGACTGCCAGAGGTTGACGAAGAGAAATGCGTTGCCTGTGGAGCATGTGCCAAGGCTTGTCCACGCCACATCATCGAACTCCGCAACAAGGGTCCGAAGAATCGCCGCGTGTATGTAAGCTGCATGAGCAAGGACAAGGGTGCTGTGGCAAAGAAAGCATGTGCTGCCGCTTGTATCGGTTGCGGCAAATGCGAGAAGGTTTGTAAGTTCGGCGCTATCACTGTTGATAGCAATGTTGCCTACATCGACTTCCAGAAATGCAAACTCTGCAAGAAGTGCGTTATGGAATGTCCTACAGGTGCCATCCACGCCGTTGGTTTCCCTGAGAAAGCAGCCTCAGCAGCGAAGCCAGCAGCCTCTGTTGCCGGCGTGAAACCAGCAGCACAACAACAAGCAACAGCACAGCCAGCGCAAGCAGCGAAGCCTGCAGCACCGAAGGCAGCCATTCCAAATATGCCATCATACCCTGTACCAGGCGTGAAGCAAGTGGCAAACCCACGCCCACTCGTGGTTATAAAATATAAAAAGAACACAAAATAAGGAGGCTTGACACATGAATGTAAAGACATTTAGAATCGGTGGTGTTCATCCAGAGGAGAACAAACTCACCCATGAAGTTCCTACAGTTCCTGCAGAGCTTCCCAAGCAGGCGGTATATCCCCTCTCACAACATATCGGTGCACCCGCGAAGGCTGTCGTCGCTAAGGGCGACAAGGTCAAGGTGGGACAACTGATAGCAGAGGCAGGCGGCTTCGTTTCCGCAAACATCCACTCGGGTGTTTCGGGCACTGTGCTTAAGATAGACAACGTAACTGGCATCGGCGGCTACAACCAGCCTGCTATTATAATAAAGGTAGAAGGCGACGAATGGGACGAGAAGATTGACCGCTCCGACAAGTTGGAGACTCTTGAGGCTCATCCCGAACTGACACCAGAGGAGATTGTAAACCGCGTGAAGGCAGCCGGCATTGTCGGCATGGGCGGCGCGTGCTTCCCTACGCATGTCAAACTTTGCCCTCCACCGGGATGCAAGGCTGAATGCGTGATAATCAACGCCGTAGAGTGCGAGCCTTACATCACGTCCGACTATCGCCTGATGATGGAGAAAGCCGACGAGATTATCGAGGGCGTTAAATTACTGATGAAGGCGGCAAAGGTAGATAAGGGTTACATCGGCATCGAGGACAACAAGCCTGCCGCAATAGAACTTCTTGCGCAGAAATGCGAGAAGACACCGAACATCGAGGTTGTTCCGCTTGCGAAGAAATATCCGCAAGGTGGTGAGAAGCAGCTTATCGACGCTGTCATCCGCCGTCAGGTTCCCGCACCTCCCGCCATCCCTATCAATGTTGGCGCTGTGGTGCAGAACGTAGGTACAGCCTTCGCCGTCTATGAGGCAGTAATGAAGAACAAGCCTCTCTTTGAGCGTTACACTACTGTTACCGGTAAGAAGATTGCCAACCCAGGCAACTTCCTTGTCCGTATGGGCACACCATTCCAGCAACTTATCGACGCTTGCGGCGGAATGCCAGAATGCGACAACAAGGTGCTTGCCGGCGGACCGATGATGGGTAAGGCGGTAACAACGCTTGAGGTGGCAGTAGGAAAAGGACAGAATTCAATCACAGTAATTTCCAGCGACGAGGCAAGACGCAAAGAGCCAGACCCTTGCATCCGTTGCGCCAAGTGTGTTCATGCTTGTCCTATGGGACTTGAGCCTTATCTCTTGGCTACAGCAAGTGCCAAGCAGATGTACGACAAGTGCGAGGAAGAGGACATCGTTTCCTGCATCGCTTGCGGCTCATGTCAGTTCACCTGTCCTTCACACCGTCCTATCCTTGACAATATCCTGCAAGGCAAGGCTGCCGTGATGGGAATAATTCGCGCAAGGAGCCAGAAAAAGCAATAAAGGTTGCAATAACACTCCTAATAAATATCCTATAAATATTCAATAAAAATGGGAAAATTAATAGTTTCATTATCACCACACGCACATGGTAACGATAGCGTAGAGAAGAACATGTACGGCGTTATCATCGCGTTGATACCAGCACTGCTCGCCTCGTTCTGGTTCTTCGGAGTGGGCGCAGCCGTTGTGTGCGCGACAAGTGTGGCAGCCTGCATCATCTTTGAGTGGGCAATACAGAAGTTTATACTGAAGACAAAGCCAAGAATATGCGACGGCTCAGCCATCCTTACAGGTCTGCTCCTTGGCTTCAACCTGCCTTCAAACCTTCCTATATGGATTATCATCATCGGTGCACTCGTAGCCATTGGCGTCGGAAAAATGTCTTTCGGCGGTCTCGGCTGCAACCCGTTTAACCCAGCACTTGTAGGTCGTTGTTTCCTGCTTGTCAGCTTCCCGGTGCAGATGACATCATGGCCTGTAGCAGGTCAGTTGACAGCCTACACCGATGCTACCACAGGCGCTACCCCACTGTCGCTCATCAAACGCATAGCAAAAGGCGACACATCGGTAAGCATTGACCAGCTGCCCGACTCGCTGAGTCTCCTTCTCGGTGACCCAAGCAATGGCCTCGGAGCAGGAACTATCGGTGAGGTCTGCGCTATTGCTCTCCTTATTGGTCTTGCCTACATGCTGTGGAAGAAGATTATCACCTGGCACATACCGGTAAGCATCATCGGCACAGTGTTCGTTTTCAGCGGACTTATGTGGCTCTGCGATTCAGTTCATTATGTTAACCCGGTATATGAAATCCTCACCGGCGGTCTCCTTCTCGGTGCCATATTCATGGCTACCGACTATGTTACATCACCAATGTGCGGAAAGGGACAACTCATCTATGGCTGCTGCATCGGTATTCTCACCGTCTGCATCCGTAACTGGGGCGCTTACCCTGAAGGCATGTCGTTCGCCATTCTTATCATGAACGCGTTCACACCTATCATCAACACTTACGTCAAACCAAAGCGCTACGGCGAAGTAGCAAAGAAATAAGGAGGACCATAAGATGCAGAAACTACAATCATCTATCACCAACATGGTGCTCGTGCTCGTTGGCGTCTCCGTCATCATGGGCGCTATTCTCGCTTGGGTGAACAACATCACCACTCCTGCCATTGCCGCCATCAACGCGAAGAACACGCAGAATGCCATTGCTGCCGTTCTTCCTGGCATAAAGTCGGAGACTATCAAGGACGAAAACGCCACGCTGAACATCGGCGGCAAGGACTACACCTTTGTGCTGCATAAGGCAATGGCTGGCGACGAGTGGCTCGGAACAGCCGTGGAGTCAACAACCGGCGGCTTCGGCGGCGACCTGAAGATTATGGTGGGCTTTGACAAAGAGGGCAACATCCTCGGCTATAGTCTGCTCGCCCACACAGAGACTCCTGGTCTTGGCGCAAAGGCCGACACATGGTTTCAGAAAAGTCAGAAGGGCGACATCATCGGAAAGAATCCTTCACAACCGCTCACTGTAAGCAAGGATGGCGGAGAGATAGACGCTATCACAGCCTCAACCATCACCTCACGCGCCTTCCTCAACGCTGTCAACAACGCTTATCAGGCTATCGCAGGACAGGAGGCTGATGGCGCAACAAGTGCAACCGCTCAAAAGAAGTAAACACCATGAATGCATTTAAAATAATTCTCAACGGCATAATCAAGGAGAACCCTACGTTTGTACTCCTTCTCGGTATGTGTCCTACACTTGGCACAACCACCTCTGCCATGAACGGTATGTCTATGGGACTGGCCACAATGTTCGTGCTTATATGCTCTAACATCACCATCTCACTTATCAAGAAGCTTACTCCTGATATGGTGCGCATACCTGTGTTCATCGTTGTCATCGCATCTTTCGTAACAATACTTCAGATGCTTATCAAGGCGTATCTTCCTGACCTCGACAAGAGCCTCGGACTTTTCATCCCACTTATCGTGGTGAACTGTATCATCCTCGGTCGTGCGGAAGGATTTGCCTGCAAGAACAATCCTCTCGACTCTCTCTTCGACGGTGTTGGTATCGGCCTCGGCTTCACTCTCGGTCTTACCCTCCTCGGCATGGCACGCGAGATTCTCGGCTCAGGCTCTGTCTTCGGCATTGCCCTTCTCCCCGAGCAGCTCAACATGCTGATGTTCGTGATGCCTCCAGGCGCGTTCATCACATTAGGCTATCTGACAGCATTGGTAAACAAAATTAAAAAATAAGCCATGGAATACATACTTATTTTCATCACTGCCATCTTTGTGAACAACATCGTGTTGTCACAGTTCTTGGGCATCTGCCCTTTCCTTGGCGTTTCTCAAAAGGTAAACACAGCCATCGGCATGAGTGGCGCGGTAGCTTTCGTGCTCGTTCTCGCCACTTTGGTTACATACCTCATTCAGGAGTTTGTGCTCAATCCGTTCGACCTTCAGTATCTTCAGACCATCTCCTTCATCCTTGTCATCGCGGCACTCGTGCAGATGGTGGAAATCATCCTGAAGAAGTCGGCTCCAGCACTTTATCAGGCACTCGGCGTCTTCCTTCCTTTGATTACAACAAACTGCGCCGTCCTCGGTGTTGCCATTGCTGTAATACAGAAGGACTACTCAATCGTTGAGAGCCTCGTCTATGCCTTCGCCACTGCCATCGGCTTCGGACTTGCCCTCATCGTCTTTGCCGGACTTCGCGAGCAACTCGCTATGGTGAAAGTGCCGAAGGGCATGAGCGGAGTGGCTATCACGCTGGTAACAGCCGGACTTC
The DNA here is from genome assembly GCA_021443335.1 of Bacteroidaceae bacterium. Classification (GTDB taxonomy): domain Bacteria; phylum Bacteroidota; class Bacteroidia; order Bacteroidales; family Bacteroidaceae; genus Prevotella. Next base: position 9,033 of record JABUUE010000041.1, read on the forward strand.
TCTCCCTCGCCTTCATGGGCTTCTCTGGCGTTGACGGCGGACTGAAAGTGCTTTTTGGAATAGAGTAATTTAAGGAATTCATGAAACACTTTTCACAGGTCTTCTACATTTCCCTTGCCGCATTGTTCTGCATGTCAAACATCTCTGCGGCAGACCGCATTGTCAGCGTGAAAGTTAGTAACCCTTCGGGCTTTCAGCGCAAGGCTGTTCCTGTTGTAATGTCTGTTGAGAGTGATGTCGCGTCCGCGCTTGTTACGCTCAACGGCAAGGAGATACCATGCCAACTGGACGACCTCAACGACGACGGCTGTTTTGAGGAACTTTGTTTCCTGACCGACATGGACAAGAAGGAGAAACAAACCTTCACCGTCACTCTCTCTACCGAGGGCGAGCCGCGCAAATACGAGGCAAAGACATACGCCTACCTCGGCATACGCGACCGGCAGAGCGACCCTAAGAAGCAGAAACACCAGCAGATAAAGTCGCTCACCTTCCCGAAGGAGACTAATCCGTACAACTACATCTACCCTCACGGCGCAGTGATGGAGAACGACATGGTGGGATTTCGCGTCTATTGCGACCACCGCCAGTCAATAGACTATTACGGACATCGCAACCTCAAGTTCGACATTGCTGAGACTGGGTTCTATACCACACAAGAGCAGCGCGACAAAGGTTATGGTGAGGATGTGCTATACACAGGCTCCACCTACGGCTGCGGCGCACTCCACGGCTGGGACGGAAAGAACGCCGTGATGTTCGAGAATGTCCGCAACCGTACACAAACAGTTGTCTGCGACGGTCCTGTACGCACCATCCTTGACATATCCAACAAGGGATGGCAGCCGTTAGAAACCGCTAAACCCACTGACATTCGCACCCGATATATCCTCTATGCAGGGCACAGGGATGTGGAGGTGGAGGTGAAGTTCTCCCGCAATGTTGCCGACATACCGCTTTCTACGGGCATCGTTGATATCGTTGAGGGCTCGGAAGAGTTCACTGACAAGGCGGGACTTCGCGCTTGTTGGGGCAGAGCGTGCGCAGGAAACAATCCGAAGGTCTATGACACCATCACCGTCGGACTAGCGGTTTACGTTCCGAAACTCTACTACAAGTCCGACAGCCATTTCACAGACGGCAAGGAACACCTGCCTAACCGCGCCTACGTACAGGTTCTCGCCACTAACGACGACAAGGTACACTACTGGTTTGCAAGCACTTGCCACATCGAGACCTTCGGCTTCGCCAACTTCAAGGAATGGCAGCAATGGCTCGCATCCTGGAAGAAAAATCTTGAACAGCCTGTAAATATAATTCAAGTTTCGCAGTGAAACTTGAATTAGGTTTATAGGTTTGTAGGTTTTAGGTCATAGGTGAGATTACCTCATAACCACCAACCTCTAACCTCTAACCTCATAACCTCTAACCTCATAACCACCAACCTCATAACCTCTAACCTCATAACCTTTAACACTTTCATGGAATCAGTATTTTCTTATATCATCGGCCTTGGTGCCGCAGTAATGATGCCTATCATCTTCACCATCCTTGGTGTGTGCATCGGCATTAAGTTCTCAAAGGCCCTCAAGAGCGGTCTTTATGTAGGTGTCGGCTTCGTAGGCTTGGGAGTTATCACAGGTCTCCTCACCTCAGCCCTCGGTCCCGCCCTTCAGGATGTAGTCAACATCTATGGACTTGAACTGCAAGTGTTTGACATGGGTTGGCCGGCAGCTGCCTCTGTAGCCTACAACACTCTCGTAGGCTCGTTCATCATACCCGTCTGTCTGGGCGTGAACCTTGTGCTTCTGCTCCTTGGATGCACACGCACGGTGAACATCGACCTTTGGAACTACTGGCACTTCGCATTCATCGGCGCTGTCGTATATTTCATGACCGAATCCGTTGGTTGGGGTTTCTTCGCTGCCATCATCTGCTACATCATCACACTTGTCATGGCAGACATCACGGCAAAGAAGTTCCAGAAGTTCTATCCAGGCATGGACGGAATCTCCATCCCACAGCCTTTCTGCCAAGGCTTTATGCCTTTCGCCGTGGGCATCAACAAATGTCTTGACTATGTGCCAGGCATCAACAAGGTGAACATCGACTCCGAAGGCATGAAGAAGAAGTTCGGACTTTTTGGCGAACCGCTCTTCCTCGGTGTCATCATCGGCATCATCATCGGCTGTCTCGCCTGCAAAGACGGGCAGGAACTCATTGACAAGATTCCAACAACTCTCGGTCTTGGCATCAAGATGGGTGCTGTCATGGAGCTCATCCCACGCATCACATCGCTCTTCATCGAAGGACTTAAGCCTATATCAGAGGCTACACGCGAACTTATCGCGAAGAAGTTCGGCGCCGACAAAGAACTTTATATCGGTATGTCGCCAGCCCTCGTCATCGGTCATCCTACAACACTCGTTGTATCGCTGCTTCTTATCCCCGTAACACTCGCTCTTGCCGTAGCACTCCCTGGCAACCAGTTCCTGCCGTTGGCATCGCTCGCCGGCATGTTCTATGTGTTTGTGATGGTGTTGCCATACACTAACGGCAATGTGTTGCGCTCATTCATCGTAGGATTGGTGGTAATGGCGATAGGACTTTATTTCGTTACACTTATGGCTCCTGACTTCACGTCTGCCGCTCACAGCGTGGCTTTGGCTCATCCGGAAGATGCGTCAGTAGCAGTGCCAGAGGGCTTCTCCGCCGGCGCACTCGATTTCGCATCAAGCCCACTGTCAGCACTTATCTATGCCTGCATGAAATACCTCAACTACATTGGCGCAGCAATACTCACCCTCCTCGCCGCCGCCCTTGTAGTGTGGAACAGGAAAAGGATACAGTCATCCCACTGATTAACACTTAGATAACCGTGTACGAAAAATTTCGTACGAAAATTTTCGTAGAATGAAGAACCCTTTTAAGTTTGGTTCCATAGTATCGGGAGAATATTTTACCTGACGCATTTTCATTTCACCCCCACCGTTGACATAGATGCAATGACAGGCAACATAAAATCTTCAAACAGTGGATATTAAGGACCACGGAGTGATACTCGAAACGAGTGTCCCTGATACTCGAAGCGAGTTTCTATGACACTCAAATCATCTGCCTTAGGGAAACGGTTTAAAAACTCCCCGTGAAACAAATCAAAACTCTATGACAAAATTTTTTTTCTCCCTGCGTTTTGACCCAAAAGTCATAGGG
>JABUUE010000042.1 GCA_021443335.1 Bacteroidaceae bacterium
ATGAAATATGGGCAGAACAGGCAGGTGCTGTCGATTGGGCGAGTGCAAACGCCGACCTTAGCGCTTATCGTAAACCGCCAGCACGAAATAGACAATTTTGTGCCGCGACAGTCGTGGGTGCTTTCGACACTCTATCGCGAAACGAAGTTCACAGCCATTGCTCGCGACGAAGAGGCGGAAGCAGAGGAAAAAGCAGAGATTGCCGAAGCGCAAGCGCAAGGAAAATCGATGAAGTCGAAAGGTCCAATCTTCCGCCAGATTGAATATGCTACAGAGGAAGAAGGAAAGAAAGTGCTCGACGCCATAAAAGACCAACCGCTGACAATCACAAACATCGAGAAAAAGAGCGGCACGGAATATCCTCCCCGACTCTACGACCTTACTTCGCTGCAAGTTGACTGCAACAAAAAATTCGGCTATTCTGCCGACCAGACGCTACAACTCATACAAAGTCTTTACGAGAAAAAGTTCACGACTTATCCTCGTGTTGACACGACATTTCTCTCGGATGACATATATCCGAAATGCCCGAACATTCTCAACGGACTCTACAAGACGACATTTGCAGGCGACGCTCCTTACGCAGAACTCGTAAAGGCAATTGGTGGCAAACCGCTGAAGAAGAGCAAGAAGGTGTTTGACACGAGCAAAGTCACTGACCACCACGCCATCATCCCGACAGGTGTTCCTCCAACGGGATTGAGCGACATGGAGCGGAATGTCTTCGACCTCGTTTCAAGAGCATTCATTGCAGCGTTCTACCCCGACTGCAAATACCAGACGACAACCGTCTTTGGCGAAGTTGTAACTGCTGAAGGCGAGACGGTTATGTTCCGTACAAGTGGCAAAGTAATTACGGAGGAAGGTTGGCGAGTTGTTTTCAAGACGCAAAACGCCAATCAAACTGCCGACGACGACAACGCGGAGAAGAAAGAAGAAACAACTCTTCCAGTGTTTGTTAAAGGTGAGAGCGGGCCTCACATTCCTTCGCTAACCGAGAAATGGACGCAACCGCCGAAACCTTTCACCGAAGCAACGCTGCTTAGGGCAATGGAAACGGCAGGACGATTTGTTGACAACGACGAATTGCGAGATGCAATGAAAGAAAACGGCATCGGCAGACCGTCAACAAGAGCAGCAATCATAGAAACTCTTTTCAAGCGTCGCTATATCCGCAAGGAAAGGAAGTCGCTTGCTCCGACTCCTACGGGCATTGAACTGATTGGACTTATCCACGAGGAACTGCTGAAAAGTCCGGAACTCACTGGTATCTGGGAAAAGAAACTGCGCGACATCGAGCATCAGACTTATGACGCAGGACAGTTTATCAACGAGTTGAAAGCGCAGATTCACGACATCGTGAAACAAGTGCTTGCCGACAATAGCAACCGACATGTCACAATCATGGAAGATGTCGAAGTCAAAGCAAAGAAGAAATCAACTCCTCGCAAGAAACCTGCTCAAAGCGAAAAAAACAAAGAATCAACACCACAGAACAAACTCGTGAAAGTGGGTGACAAATGTCCTTTATGTGGACAAGGAACGATAATTCAAGGTCGCACGGCTCTCGGTTGCTCTCGCTGGAAAGAGGGATGCAACTATAGGCAGAACCTTTAATTAAGCAATGCCACGACGACTAAAAAGTAAGATAAACAACAACGAAAGATATGAAGAAAAGTTTCATCGCATCAGTTATGCTCTTGTTCGGCTGCATCAGCAGTTGGGCTTGTACCAATGTTATGGTTGGAAAGAAAGCCTCTATCGACGGTTCGGTGATGTGCTCGTACAACAACGACGGTTACGGAGGCTACGCTACGGTTGACATTCTTCCTGGCGGAGAGTTTGCCAAAGGTACAAAGGTTCCACTCTCACGATGGAACTGGGCTGTGCCTGACACAATCATCCAAGCGCAACATGTCTATCGCGTGGTACATCGCATCAATGAGTATCAGGTAACGATTGGAGAGACAACCTTCGACGGGCGGCACGAACTGGTGAATCCAGAAGGCAAAATCAATTACCCTCAGTTGATGGAACTCGGTTTGCAACGCGCCAAAACTGCTCGCGAGGCGATAAAGGTGATGGCGCAGATGCTCGACGAATACGGTTACAACTCGTCGGGCGAGACTTTCTCCGTCTGCGACAAGAACGAGGCGTGGATTATGGAAGTCATCGGAAAAGGTCCTGGAGTGAAAGGTGCTGTTTGGGCTGCAATCCGCATTCCTGATGATTGCATATGTGTTCATGCCAACCAAAGTCGCATCGACAAAATTCCTTTCGACGACAAGGAAAACTGCATGTATTCAAAAGATGTGGTTAAGTTTGCGCGCGAAAAAGGTTATTTCACCGGCAAGGACAAGGATTTCAGTTTCTGCGATGCCTATTGCCCTATCGACATGAGTGGTCGCCGCTTCTGCGAAGGTCGCGTATGGAGCATCATGAGCAAATGGGGCGACAAGGAACTGATGGAACCTTACCTGAAGTTTGTAACTGGCGAAAGCGATGTGAAGTTGCCGTTGTATATCAAGCCTACTAAGAAACTTTCGGTTCGCGATGTCAAGAACGCCATGCGCGACCATTTCGAAGGCACTCCTCTGTCGTTAGAAGACGACTGCTCTTGGGGACCATTCTGTTCTCCTTATCGTCCTGCACCTCTTATATATAAAGTCGATGGAAAGGAATATCACCAAGAGCGCACAACTGGTTGCGCCGTTTCTATATACTCTATGGTAGCACAAATGCGCGACTGGTTGCCCGACGATATAGGCGGCGTTCTTTGGTATGGTGCTGACGACGCAAACGGAGTTGCGTATGTGCCATTCTACTGCACTTGCGAACGAATACCTGACGCATTCGACGATAAGCGTAGCGAAGGCGGAGGCAACAAGTTCTCGTTCAAGTCGGCTTTCTGGATGTGCAACTGGGTTAGCAACATGGTTTATCAAAGATATAACCTCATGATTGACGACCTCAGGCTATTCCGTGACGGTTTGGACGACGAGTTTGAGAACCGACAGGATTCAATCGAGCAAGTGGCTTTGAAACTATATAAGGACAATCCGTCCGCTGCACGTAAAATGCTTACGGAATATACCGAGCGCTCTACATCAGAGATGATGTCAACATGGATGGAGCTGGCGCAATTCCTTATCGTTAAGTTCAACGACTTCAAGGTGCTTGAATCAGAAGGGAAGCAGTTTAAGGAAGGTTGGGGCAATTTCCATAACTATCCCGTTTCGAGGGAATTCCTCAAAAATGCAGTGGAAGCCTCCGGTGACCGTTTCCGCTTCATCAAAAAGGAGGAACAGAGCATTCATCAGGATGTGATGAGCAAATAAGCGATGCAAGAAACAACGAAAAGAATGATGCAAAGAATAGTAAGAGCCATACTGTCACTTGTCATTATTGTGGGGTTAGCCTCATGTGGCATTGACAAGAATTTGAAGAGGGGCGAGAAATACCTTGCCCTTGGCGAATACTATGATGCTGCAAACGAGTTTAAGAAGGCTTATAGCAAGACATCGCCGAAGGAAAAACAGAAGCGCGGCGAGAGAGCACTGAAAATGGCATACTGCTACGAGCGTTCGTTGCAAACGCAAAAAGCGATTGCCGCTTACAAAAACGCCATCAGATACGAAGTGGCAACACCTCAAAACCGATTGAGTTACGCCCGACTGCTGTTGAAGAACGGAGAATACAAGAACGCCATCAGCGAGTTTCAATTAGTATTAGATTCACTTCCTGGGAACAAGCTGGCGTTGGCAGGTCTTGAATCAGCACGGAATGCTCCGGATATAAAGCAATTAGGCTCACGTTACACGGTGAAGAAAATGGATGTTTTCAACTCACGCCGTTCGGAATATTCACCCGTTTTGTTTGGCGACCAGTTCGACCAACTCTATTTCTCCTCCACTCGTAACGAAGCCGAGGGCGACGAACTATCAGGTATCACTGGCACAAAACCCGCCGACATCTTCGTGTCGCAGAAAGACGACAAAGGAAAGTGGAGCAAACCAGAGCAAGTGCAAGGCGGACTAAACACCGCCTTTGATGAAGGAGCTTGCACTTTTTCGCCTGACGGCAGGGAAATGTATCTGACGCAATGTCAGTCCGATGCTTCGTTTCCCCGCTATGCGACGATTGTCAAAAGTGCTCGTTCCGACGCATCGTGGGGCAAGGCGTCCGAGATGAAAATCACTAATGACACGCTGACGGCTTATGCTCATCCTGCCATTTCTCCCGATGGCGAATGGCTTTATTTCGTCAGTGATATGCCGGGAGGCAAAGGCGGACTTGACATCTGGAGAGTAAGATTCACAACGGCAGGTATGGGCGGCGTCGAGAACCTCGGTTCACCAATCAACACCGAAGGCGACGAGATGTTCCCGACATTCCGTCCGAATGGCGATTTCTACTTCTCGTCAAATGGTCATCCCGGAATGGGGGGGCTTGACATCTTCATCGCCAAAGTCGGTGCCGACCGCAAGTATCATCTGGAACATCCCGGATATCCGCTCAATTCCCAAGGCGACGATTTCGGCATGACCTTCGAAGGTCCTTACAATCGAGGTTACTTCTCTTCCAACAGGGGCGATGGTCGTGGCTGGGATCATATCTATTCATTCGAAAATCCAGAGATTGTGCAGAATGTTGTAGGCTGGGTTTATGAGCAAGACGGCTATGAGTTGCACGACGCCGAGGTATTTATCGTCGGCAACGACGGTACCAATCTGCGCATGAATGTCAAGAGCGACGGCTCGTTCGCATATCAGGTTCAACCAGGTGTCGAATATTTGTTCCTTGCTACTTGCAAAGGCTATCTGAACCATAAGGAGGAATTGAGCGTGAAACCCGTCAAGGAATCGGAAGAATATACATTGCAGTTTGCTCTTCCGTCCATATCATCGCCCGTTCTTGTCGATAATGTTTTCTACGACTTCGACAAGGCTACTCTGCGCGAGGAATCGACAGCTGCTTTGAACAAGTTGGTTGAGATGCTCAACGACAACCCGAACATCACTATCGAACTGGCTGCCCATTGCGACTCCCGCGGCGCTGACGAGTACAACAAACGACTGTCGCAGATGCGTGCCGAGAGTGTTGTCAACTATCTCATTGAGCATGGAATAGCGACTGAGCGACTTACTCCTGTCGGCTATGGCGAGGAACGACCAAAGAAGGTGAAGAAGAAACTCACCGAGAAAATAGACTGGCTCAAGGAAGGCGACGAACTGACCGATGAATACATCAGCAAACTTGATGATGAGAAGAAAGAGATTTGTCATCAGTTGAACCGTCGTACGGAGTTCCGTGTGCTTCGCACTACCTACGGAATGTTTGACGAGAACGGCAACTTGAAACAAGACATGTTACCAAAGAAAAAGGTCGAGACATCGGGCGACGATTGGGAAGAATTTGAAATTGAGTAAATATGAAACGCCTACCGACAGATTTTGAAACATATACCCGCCAATTGTTTGGCGAAGAACGCTTCAATCGGTTCATTGCATCGTTCGATGAGGTGCAACCAGTGTCGGTACGCTTCAACCCTTTCAAACCTACTCCATCGCCTTCCGATGCCAAGCAAATCCCTTGGTGCAGCAACGCCTATTGGTTAGATGCCCGTCCTGACTTCACTATCGACCCGCTGCTCCACGCTGGATGTTATTATGTCCAGGAGGCAGGAAGCATGTTTTTGGATGAGATTTTGAGACAGCATGTCACTCAGCCAGTGACGATGCTCGACCTCTGCGCCGCTCCTGGCGGAAAATCCACTCTTGCAAGGGCTGCCTTGCCCGAAGGGAGCGTTCTTTATGCGAACGAGCCCGACCACAGGCGCGCAAACATTCTGATGGAGAATATCCAAAAGCAGGGGCTTCCCGATGTGATAGTGACAAACAACTACGCCAAGGACTATCAAAAGGCAAAAATGCTATTCGATGTCATTCTAACCGATGTGCCGTGTTCCGGTGAGGGAATGTTCCGCAAAGATGCTGGAGCAATTGACGAATGGAACATATCGAATGTATTGAAATGCCGCGATTTGCAACGCTCGATAATTACTGACATCTGGCCTTGCCTACGCAACGGAGGATTACTGATTTATTCAACTTGCACATTCAACACCCGTGAGAACGAGGAAAATGTGCGATGGATAAGCGAAGAACTCGGGGCAGAGACTCTTTCGGTTGACATCAACTCCGACTGGGGAATAACGGGTACGCTCCTTGATGGATTCAACAAACCCGTTTACCGTTTCATTCCGGGAATAACGAAGACCGAGGGATTGTTTGTGTGTGTGATGCGGAAGACTTCCGACGACTGCAGCGGAAGCCGTAACGCGAGACAGAACCCCAAAACCTTGCGGGTGCTCTCCGACGGCAATCCGCAACCAACAATCAAGGGAAAAGACAAAATTCCTGCTCACGCCGAGGCGTTGCTTGCAAACTTGCCGAAAGAGAAATATCCAAAGGCGGAAGTCAACCATGAAACTGCCTTGCAATATCTACGAAGAGAAGCAATTGTTCTTCCCGACTCAACTCCCAAAGGCTATGTCATCATCACCTATCAAGGTCATAACTTGGGATTTGTTAAGAATCTCGGCAACCGCGCAAACAACCTATATCCGCAGGAGTGGAGAATAAGAAACAAATAAAAAAAGGAAAATGATAAGCATTATTTCAGCAGTGGCAGAGAACAACGCCATCGGTTTTGAAAACAAACTCATCTATTGGTTGCCAAACGACCTGAAGCGCTTCAAGTCACTGACGACCGGCAACACCATCATCATGGGTCGTCGCACCTTTGAGAGTCTTCCAAAAGGAGCATTGCCAAACCGTCGTAACATTGTTTTGAGCCGCACGGGCAAAGCAGGGGATTTCCCTGGTTGCGACCTCTTCGCATCGTTGGAAGAAGCGCTGAAAAACTGCCGCGCCGAAGAAGAGGTGTTTATCATCGGCGGTCATTCAGTCTATCGTGACGCTCTGCCTTTAGCCGACCGCCTCTGCCTCACATTGGTACATGACACGCCTACCCACGCAGATACATTCTTCCCAGACTTCGCCGAAGGCTGGAAAGAAGTATGGCGCGAAGACCACGATACCGATGAGAAACACTCTCAAAAGTATTCGTTTGTGGATTTCGAAAGGATATAACCGGAACCGGCAATTACAAATCCGACACTGGCAACTGACGGCTTATTGCGGCATTGAAACTTACCAATGTCTCTGAACGAGCCAAACCAAGAGGTTGCAACTTGTCGTGGATGATTTCCATCAGATGATGGTTTGTCTTTGCGTAAATCTTGATGAACATATCATAAGAACCCGTTGTGAAGTGGCATTCCACAACCTCCGGAATCTTCTTCAGTTCCTCGACAACCTTGTCAAACTTTGAAGGGTCTTTGAGGAACAAACCCACATAAGCACAAGTTCCATAGCCCAATACCTCTGGGTCGATAATAAACTGTGAGCCTTTCAGAACACCATTCTGCTGCAAGCGCTGGATGCGCTGATGGATAGCAGCGCCACTGACATTGCATACTCTTGCCACTTCAAGGAAAGGCACACGCGCATCATTGGCTACAAGGCTCAAAATCTTGCGGTCTAACTCGTCTAAATTATAATTTGCCATAAATCAATTGTTTTCGGATGCAAAGATAACGCTAAAAACCAACATATCCAAACAAAACGGAAAATATTTTGCATTGTTAGTTTGATTTTTGCATACTTCACTCGTTTTTTCTATCAAATTAATAGTTACGAATCGTAAGTTATGCCGAAAGCGCACTACTTTATACCGATACCGTTGCCTTGATATGTGGATGCGGGTCGTAGTCAACAAGTTCGAAGTCCTCGTATTTGAAATCGAAGATGCTCTTCACCTTCGGATTGATTATCATTCTCGGCAGTTTGCGCGGCTCGCGCGTCAGTTGCAGTTGCGCCTGCTCGAGATGGTCGAGATAGAGGTGCGTGTCGCCGGTGGTGTGAACGAATTCCCCGCATTCCAGTCCGCACACCTGCGCCATCATCTGGAGCAGCAAGGCGTAAGATGCAATGTTGAACGGCACGCCGAGGAACACATCAGCCGAGCGTTGATAGAGTTGCAGCGACAATTTTCCGTCAGCCACGTAGAATTGGAACAGACAGTGACATGGGGGCAACGCCATCTCTTCTATCTCGGCAGGATTCCACGCGCTGATAACCATTCGGCGTGACTCCGGGTGGTTCTTTATGAGGTCAACAACCTGACTTATCTGGTCGATTGTTCCTCCTTTGTAGTCAGGCCACGAGCGCCACTGATGACCATAGACGGGACCGAGTTCGCCGTTCTCGTCAGCCCACTCATTCCATATCCTGACGCCATTCTCTTGCAGATACTTCACATTCGTGTCGCCAGCCAGGAACCAAAGCAGTTCGTGGATGATACTCTTAAGATGCAGCTTCTTGGTGGTGAGGAGCGGAAATCCGTCAGCCATGTTGAATCGCATCTGATGTCCGAAAACGCTCTTGATGCCAGTTCCGGTGCGATCGCCCTTGACAACTCCTTCCGTTAGGATGCGGTCGAGAAGATTTAAGTATTGTTTCATATCTCAACTGTTTCTTATATTTTGTTTGTTGTTGTTTGTTGTCGGCGTCAGCTCCTTCCTGACCTTCGTAGCGAATTTTGAGAATCCTTGCCTCGCGAAGTGCCATTCTCACCTTATTTATATAATGCATCGGCACTTGTCGGTCGGCTTGCAGCGATGCCGTCAGGAGTTCCATCTGGTCGGAAGGTACATTCTCGCGTGCTGAGCGCAATGTCTGCGGCAGTTCGTCGAGAGCCACGATATTGTCGCCGACCTGCACCTTGTATTCGCCCGAATGGTGGTCCTTGCCTACATACACATTGATGACGGCGGCTTTGTTGGTTACTTTCACCAGTTCCTGTCCTTCGGGCTGTCTGTAGTCAACCTTTATGGTGTTCTCGCGCATGTGGGTGACAATCATAAAGAAGAACAAGACGGTGAAAATCAGATCGGGCATTGCCGCCATCTGCAGTTCCGGCACCCCTCTGTGGCGTCGTTTCAGTTTCATCGCCCACCTCCTTTCTGCGCGTCGGCTGCCGCTTGCGCCATACCTTTCGACGGGGGCAGCGGTTCGTTCTCGTGGAAGTTTTCGGCTATTCGCTGCGGCAGCGACATGACGACCTTCTCGCGGTCGATGCTCGTCAGTTCCTTCAGTCCTCGTCCGTAGTCTTCCTGCGCCTTTCGCTCACGCGCCTCTTTGTAAGCCTTGCCGACAATCTGCTGCAATTGGAAGTAAGTCTCGTACTTACATTCCGGCGAGGCGTCGATGGAAACTAAGTGTTCCTTGCCTCTGCGAAGGATAAACTCTTCGAGCCGGTCTTTTAGAGCAGTCATCTTTTCGGTGGAATCATTGACATTCAGATTGCCGTCGGCATCGAGCGTGATAACCATCAGATTCTGCTTGTCAACGATTATTTCCTTCTTCTCTTTCTTGTCGTCGTTCTTCGGCGGCAACTGTCCGACGAGTCCTTTCGCCTCATACATTGATGTCGTGACGAGGAAGAAGATGAGGAGCATGAACGAGATGTCGGCTGTCGATGTGGTGTTCAGCCCCGGCACTTCAGACTTTCTGCGACGAATCTTCATATTCCCTACCCTTTCCTTGTGCGCCACAACGACCATACCACGCTACCTGCGGCAACGGTCATGGCGATGGTAATGAGAGTGAGAAACACATCAGCCACCACTATCCACACCTTGCTCTGGTCATCGCTGTCGATGAAATCGGGCAGTGCCCACACACCGAGACCTACGACTACCGCCATGACAACGCTCACCGCCACCGTCTTACGCCATGAGCGCATCTTCGACCACACGACAGAGATTATTGCCGTGGCGAGCGAGAGGTACATGAGTATGATGACGATGTCAATGAAATCCATTTTTTACGGTGGTTCGTTATCGGGCGACACGGTTCTTCTCAATGGAGTCGATGAGACTTATTGCGCTCTCCTCCATCTGTGCCGTGAGGCGGTCAATCTTCGTGAGGATATAGTTGTAGAACAATTGCAGTATTATCGCCGAGACAATACCGAAGATGGTGGTTATCAGCGCCACCTTCATGCCTTCAGCGACAATCGTCGGCGAGATGTCGCCTGCCATCTCAATGTTCTCGAACGCCATCACCATACCTATCACCGTTCCCAAAAATCCGAGCGACGGTGCGATGGCGATGAACAGTTTTATCCATGCTGAGCCTTTCTCGAGCAACGACAACTGCACATTGGCATACGACTCCATGGCGCGTTCTATCGCGTCCGACGGTTCGCCCATGCGCAGCAGTCCCTGGTAGCAGACGCTGGCAACAGGTCCGACGGTGTTGCGCGCCTTGTCTTTGGCACCTTCCACATCGCCGCTACTTATCAGCGTGTCGAGTTCCTCCACAAACTTGCGGGCGTTGATTTCAGCCATCGTCAGATAGATGATACGTTCGATGCAGAATGCGAGACCGAGAATCAACGCCAGCGCGACGAGCGACATGAAGAGCGCGTTGCCCTCGACGAACTTGTCGCGCAGTATTTGGTGCAGTCCTGCGCTGCCCTCTGCCTGCAGTAATAAGAATGCTATGTTTGTCATTTCCAGTCTATTCTACAAAAGGAGATGCAGGGGCTACATGCTGTAAACGATGTCCATTATCTGCTTGCCGATGGTTTCGGCGTCAGCCTGCGAGTGTGCCTCGCTGTAAACGCGGATTATCGGTTCGGTATTCGACTTGCGCAGATGTACCCATTTGTCGGCGAAGTCTATCTTCACGCCGTCGATGTCAGTCACTCGTTCGTGGCTGTACATCTCCTTCACCTTCTCCAGTATGGTGTCAATGTCGGTGTCAGGATGCAGGTCGATGCGGTTCTTTGCCATGTAATAATTCGGCAGTTTTGCACGCACGCCGCTCACCGACACTTTCTGCTCGCTCATGAGCGAGAGGAACAGCGCGATGCCTACGAGTGCGTCGCGACCATAGTGGCACTCTGGATAGATTACTCCTCCGTTGCCCTCGCCACCGATGACAGCACCTACTTCCTTCATCTTGGTCGTCACATTGACCTCGCCTACAGCCGCCGGCGTATAGTCGCAACCATAGGAGTTGGTGACATCGCGCAACGCACGGGTAGAACTCAGGTTCGACACGGTGTTGCCCGGTGTGTGCTTCAACACATAGTCGGCGACGCTCACGAGGGTGTATTCCTCGCCGAACATCGTTCCATCCTCGCAGATGAACGCGAGACGGTCCACATCTGGGTCAACGACGATGCCCAAGTCGTATCCGCCGCCCTTCATGAGGTCCATTATCTGCGTGAGGTTCTTCTCCAGCGGTTCCGGGTTGTGGGCGAAGTCGCCTGTCGGCTCGTGGTTGATGAGAGTATATTCCACGCCGAGTTCGTCGAGCAGTTTCGGCAGGATGATACCTCCTACGGAGTTGATGCAGTCAACAGCCACTCTGAAATGCGAGTTGCGGATGGCGGCTGCATTGACGAGCTGCAGTTTCAGCACATCCTCTATGTGGCGCTCGTCGAAGTTGAAGTCCTCGGTATATTTGCCGAGAGCGTCAACATCAGCGTAGTCCAAATCCTCTGCCTCGGCAAGTGCTAATACCTTTGCGCCGTCCTGCGCAGAGAGGAACTCGCCTTTGTCGTTGAGCAACTTCAGCGCGTTCCAGTGGCGAGG
>JABUUE010000043.1 GCA_021443335.1 Bacteroidaceae bacterium
CTCCCCGTGAAACATATCAAAACTCTATGACAAAATTTTTTTTCTCCCTGCGTTTTGACGCAAAAGTCATAGGGAAATTAAGTGAAACGCTGTGAAACATTTTTCACAGTGCCCATTTCTCTATTACTTCCGGGAAATGTTTGTGCTCAAGAGCGTGTATGCGGTTGGCGAGGGAGTCTATAGTATCGTCCTCGCGCACCTCGCATTTCGCCTGGAAGACGATGGCACCAGAGTCGTACTCGTCGTTCACAAGATGTATTGTTATTCCCGACTCCTTCTCCTTCGCCTCGAGCACAGCCTGATGCACGCGGTCGCCATACATCCCCTTTCCGCCGTATTTAGGCAGCAGCGAAGGGTGAATGTTAATTATCTGGTTGCCGTATCTTGCCGTGAGCCATGGTGGCAGGAAGGCGAGACAGCCGGCAAGGACGATGTGCGTGATGCCGTAGTCGTCGAGTGTTTTGGCGAGGGTGCCGCCCTCGTTGAAGTCGGTCTTGGGCAGACATACCTTACACGGCACACCCGCCTCGTTGGCGAAATCGATAGCCCCGATGCCTGCTTTGGTGGCTACAACTAAGGCCACCGCTATGCTCTCGTGCCCAGCGAAAAACTTCATTATCGCACGAGCGTTGGTGCCGTGTCCCGACACGAATATCGCTATTTTCTTCATAATCTTTTAAGAGGTCAAGTAAAAGAGTTAGTTCCTTGAACTCCTTATAATTTGTTCTTCTCGGCTGCAAAAGTACAAAATATTTCGTAACATTTCCTTTTTACAGTTCAAAAGTTGCGTTGTAGAAAAATAATTCTTTATTTTGAAGCGAGCAGCGTGTAGATAAAAGTATGGACAACCAGTGAGAAAAGTAGCTAAAAAAGGTACTAATGTATCCGAGAAACTGCTGCTATAAAAGCAAATGTCAGAGCAGTAAGTTGGTACAAAGTAAAAGCAAAGTAGCAAGCACTCAAGTGCTTGCTACTTTGCATATTTACCTCCCCCTTTAGGGGCAGGAGGGCTGATTAATATCCCGGGTGCTGCTGGTCTTTCAGTCCAGGGTTAACATCAATGATTGCTGTCTGGTGGAAAGGCATGATTTCCACTCTGTTCTTCACAAGACCGTAGTACATATCGGTAATCCATGTGTTCTTTGAGGCGAGGCCCGGCACATCGTCAACAGAGAGTCCCTTGTTGGCTTTTATGGCATTTGTACCGTACATATTGACAATGGTATATTCTGTCTGCACTGCCTTGTCTGACGGTTTGCTGAAATAAACCTTGCCGTCGAGTTCCCAAAGCTTCTTTTTGAGCGCGCCCTTCTTGCCGTCGTTGAGGGTGTTGAGCGTCTTCATCTCGTCTTCGGTAACACCGAGTTCGGTGAGGTTAGCCTCTGTTACATCCACTGTTGGCAGTGCGATGTACTTGTTCTGCAGAGTGGCAACCACTGGCTTGTATGCCTTGTATTTTACGACATTCGCGTATTCGCCCTCGTGACGGCAGAGGCGTGCCATACGTTCTTTCTCTGCAGTGAGGTGCTCATAGAGTATTCCCCAGCGTGTGAGGTCGGACTTTCTAAGCGACTCGTGGCAGAGTTCCAGTTTGCGCTCCATCTTGATAGCCTCGAAGAAGTCGTCGTAATTGTCAGGAATGTTGCCAATCTTTGACTCGTCATTTCTGAACGCACGCATACGAACTTGCTTGAGAGCTTCTTTTGCCTCAGCAGTAGGACGGTTGTTGAGTTCGTTGAGGGCCTCGGCATACATTAGGAGGACATCAGAGTAGCGCAGCAATGGGAAGTTGATTCCACGCTTGGAGTCGCTGGCGCCGCGCTCCTTCATCCAGTCGAAACGGTATTTTCCGGCACATGCTCCGAGGTAAACCTCAAGCTCCATATTGTCGTTGGTGTGGCGTATGCCATAGTTGCAGACAGCCACATCGCGGCGCTGGTCGCCCTCCTTATAGTCGAAATAGAGTGTTGGCTGCGCTACCATCTGTGGCGCGAACTTGCCGAGCACATTTGATGTACCGCTTGAAGGGATGCCGTTAGTGTAGCCTGTTCTCACGTCAGAAGCATCGTTGCCGCTGAACCATCCGTACTGCAGCATGTTCTCGCTGTCGTAAGTCTTTGTTGCAAGGTTGCGGAACACGGCATCGTAGTCGGCGAGAAGTGTGTTTTCACCCCTGTCTATAACAGCCTTGCAAGCGTTGGCGGCTATCTGCAGCAGTTGCGTTATGCGCCCAGAGTCCTTCCTCTTTGCAATGGCGAGAGTGCTCTGGTCGTAAGGACATTTGCTGAGATCCCAGCGGAGAGAGTAGCCGGCAGCATACAATGCCACACGAGCGAGGATGCCGTAGGCAGAGTTTTTGGTGAAACGCTCACCAGTCTGTACATAACTGTCTTTTGCCCATGGCAGCAGTTCAACGGCTTTCTGCAGGTCTGCCACGCATCTGTCCCAGATAGTATCGCGGCTGACGCGTGAGGAAGCGAAAGTGGTAAGGTAGGCTGTAGGAGTGTCGGCATAAGGCACATCACCATAGAAGCGCACGAGGTTCCAGTAGGCATAGGCACGGATGGCGAGTGATTCGCCGAGCAGTCCGTTAATCTTTACCTTCTCTTCATCGGTGCCGCTCATATTTGGCAGGTTGTAGATGCACACGTTGGCATACTCGATGGCCTTATACATAGAGGTGTATGTGCCGCTGAGAATACCTGTCAGGTTCGTGTAGTCGTAGTTTGACACGTTGTATTTTGAGTTTGTCTCCGTAGAGGCTGTCTCGTCAGTACCCATAAGAAGTTGGTATCCTAACTCCTGGGTGTGCAGCATGCTGTAAGCTCCCACGACGGTCATCTCTGCGCGGTTCACGCTGTTGAATACGGAGTTGCTGTCGGCCTTTGACTCAGACGGCATATCCAGCCAGTCGTTACATCCGCAAAGGGTGAGAGTGCAAGCTGCTATTGCAATATATTGTTTGATATTCATGGTTATTGTATGTTTGATAAAACTAATGTAGTCCGCTGACTTTAGGATTAGAAAGAAAGGTTTACTCCTATTACCCAGCTCTTGGCGCGAGGGTATGATGAGTTGTCGATACCAGGTGTAAGCACGCTGCCTGTAGTTGACACTTCTGGGTCGTATCCCTTATAGCCTGTGATAGTGCATATATTATTGAGTGTGGCATATATGCGCACCTTTGAGAGGCGTATCTTGCTTATGAGCGACTTAGGGAATGAGTAGCCGAGGGTGATGGTGCTGAGACGCAGGAACGAGCCGTCCTCAATATAGTAGCTGCTATGGTCGCTGATGGCGTACTTGTTGTTGGCAGAAATGTTCCATATCTGTCCGTTATGCTGGTTCGGGTTGAGTCTTGCGAGAGTCTCGAGGTTTGTAGTCTCTTTACCGGTAGCAGGGTCGATGAGAGTGAAGCGGTCGTTCATCACGGAGATTGTGTTCTGGTTGGCGAGATAAGGGCCGATGAAGCGCTGTGTACTCATGTTGAACACATCGTTGCCGTAAGAGAAGTTCATGAATACGGTGAGGTCGATGCCCTTGTAGCGGAAGGTGTTAGTCATACCGCCGGTGAACTTAGGCATGGCGTTTCCGATGACTGTGCGGTCGTCAACGGAGTAAACTGGGCGACCTTCTTTGTCTGTAGCGCCTACGATGGACTTGTATTTCGCATCGCCCACCCTAACGGTCTTCACATCAAGTCCCTTGAGGTATGGCACATCCTTCTTCAGGAGATATGTTCCGTCGGCATTTTGTGTGAAGTCATCGGTAGTGTATATGCCGTCATAGACAAGACCATAGAACTGTCCGAGAGGCGCACCCTTCTCAATCTTGAAGCCCATGCGCGACTCATAGTCCTGGATAAAGAACTCTTCGTCTTTCTCTCCGTAGATGTCGAGCACCTTGGAGCGGTTGAAGGCAATGTTGAAGTCGGTGGTCCAAGTGAAGTCTTTAGAGCGGATATTGATAGTGTTGAGCACGATTTCCACACCACTGTTGCGTACAGAGCCAAGGTTTTGTATCTGTGTGGTATAGCCAGTGCTGCTTGGAATCTTGTTGGTGATGAGCAGGTTGTTAGATGTGTTGCTGTAGAAATCCACGCCGAGATTGATGCGTGTGAATACAGAGAAGTCAAGACCGAGGTTGAGAGTGGTGGTCTTCTCCCATTTCAGGTTAGGATTTCCGAGCGTTGCGTCAGGCACATAGGTTATGAACTGTGAGCCGTTGTAGCCGTATTTGCCAGAACCGTAGTTGGTAGCGTACATGTTTGACGCTATGTTATTGTTACCAGATGTACCGATACCGAAGCGCACTTTCAGGTTGTCGAGCCATTTAAGTCCCTTCATGAACGGTTCTTCTGATATTCTCCATGCTGCGGAAGCTGAAGGGAATGTGCCCCACTGGTTGCCCTTTGCAAACTTTGACGAGCCGTCGAAACGGAGCGTTGCAGAGATAAGATAGCGGTTGAGGTAGTTGTAGTTGAGACGGCCGAAGAAGGAAACAAGTCCGTTGCGGTCGTTGCCGGAGTTCCAATCGAAGGCCTTACCCATGGAAACATCGTTGAGACCGAAGTTACCATCAGAGAAACCGCGATACTCATTGTCGAGTTTCATGTTGTCCTGATAGTATAACTCGTGACCGAGAAGGATGCCGAAGTTATGCTCATCCACGATGCTGAAGTTGTAGTTCAGCGTGTTTGTCCACTGGTAAGAAGAGCGCTCCGCATTGTTGCGATAGCCGTAACCGTACTGGCTGGCATTGGCTTCCGCCTGCTTGGTGTTGCCGTTGTCCCAGTAGTCGTTGCGTGTCTGCTGCCACATGTAGCTGCCGGCAGTGCGGAAGGTGAGGTTCTTGATGATGTCAACCTCTAAGCCTGCGTTGACAGTGATGAAGCGAGTGAAACGTGTGTTGGTGATAGAGAGGTTGTCGATGATAGGGTTTCGTGAGTCGTAGTTAGCCTCGCCCATCATGTTTCCAATCTCGCGGCCTGTGTCGCTGCCTATCATCTGCTGGTCAGTCCATAATATACCTCCTGTTGCCGGCATGAGGATGGTCTGTTTCAGTTTGCCGCCGAGGCTTCCGCCACCGTCGATAGCTGTTACCTGCATGCTTGAAGCGAAGTCGAAACGCACGCCCTTCATCAGCTCATGGTTGATTTTCGCGCGGATACTGTTCTTCTTATATCCGTGTTTGTCCATGATACCGTTCTCGCCCACGAAGTTGTAGCTGAGCATATAGCGTGTCTTCTCATTGCCTCCGCTGAGGGTAACATTATGGTTCTGCGTGATGCCAGTCTTGCCGAACACCTGGTCTTGCCAGTCAATAGTGGAGCGGTTGGCGTAGTTGTTATGGATATAGTCGGCTACTGTGGCCCCGAATGAAGGGTCGTTGAAGTCGCCATTGTAGAACATATTTGCCCACTGTGCAGTGTTTCCGCGAAGAGCTTGGAACTCATATTGGTATTTTACATACTGCTCCGTGTTAAGCAGGTCGAGGTGTTTGCCCAAAGTGTTGAAGCTGACGAAGCCGTTGTAGTTGATTTCCGTCTTGCCTGTCTTTCCTGATTTTGTAGTGATGAGGATAACACCGTTTGAGCCTCTCGCACCATAGATGGCTGTTGCCGACGCGTCTTTCATCACGTCGATGGTCTCGATATCGTTGATGTCAACGTTCTGCAGACCGTTCTCCATCTGGAATCCATCGACGATATAAAGAGGAGAAGTGCTCTGAGTGATGGATGTTCCTCCGCGGACGGTAATCTGTATGTCAGCTCCTGGCGCACCACTTTGCTGTATGACGTTTACGCCGGCAGCCTTTCCTGCCAATGCCTGAGCGGCGGTTGTTACAGGCGCAAGCTGAAGGTCTTCGGAGCCCACTGATACTGTTGAGCCAGTAAGGTCACGGCGACGCACCTTGGCATAACCAATGGCAACCACCTCATCGAGCATCTTTGCGTCCTCAACGAGGGTTACTTCGTAGTTTGATTGTGATGTCAGTGGCACATCAACGGTCTTGTAGCCTTGATATGAAACCCTAAGTTTTTTTGTGCCCGAGGGGACTTTCATACTGAAACGACCATCGATGTCTGTGATTACACCTACATTCGATTTACCGTCGGCAGTGACCGTAGCACCGATAAGCGTCTCGGTGGCTGTGCGTACAACGCCTGTTACGGTTCTGGTTTGCGCAAATAGACCTAACGGCGCACTCAGCAAGAGCACAACCAACAGGCCAAGCAAATTCTTGAAATTTACCATAAAAACAGTTGATTAGGTTAGAAATTGATAATTAAATATTAAGGTTAAATGTGCATGGCATAGTGTTCTTCAAGCCAAAGTAGTCATATATTATATTAAGGTGTTATTAAGGTTTAGATTTCTATTTGTGCCGCAAAGTTAGAAAAACTGAGAATATTATGCAAACGATAGAGAGAATAAGTGTTTAAAAAACTATCAATTTGCATAATTTTTGCCCTAAAAGATGTAATCTTACAATAAGAATATACACCTTGTTTCCTTTGTTAAGATGTAGCCATTGAGAGTGTAATTTGCCCTTAATGGCTACACTTTTTGTTCTTGATGGCGGTAATATTATGGTTTTTTGCGAACTTTTCTGTATTAATTTGGGTAATAATTGTTTGCAAAAAGTTTTTTTGTTTAATTTTGCACGGTCTAATGTTAAGTTTGAATTAAGGTTAAAGATATGAGGTAGAGGTAACCTAAAAAAATTATGATTAGAAAGCTATATATTATACTCTTGTCGCTGGTAGCGGCAAGCCCCGCTTTCTCGCAGCGCACGCTGACACTCGACGAGTGCCGGCAGTTGGCCGTGGAGGGCAACAAGAAGATTGCGATGGAGAGGGTAAAGGGCGAGATGACGGCAAGCATGCGCAAGTCGGCGAAGACTCTTGCCCTGCCCCGCGTGAGCGCCGTGCTCGGCTATGAGCATTTCGGGCGCGAGATATCCATTCTCAACAGTTCGCAGAAGTCCATGCTCTCCAACCTGGGCACCTCGCTGACGGGCGGGCTGGCTGAAGGCTTGCCCGACATCATCATGCAGATGGTGCAGCAGGGGGTAATCACGCAGCAGCAGGCGCAGACCATCAGCGGCATGATGCAGCAGTCGATGCCCGAAGCGGCAGCGGCACTCAACGCTGTGGGCAACGATGTGGTAAACGCTTTCCGCACCGATTCGCGCGATTTGTTTGCCGGCTCGGTGATGGTTACGCAGCCTGTCTATATGGGCGGTGCGATAAACACGGCGAAAGAGATGGCGGCAATCACTGAGGAGATGAGCAAGACATCGTACGAGCAGACGCGCCAGAATACTATCTATGATATAGACAAGGCTTACTGGTTTGTGGTGCAACTGTCGCACAAGAAGCAGCTCGCCGACAAGTTCGTGGGACTGGTAGGTAAGCTCAACGCCGACGTGAAGAAATGTATCGACGAGGGTGTCGCTACGCGTGCCGACGGACTGAAGGTGTCGGTGGCGCTCAACGAGGCGCAGATGACGCAGCTGCAGGTGGAAGACGGTCTGCGACTCTCCAAGATGCTCATCTGCCAGCTCTGCGGTCTGCCCATAAGCACGGAGATTACGCTTGCCGACGAGAAGATAAGCACGGAGGAACTGTTGGCGGCTTCAGCGCTTTTAGACACCGACATACAGAACACTGCCGACTTTTCAAACCGCCCAGAGCTGCAACTGCTCTCGCACATGTCAGACATGTCGAAGTCGGCACAGAAGCTTATCAAGGCTACTAACCGTCCGCAGGTGCTTGCAACAGCGGGTGTGTTGGTGTCTAACCCAAGCATTTACAACGGCTTCGAAAAGAAATTTGGTGTCAACTGGACGGTGGGCATCATGGCGCGCATACCTATCTGGGACTGGCACGACACGGCGTACAAGCTGAACGCGGCGCGTGCTGCCACACATATCACGGAGCTGCAGATAGAGGAGGCTAACGAGCTGATAGAGCTGCAGGTGTCGCAAGACAAGTTCAAGATATCGGAAGCACAGCGAAAACTGGATATATCCGAAAAGAACATTGAAAAGGCGGAGGAGAATCTGCGTTGTGCAAACCTCGGATTCTCGGAGGGAGTGATAACCTCGACCGACGTGATGGCGGCGCAGACAGCATGGCTGCAAGCAGAGACGCAGCGCATAGACGCAGAGATAGAATTGGTATTGGCTAAACTGAGCTTAAAGAAAAACCTTGGCAAACTATGAAACAGGCTATAAACATAACTCTCGGCATATTGCTTTTCGCCCTTGTTGTGGGCGCGGTGGCGGCAATAGGTCATTTCACCATCGGTAAGGAACAGAAGGACGAAAGCGTACAAGGACAGGTGGAAGTAGAGGAATACCGGGTGTCGTTTAAGATTCCCGGACGTGTGAAGGATATTTGCGTCCGTGAGGGCGACTTTGTAAAGAAGGGCGACCGCCTTGCCGTGCTCGACGCTCCCGACGTGGAGGCGAAGGGCGTGCAGGCATCGAGTGTGGAAGATGCGGCACAGGCACTGAGCGATATGGCTAACAAGGGTGCGCGCGAGGAGCAGATACGCGGCGCTATGGAGCTGTGGCACCAGGCGCAGGCTGCCAAGGAGATTGCCGAAAAGTCGTACGAGCGCGTGAACCGCCTCTATGAGGGTGGAGTGATGACGGCGCAGAAGCGAGACGAGGCGCAGGCGATGCTCAACGCCACAACGGCACAGTGTGAGGCGGCGAAGAGCCAGTATGACATGGCTGTGAAGGGCGCGCGCGAGGAGGAGAAGAGAGCTGCCGCAGCGAAGCGCAACCAGGCGAAGGGCGTTGTGCAGGAAGTAAACTCCTATCTCAAGGAGAGAGTGCAGTATGCTGAGTTCGACGGCGAGGTGTCTGCCATATATCCGAAGATTGGAGAGTTAGTAGGTTCCGGCAGTCCGATAATGACAGTGTCAATGATGGACGACGCGTGGGGCACATTCAATATCCGCGAAGACAAGCTGAAAGGCATGAAGGTAGGCTCTGAGTTCATGGCTTACTGTCCGGCCTTCGACAAGGATATCAAGCTGAAGGTATTTGCGATGAAGGACCAGGGCACTTACTCCGTGTGGAAAGCTACCAAGGAGAAAGGTCAGTATGACATAAAGACTTTTGAGATAAAGGCTCGTCCCGTTGACAAGGTTGAGGGCTTGAGACCTGGAATGAGTTTGATAATGAAATGAAAGTAAAGCTCTTTGCCTTCATCATCGCCCCTATCTTCATCATCATCTTCTTCACGTCGTTGATGAGCGAGGGTTTGCCTATGGAGATGCCCATAGGTGTGGTTGACCTTGACCATTCGTCTGTGACGCGGACACTCATCCGCAAGCTCGACACTTTCCAGTCGACCAAGGTGAGGCAGGTCTATCGTACGGAGGCAGAGGCAAGGGAGGCTATAACGAAGTGCGAGATTTACGGTTATATCGTCTTCCCGGAAAACCTTGCAACAGACATAACATCTTTCCGACAGCCTACTATACATTATTATTATAATACAGCGTTCTTCAGCGCCGGTACGCTTGCCTATAAGGAACTGCGAACGATAACAATGCTTGCGAAGGCATCGGTGGCGCAGTCAACGCTGCGCGCGAAGGGTGTGCCCGACAAGCAGATACAGACTGTTCTGCAGCCCGTGGTCTTGGATGCACACATGATAGGCAACCCTTGGACCAATTACAACGCCTATCTATCGACGATGATTATTCCCGGTCTTATCATGATGTTTGTGTCGATGATGAGCATCTATTCGCTTGGCGAGGAGCTGCGCGAAGACACGGCAAAGAAGACCCTTCAGGACAATGGCAACAGCATCCTCCTTGTTTTGGTGAAGAAGATGCTGCCTATAGCCGCCATTTATATAGTCATCATGGCGTGCTGCCAGATATATTTCTACACCTATCTTGACTTCCCGCGCGAGAGCGGCTGGCCGACGATAATGCTGCTGACGGTGCTTATGGTGTTTGCGGCGCAAGGTTTCGCCGTGTTCATGTTCGGTATTTGTCCGCATTTCCGTATGGCTATAAGCATCTGCTCGCTGTGGAGCGTGCTTAACTTCTCCATGTCGGGAACGGCATTCCCTATAGCTGCCATGGACCCAATACTGCAGGCGGTGTCATATCTGTTCCCGCTGAGGCATTACTTTATGGCTTACCAGCTGATGGTGTTCCACGGTTATCCGCTGCAATACGCATGGCTGTGGATAGGCGGCTTGATAATATTCGCTGCCACACCGTTGCTTGTGTTGTGGCTTGTTAAGAAGGCTTTTAAAGAATACGAGTACATTCCGTGAAGACTCTGCTTTCCATATTCGGCGACAAGGGCGTGCTGCTGTTGGCAGTCATCGTACCGTTAGTTTATCCCTTCCTCTACTCTTGGATATACACGAACGAGGTGGTGAGGGAGGTGCCTGTGTGTGTTGTTGACATGTCGAAAAGCAAAAGCTCACGCCAGTTTATCCAAAAGCTTGACGCCACACCGGATATTGACGTGGCTTATTTGTGTACTGACATGAAAGAGGCGGAGCGCAAGCTTGCCGAGCAGAAGGCTTACGGCATAGTCTTCTTCCCTTATGACTATGAGCAGAAGACAGCGCGACTGGAGCAATCTACGATAAGCGCGTACATCGACATGAGTTTCCTGCTCTATTACAAGGCGATATACATAACGCTCACCAACCTGACGCTCGAGGCAAGTTCCAAGATACAGCTGAAGTTGGCGCAGAACACCACCCGACGGGAGGACAAACTGCAGGAGAACTCTATAAAGATGGTGGACCATCAGCTATTCAACAAGACTGGCGGCTACGGCAATTTCCTTCTGCAGGCGGTGATTGTAATACTCATTCAGCAGACCCTTGTGCTGGCTGTCTGCATGCGTGCCGGCTGGCGACGTCAGAAGGCGCAATATACCGATGGTAAATATGCGAGCACACCGAGTATGTTTGGCGACTCGCTGACCAAGGATTTCCTCTCTACCTTCTTCGGCTACGGACTTCTTTATATATGGAATGCCGCCTATGTTCTGCTTCTTACTCCCAAGTTTTTTGGCTTCTCCCAGCATATAACAGTCAGCGAGTTCTGCATATTCGTTGTCCCAACGCTGTTCGCCATGCTATGTTTCGCCATGGCGTTGAGCACAATGTTCAAGAAGCGTGAGGACTGCATGGTCTGTATCGTCTTCTCCTCGCTGCCTATGCTTTTCCTTGTCGGCATATCATGGCCAGAGGTTGCCATACCAGAGTTCTGGGAGTATGTGGCGTGGTTCATACCGAGCACTCCCGCTGCCCGCGCCTTTGTACGCCTTAACGAGATGAACAGCACGATACAAGATGTCTATCCGTATCTTGCAGCCCTCATCGTGCAAGGCATCTTCTATATGGCAGTGTTCTTTATTGTAGGAGCGCGGAGGAAAGTACAAAGTACTAAGTAAGCCTCACCCCTAACCCCTCTCCATCAGGAGAGGGGAATGATTTGCTTTGGAGGTTTCTATTTGCCTTTAAGCAGGTAATCATACTTAGAACTTTCCTCTATCAGATAGACAATGATGTCACTGACTGAAAGGAAG
>JABUUE010000044.1:0-2863 GCA_021443335.1 Bacteroidaceae bacterium
GCCTGCTCCTCGACTATGCTCTCACAGCCGAAATCCTTCATCCAGGCAGTGTCCTCATCCTTGGTGAGGTAGTTCTTCGCAAGGAATATATAACCTATTTTTGCCATAACATATTGTAGGTATACTATTTCCCGATGCAAAAGTGAGAGAAGATGTTGGAGAGGACTTCGTTAGTGCTGATTTGACCGCCTGTGATGTCTGCAAGGTGAGTGAGGCATTGGCGTAGGTCTTCACTGAGAAGGTCGGTGGGAATGCCGATGTTCATGCCGTCAAGGACACGCTGCAAGGCTTCTTGGGCTTTTATCAGGGCTTCGTAGTGGCGGGCGGAAGTAACGATGATGTCGTTCTCTTTTATTTCAGGGATGTCCGCGGCAGCAACAAGAGCGTCTTCAAGGCGGTTGATGTTGATGTTTTGCTTTGCGGAAATAGGGAGGATTGGGAGTCCTGCGGCCGAGTCGCAGGGCACAGATTGTGAAGGGAGAGCGTCGATTTTATTGAGGACTCGGAGGATTTTAGGAGAGGACTGCGACTCATTTGTAGGAAACGGATAGGTGATGGGAGCATTAAAGTCGTCGGGATTATCGGCGAGGTGGATTATGATGGCGGCTTCTTGTATCTTCTTGTGGGTGCGCTCTATGCCAATGCGCTCTATCTTGTCTTCCGTTTGACGAAGTCCTGCTGTGTCTATGAAGCGGAAATCAATGCCGCGGATATTGATTGTGTCTTCTATCACATCGCGTGTCGTGCCGTGAATGTCGCTGACAATGGCTTTGTCTTCGTGGAGCAAACGGTTGAGAAGGGTTGATTTGCCGACATTCGTTTTACCGACGATTGCAACGGGTACACCGCCTTTGAGCGCTTTCCCTACCTTAAACGAGTCGGAAAGGTGCTGGATATGGTCAAAAATGCTATGGGAAATTTGTAATAACTCAGTGCGGTCGGCAAACTCAAGGTCTTCATGGTCAGAGAAATCAAGTTCAAGTTCCATAAGAGATGTTAGGTGAAGGAGTTTCTCGCGAAGGGTGGCAAGTTCTGAAGAGAAGTTGCCGCGCAGTTGCGACATTGCCATTCGGTGGGTGGCGGCGTTAGTGCTTGCGATAATGTCTGCCACAGCTTCTGCTTGAGAGAGATCCATTTTGCCGTTAAGAAAGGCACGCTGGGTGAACTCGCCAGGCTGGGCTTGTCGGCAGCCGCTGCTTATGAGGGCTTGCAATATGCTATTGATGATATACGAACTGCCGTGGCATGATATTTCAACAGCGTTCTCGCCAGTGTAGGAATGGGGCGCACGGAAGACGGAGACGAGGACATCGTCGATGGGAGAAGAAGCCTCACCCCAACCATCCCCCTTAGGGGAGGGAGACTGCGCGACCGAGTCGCGCGGCACGGATAGGGGGCAGAGAGGAGACTTGGGGGCAACAAAAGTGCCGTAATGGAGCGTTTGTCCTTTAGCATTGTTAAGTGATTTCCCTTTGCGAGAGGAAACAAATAGTCCCGATACAATAGAAATTGCATCAGGACCAGATACTCGTATGACGGCAATAGCACCACCTTTTGCCGTTGATAATGCGCAGATATTCATCTTTAGTTGTAGTCGCGGTTATTGATATATGTTTCTAAGAGGCGAGTTATGCCTTGCTGATTATGTGGCGTAACATCAAAGTCAGCTATGCCAGCTGGTATCAAGCAACTGTTTCCTTTAGTGAGAGTGATTTGCTTCACGCAAGGCTCGTCCTTCTTGTTGAATTTCTCCCATGAGCGGAGAGTGATAGTGCAAGTGCCTTCAAGACACATATAGGACACGAAAGAGTCGTATTTATACAGTTTTCGATGGAAGGCGCGGGTGGTTTCAAGCAGTTTTACGGTGAAGTATTCGCACTCGGCGATACAAATTGGCTTGTTTATACGCCGCTCATAATGACCGCGATAATCATTAAAAACCTTGTAGTTGATAGCCTCTGCAGCAAGTTCCGTATGCAGTTCGCGCATTTTACCGTCCAGTCCTGGACGGTTATAGTCGAAGATGCGGTATGTAAGGTCGCTGCTTTGCTGAATCTCCGCTAAAAGAATGCCACCACAGATAGCATGTATGCGACCAGCGGGTATGAAGAAAGTGTCGCCCGCTTTCACATCATGCGAAGCAAGCACCTCGCAGATGCTGCCATCTTCTATGCGCTTATTGTATTCATAGACTGATATTGGCGACTTCAAGCCAGAGTAGAGCTTTGCACCTGGCTCTGCATCCATGATATACCACATCTCCGTTTTTCCAAAGGAGTTATGGTATTTTTGTGCCATATCATTGTCGGGATGCACCTGTATAGACAAGTCTTTCGCCGCATCAATGAATTTGATTAGCAGCGGAAAGGTCTTGCCATACATTTGGAAAACGGTCTTGCCGAGCAGCAGTTCACCATACTCATTAACGAGTTCGTTGAGCGTTTTGCCTGCAAGGACACCGTTAGCCACAACCGACTCGTTACCAGGCACGGCACTACATTCCCAACTCTCGCCTATAGGCTCTGCGTCAGTTGCCAGGCCTTTCATTGGCTTGATGCGGTTGCCGCCCCAAATGGTTGGATGAAAGTTATTCTCAAAGAGCAGTGGATAAAGCGTTATCATCTGTCATTTACCATTGAACCATTTACCATTTACCACTATTAGCCATTTACCATCAATAGTCATTGACCACTGTTACAGTGAAAATTTACCGCTATATGCTTTGTTAGCAGCACAACTAATAGTGGTAAATTGTCAATGATTAAATGGTAAATGGCTGTTGTCGTGGGGATTATCTCCCTGCATACATATTTTCGTAATACTTCTGATAGTCGCCGGATGTTACATTTTCAAGCCATTCCTC
>JABUUE010000044.1:3138-14305 GCA_021443335.1 Bacteroidaceae bacterium
TCGCAGTCGCTATCGCAACCAAGTGCCTCACGAACTATCTGCGCTCTTTCCGACACTGTCGTGTCCTTTATCAATAGTGATTTCGCCATTGTTTTTTCAGAGAAAAAGATTTTTTACAAAACGAATGCTAATGGTTATCTTCTACCTTCTCAACATCGCAAAAATTCTTGAATTGAACGCCATTCCAGCAATATTCTTCTGCTACTTGATATGTCCGCAGTAATTCTTCATCATCCATTTCCGCATAGAGTTCATCGTCTGAACCAAATCTTTTACCGAAATACTCACAAAGGTCGTCGTAGTCATTGAAAATCTTTATCTCATGCTCGCCCCATTCTTCAAGGTCAGCAAACGCATAGAAGAATTCTGTTTCCAGGTTAATATCTTTAAGTTCTTCAACAAGACTCCTGACACATTCTGAAAGTACATCGTCCTCAACAACCCAAGACTTCCCTTGAAACATATCAGTATAGCTTAGAAGTTCTTTGCAAACTTCAACTTCAAGTACCCTCTCTGTCGGGATATTCGCCCCATCCTCTGCACATTTTTTTAACGCAAGAAGTTCAGGTGTAATCGGCATCTTGTAGCAAGGCCAATTCCCCACATTGCCAATGTTGGTGCATACGCCTTTTGATGTCATTACATCAAATTGTATTCCCATGTCGCAAGTAACTACAAGATTTGTGGTGAGAGCTTTTATTTCACCAAGCTTGTCAAGCATTTCATTACGTCCCATCGTCTTGTTTGTCGTTCAACCTTCTAAAAATAGACATATTCCCCTATAGGATTATACACTTATTTGCCGCAGAAGTTTCTTATCATATCCAACAGTCCTGTGTTTTCCAAAAGTTTTGTGTTAAGTTGGTCTTGTTTTGGAGGGAGTAGCTGTTGGAAGCCGGTATTTGCATACTCATTTAATGTCGTCATTAGGATGTCGCACGCATCGTCCAGTGAAAGTTCTCCTTTATCTACGGCAAGCAAATCAACATCCGACTTTGCGATTAGAGCGGCAAATATATACTTCTGAATCACAGTATAATCTTTACGCCCAGCCTCTGTGGACTTCCTGCCCCATGTAAACATTTCCATTCTAAATTTTCGTTTGGGACCTGTTAAAGGTGTTCTCTCTCCATAATATAATCCAAGGAAGAACGCATATATAAAAACCTCATAGCCAGCGTTAAAGAATTTACCCTTACCATCACGAGCATCTGCAGAGCCTCCATGGTACTGACATAATTCCTCTATAACAGGTTCATAGTAACGCTCTTCGTAATATGAATCTATTCTATTGAGCCATGTATCATATAATGTCGCCATATCAATCAGTTATTTCGTTTACTTGTGTGTCAATTGTAGTAATATCAAGTTTATCGAAGCCATCTGATAGTTTCTTGATGCGGAATTTCTTGCAATTCAGTTTGTCAAGCGCAACCTTATCTATCTCATATTCACCAGTTTTCTCATTCTTTAAGAGGAAGCTCTTGGTGACAACGATGCATTGTTTGTCAACCTTGGTGTTAAGGCAATCATAGAAAGACTTGTCCTTGCCTTCATCAAAAGAAGAAGTTGGGGCATCGAAGATTAACGGATATTCACTACGCTTGCTCTCTTTTGTCAATTCAGATATTGCAAGAAGGATGCTAATGTGCATTGTTGTGAGCAGAGAGGTATTAGGATTTGTTATGATTTTACCATTTTTATCCTCTAAATCAATCATTGGCTTGTTGTCCTTAATGTATATACGAATAACACCTGTAAAATCATCGACATTGAGTTGTGCTAAAAACACATTCGCATTTTTGGCAATAGATGCTAACAACTCCTCCGTAGTGGCTTCTTCTGTATTCTCTATAGCGTTATGGAGATGTCTAAAAAACTCATAAACATCGTACTGTGCATCATTGCCAGCAGCCTTCATTAACTTCTTTAGTTCATCACGTTTCTTCTGCAGTTCCTCTTTCGCCTTTGGAATAGTTATCTGTAGTAAGCGATTTCTTTCCAGGCCAGAATCTTCGCGTTGTGAGATAAGTTGGTTGATAGAATCAATATCGTTTGCGTAATCCAAAAGATTTATGCCTGACACCGAATTAGCATTTAGACTTGCTATCTTATTCGCTATTTTCGTTAGTTTTTGACTCCAAGCGGCTATGTCATCTCTCATCTTTTGATTATCGGCGAACCTCATCTGAATCACAGATGGTATTCCTTCTATATTTGTATAAATCTTGCTTTCTTCATCAACAAGTTTATCACCCATTTTTACCAAATCCTCTATATTATCATTGCTGAAATACTTTTTAATTTCAACTTTCTTATCTGTCGGTTTGGGAGTCAGTAACTCTATAACGTCATGGATTCTCTGCTTGATAAAGTCATATGTAACAGAACCCTCTGGTGCTTCTGAACCGCAAATTGCACAACGATGCGTGTGGAGCATATATTTCATTTTCTCCACATCATTCATTTTCCACGCTATCTTTTCAAGTTCTGTTTTTGCTTTCTTGGTAAGTTCCTTGTCGTGTTCCTCTTCCTGCTTCTTTTCATACTCTCTCTCTATATTAGCCTTACTTGCCAAGAAAGACTGCATCTTACGATTATATTCTTCAATTATAGGGGTGAAGCCCATCAAAATCCATTGCTGGTCTAACAAATGGCGACTGAAATCCTCATCAATTCGCTTTTGCAATATAGTGATGTATTTTTTTATCTCTTTCTCTTTTTCTTGCAGTTCATTTATTCTTTTTATAGCAGCCATGTCTTCTTTTAATCCTTCCAACTTTGCGTCTGCCTCGTTGTATGTACTCTTTGCTTGTGATAGCTGCATTTCATATTGTTCCAGTTTTTTACCAAGCTCAACTATTTCCTTATTTAATTTCGCAACTGCTTTTGTGTTCGCGGTTGCTTTCTGCTTAGAACCAGCGATGGCTTTTTCCGCCATGCTTTTGGCATAGGCAGCAAAGCCTTTGAATGGAACAATATCCTTGACATCAGAATAAAGGTCAATCAGATTCTGGAGTGTGTCCTTATTATCAAAAATATTCAGTTTGTCCTCACCCTTAAAAAGATGGTATTTCTTAATGACTGCAGGAAATGCTCCGCCTGTTTCCAATACCTCCCTAAGTGTCATCAGCTTCTTGCCTTTCTGTCCGGCAGAACACAGGTAGGCGTCATGAGCGCGTTCTACTACCGCCATTTTCCCTTCGCCTTGTTTCTCAACGACAAAGGAACGCTCAATGATTCTGTTATTCGTGAATTTTTCCTGTTCGTATGTAATCTCGATTGAAACACTAACCCTTCCCTTATCTCCTACATTCATTTTGCTAAACATCTTTGCGGACACAAGAGTTGTTTCTTCGGGATTTTTGTCACCAGCCTCTTTTGGAGCATCCTTTGGAGTAAGCACCCAATTCAGAGCTTCGAAGAATGTTGTCTTACCATCTCCATTTGAGCCTAAAATCAGATTTAGGTTTTTTGAGAAGATAAAGACTTTCTCACCGTAGTAGCTGCGGAAATTATTTATAATTAGCTTCTTTATAATCATAACAATACCTATTTCGTAAGCAGCGAAACAACTTTTCGATAAACAGTTTGGTATTCAGAGTCATCAATAACAACATTCCCTGTTTTTCCTTTTATACTCATGTCACTTCTTGCTTCTGCCAGTTTTTTATTCAACATGTCAAGAACCTCTGCAACGGCTTTTATGTGCTTGTTTACAGCCCTCTTGCCATCATCCAGGTTCCTAATCCTTAAAGCATCATTGCCTATCGTGTCTGCAAATTGACTGTCTTGTATTATTCTAAGAAAGATATTATCAAGTTTACTCATGGCACCCTGGATTATTTGATTTTAACCTTATACAATATACACATTAGGCATTCTTGTCTTAAATTCAGGGTCAATGTTATGGCATTGTTCCTTGATTATGCCACGACGATGAACTGCAGGATTAAGGCAGTAAACTTCAAATTCATCACGATTTACATCTTCGATGTTTTTCCAATGTGGGAAAAGTAACTTCATGTACCCTGTAGCTATACGCTTGATTGCTTTTGAATCGCGCACATCTGCTTTCTCCTCAAACTGCACCAACTGGTCAAACAGCAGACCATAGGTGTTATTAGTTCTCATCGTATGTAATATCTCTGAGAAGTACTCAACATTTATAGTCCATCCCTTAAAAATCATACTATTGTCTATTCGAGGCAACAACCATCCTTCAATGAAGCAATGGAAACGGTCTAACAACGCGGATTCTCGGAAATTCTCAGGAAGTGAGTCGAAATACATCGGTGATATAGGCTTACGCTGTTCTGTCAATGGAATATTACCCATAAGCATCAAGCCACACTCCGATGTGAATTCATTATTATCAATCGTTGTCTTTCCGCTCTCCAAATATGACTTCAAAGCGGCTTGTATCTCTGCTGGTTCTTGGAAAACGATTGTTTGGATTTCATCAAAGACTGTAAAATCATGATTCTTTATAATACCATTCTGCTGTTTTGCTTTATCAAAGAATAACTTGGCACGTGTTACTTTACCGCCACTGACAAGCCAGCCATATTTGGATAAATTGCCAAAGACATAAGACTTACCTGTACCTTTTGGAGCAAGTTCAATTACATTAAGACGTGGTTCTGCAAAAATCAAAAGACGAGTAAGGAACTCCATCTTTTGAGTCATATTAACAAAACCATCAGGGTCATACTCCATAGCAGACAAGAGTACATCCATCCATTCTTCTGTCGTAAAATGCTGTCGAGCCTCAGACAAATAGTTCACATCTACAGAGCTATATGGTTTGAATGGCTTGTAATCAACCATCTGCACATGATATTTCTTGCCGTCATCATCGAGCAATAAGCAAAGTTTGATTATCCCCCACTTCTCACCATCTACAAGTTCTCCCTTGTGTTTGTTATATGTAAACTCAGGGATGATTCCTTCCTTTAGTTTGATGCCGTAGTCAGGAATAGCAAACTGTTTGATGCCCTTGTTGAGGTCAATGTTTATAATGAAGCGAGCCAAAAGAACAACTTCCTCTCCCGAAACTATCTTATCCTTTACAGAGCCGCTTTTAGAGGGAACAACCTGGTCAAGGAACTGAGTCAAAGCTAATGTGTCTATCTCTCCTGTCTGGATATTAAGATAACGCTTGAGGAGAAAGTCCTTCACAAATGCAGGAAGATTACGACCTGCAAATATGCTGTTCGTCTTCTCTGGGTCTTTGAAGATAGACATAGCAGAGAAGTATTGTCTTATTTTATTGCTGATTTCTGATTTCATAAATCGCTCGAATTACTTAAAAACTGAATAGGTCGTCTTCCTGCGCCCCAGTTTCAACACTTACATTAAAATTACGTTTTACTTTACCTATAATAAGTATAACTGTATTATCTTGGTCAGTAACATTGATGGAATCACTCTCATACAATTCATTATCAATTTGGTGCAATGCGTATCGTTGACCATTATACTCAACAAAAGGAATTTCAACCGTAGGCATATTCTTGATTCTGAACTTTAATGTCGGATTAGCACCAGATAACTCTAATGTCAAGAGGTCTGCTGACCATTGGGCGTCTTGCACGAAACTTGAAATGACAAAGATAGGAACAAGCACCTCCTCTGGGGTGCAACCGCCATGAATGCCCTGTCCCTTAGGAACCTTGTTGCACAGTGATTTGTGCTTCAATGCGCAAACAGTCTTGCCATCCTCCAGACGAAAATAATTATCATCTGTTGTCCATGTACCTTTCATCTTAACAGCTATACGTCCATGATGGTCAGATTCGCAGCCTGCAAGTCCTAAGCCGTCTGAAAGTTGCGACAAATATGTCAAGCCATGGTCAGATATAATTGCTATTTTCTTACCATTGTACTTCATCATAATATCATCAATAATCTCGCGTACCAATTCTATCTCTTTTATTATTGTTGAAGGCCAGAGATTAGTTGGCTGATGAGCAAGAGAATCAAGGTCGCCAGCCTTCTCCAATTTTCCCATCGGAGGAAGCAGCTTTTCCAAATCCGTCTTATTGACGCTTGTCTTTGTAGGCAGTATAGCTCTTGCAATTTTTATCTCGTTCAAGAAGATATTCTGAGCGTTTTTCTCTCGAATAACCTCCTTAATGAGAGGTATCCACTCTATGCCCAGTCCGTCAATCCAATAGTACACTTCTATATCTCCACGTCCCTGAAGCAGTGTGCGTGTAGTACTAAAATTCTGATACCAGGTGTCAAAACTAACTTCGGAGTCATTCTGTTCTTTTACAAGCAGGTCTATTTCTTTTGTATAGCTATTGGCAATCTTCGCTCGTTTGTATTCCTTCAAGTATGGTGACACCCATGATGGAACATTCACAGACACGCCAAGAGGTTCCGAGAGATAGAAGTACAGGTCTGGATAAAAGTCCTTAACTTGGTCAATTGTAATCTTACCCCGACCAAGCCATGATATAACAAGTTCTTTCTCTTTCTGAGTAATACCTGTAAAGTATTTCAATGCACTTGTTTCATTGTATTTACTTGCAATCATCACAAGCCTATTAGCAAGGGTTGACTGGACACCCTCACGCATTACAACGTTATGACGCGCGGCTTCTTTTA
Source organism: Bacteroidaceae bacterium (assembly GCA_021443335.1). Classification (GTDB taxonomy): domain Bacteria; phylum Bacteroidota; class Bacteroidia; order Bacteroidales; family Bacteroidaceae; genus Prevotella. The sequence goes on from JABUUE010000044.1 coordinate 9,754, forward strand.
GACAGTAGCAGCGTTCTTGCATTTCCGCGTCTATCTCAGTTATACCCAATGCCATCTGCTCCACAAACTCGTTGCCTGTAAGCAGCGATGTCTTACTCAGGCTTTTGCAAATAAAGCCTTGTCCGTTTTCCTGTATTTGATAGAACTTTGCAAGCAGCCATCTTTGAAAGTTCCCCGGATATTCAAACCAGAGTTTAATGAAGGTCTTGTACGAGTCAATCTCACTAATACAGAAATAATTTTGAACAAACTTGTCAAAACTAAAGCCATTCGTTACATCTATGCTTCGGGCAAGTTCCTCCCAGTTTTCGCCATCACTCTGGTCCTGTGCCATACCACCAAACTGCAACTGCAATCCTTTGGAAAGAAATTCGTAGGCGTTATTGCATACTACGAAATCGAAAGCATTATCAGGTCGCGCGTAACCCGCATTTGCAAAGATGCTATGTGAAGCACATATTATGTTTGGAGTAACCTGCTTGTTTGCATCCTTCCACACATTTAGCCATTCTTGCATAGTATTTACTATAGTGTAGTGCTTGCTTAAGCCCTTCACCCCATACGTCTCCTTATCAGTTAGAATAAGCCGATATGTAAACTCATTCTCCTCACTACGCAGTCTCCAGATGGTACTTTGGGAGTCATTGCTGAAAGTCTCCATCTTGCCTTCCAATCCTACGATAGGCACATACACCCTTTGATGTTTCTCTGCTGCAATGGCACTCGCTTCGATAGCTTTGATTGTTTTCAGCAGCGCGTCAAAGGTTCTCTTTGTGTCATTATCATAGAACCTTGCCAATTCCGAAAAGGGTGCTATCACACAGTCCTGACCGTTCATCGACTTTATATGTTCCTTTACGCGAACGGCAAGTTCCGTATGGGTAAGCATCAAGTCTGGATATTCCGGGTCTATCCATTTATCCACACTTTGAACAGTTGCGCCAAGGTCTTCAAGGACAAAATCAACAAATTGGCTACAATCACGGAAATTGTCTAACAACACAAAACGGATTGGGTATCTGTTTCGCGTTGAGACATCCATTCCTGTTGACTCTTTGTCGTTGAGAACAACAGCCTTCAGCTCTTCAAAGTCTCTATACTCATTGTACATATTTCAAAAGTATATCAAGAATATATCCGTTTTCCTTTTCCACTATCTCATCAATAACTTCTTTCAGCTCTGATGTCGGCATAAACTTCAACTTATCCTTGAGTTTGCTGCGCTTGGTGGCAGTTTCCTCAGACGATTCGCTAACAACTACAGGATACTCAGAAGTATTATCATTTTCATCATTAGTATAAACTGGAGGTGTTGGCACAGTCTTTGCCTGTTGAGACATACGCCAGTCCTTCAGTTTGTCCTTGACATCAAGTTCCGACCACAGACCAACCTCTCCTTCAAGATGCCCATGTAGATATTTCAGAGCTTCGTCAATTTCGCTGTCTTGTATGTTTACAATCTCAACGCTTTTAATGAAGTTGTCAAAACCCTCTTTGTAGTTTCCACCATTATTCTCCTGAAGTAAGTTGCCCCACTCATACTTTTGGGTATCGTATCCATTTATGGTATCATTGAGCAGTTGCGGGTTCTTCATGCTTTCAGGATTGCTTACCACCCTAATTATATTGTCAATCAATGTACGCATATCCTCGCTGTTTTCCTTGCTATTGCAATACTTCAACGACCACAGAGGATAGCCTTTTTCCTTGGCATATTCATGCTGTATTGCCCAGCGAGCATCTTTCAGCGAACTTATGTCGGAATATCCCTTCAGTTTCTTCAGCGAGAACATGGTGATAAGATTCTTGCAAAGCTTGCCAGCTTCCTTACTCTCAAACATGAAGTTGAGTTTTGAAGAGGTTTTATCTGTTTCCCATGCCCTGAACATTTCTACCACATCATCAACAAGATGTTGTGATGAACGTTGTTTGCCGTTTGTGTCGAATATCTGGTTTACATACTTGCGCATTGCAAAAGCAACCATTGACATTGACGCATATCCTTGGAACAGTCCATAAGGAGCTTCGCTCAACCCCTTCAGCTTGTCGCCAAGATTGAATGTCTGGTTTTTGCTGGTGTGCCTGCCCGACAGCCATTCATCCACATAGTCGCAAACCTTTTTCAGAGGGTGGTTTGAATCCACATCACTCTTCCAATTGAGATTGTCATCCACGCTGTCTTGTAGCAGAAACTCCACATGGCGTCCCTGACCGCTGCATGCTGGTGAAGCAAGGATGTCTTGCTTTGTGTTGTAAGACAATACCGCATCCACAGTTGCTTTTACCGATGCTTTCTTCCAATATGTTGTTGAACTCTTTGCGCGAATCAGTTCCAAAGATTCTGGTCCGGCGTCAAAGATAATCGGAGCTATGCTATTATTTATGGTAGAAGCCAACTTACTGCCAACTATGGTCATGTTGTCTCCGCGAAGATAGAAGGTAGCATTGCTTCCTTTCATGCCGTTAATCCAAGCCTCAATCATCTCTGCGGAGTTTTTGTTATAGGTCTTCTGCTGATTATGCAACCCATGACGCTGGGCGCACTGGGCATTGGCTTGATACTCTATGAAACGCTCATAGTTCTTCTCGCCCATACAGGCTTCCATAACAACGAAAGCAGTGTTTTGAAAACGCTCTTCCTTGCTATTCTTCTCTGCAATCTCTTTCAGAGCGAACATCTCTTCCTGGCTGCGAGCCACAAGCACTGCCAAGAACACTTCGTATGACTTTGCCTGACGATGAGTATTCTCTATCTTGCTCAGCAATGTGAACTCGTTGCCCTGCTTTGAGAAGAACTGGTAACTCAGCGGACGGTTCACCTGTTTGAAGAGTTTATCAAATCCAAGTCGTGCAGTCTCGCCGAATTTGATTACCTGGTCGGTGTAAAGGAAGTTGCTCGATGTGAGTTCTTCCTTTATCCTCTGAATCTCTTCTCCGGGCAATGCAGTAAAGAGAATTGAGAAATTGCCGTTTGGCTGACGCTGAATGATGCTCTTGTCATTGAGGAAATCAAGTATCTCTACCAGTTCATTCTCCATCTCCGAACCGACAAACAGTCTCTCAATGTTCTCTGTGCTTGGAGTAACAGTGTCGCTGTTGGCGATATTGTTAAGGGCGTTGAGAAGAAGGATACCCTTGAACACACGCAGATAACTGTCTCCTGCTGCTTCTACTGCCAAGTGGTGGCTGTTGAATCTCTCTGTCACCGCACCGAAGCGGGTGGTGTCACTCTCGAAATACTCCTGCACATAATCCCACAAGTAGTCAGATGTGATAACACGCTCATTGGCATAATTATCCTCCTCGTCAAGAAAATCACGCACAGCATCGCAAGCGAGGAACTCAAACACACTTCGGCTTGATGAACCTGCCTCTCGCGCATAGTATGTGGCAAGATTTGCTGTTGATGGGTGCAATGGGAAAAGGTTCTGTATGTTTTCAATCGTTTCCTCTTCGTTAGCTGATGTTAGCGAGAATTTTTCGAGCAAATCACTGTGTAGCGAGAAGAAACGGTCTTTTCGTTTGTTGTAAACCTTATCGTCCACAATCTTGAACTTCTTCGACATAATCTTGAATGCTGACACAGGCTCCATATTGTAGGCTACATAGTGATAGCGTCCCTTTGTCTTCTCACGCTCTTCTTCCTTCAGAGTATTCAGCGCTGATGGATGCGAGATAAAGAGGAAATATGTGTCATTCTCCTGATTCATCATTGCCTCTGCTATCTTCTGCAATTGTACCAACAGACGTGTACCAATGCTCGATGTGATGATTTCAGTGAACTCATCCCATATTATTAGCAATCCGTCATACACCCCTTGTTTTTTTATTTCATTCTGCACCTCAAATATCCACTGCTGAATATTGTTGCCCTGCAAACGGATGTCAATACCAGCTATCCGCTGCGCGTTGCGCACTCGGTCAAGCACCTCTGTGTCGCCTGCGTTAAGCAACTGCTTCAACTTCTTCAAGTCTGGAGCCACACTACTAAGAATAGTGTTGTTGTCTATCAGTGATTGCCATATAGCGGGCTGCTCATCGATGTGTTGAACCAATGTGTCGAAGTCGGTGCGAACAACAATATCAATGCCGGCTTTTGCCAAAGCCGCGCTAATCTCTTTTTGCAACTGCAGCGACAGGTCTTCCTCATGGGCAATGCTCTGCTGTCCATACAGATTTACTGGGAACAAGCGTTTTTGCTGGCGCACTTGCAGCACTGACGATTTTAGAAGTGCGTACTTATCCTTTTTGTATTCCTCCTCCACATATTCCTGTATGTCCTCCACTGGGTCGCAGAATAGGTGTTTCAGCACCGCTCCGGCATGGCTCTTACCTGTACCATAAGTTCCTGCTATCCACAACGATTTATGATGGTCTGCATCATTGTTGCGTACAGCCTTCACCATTCTTCCAAGTATATCATTAAACTGGTCGTTGGCAATAAAGGTTTTCCATTCGTCTATACCCTCTTCTTGAATATTGTAGGCAGGACGCATTGACCTAAGAGTAACTATATCGCTGTATTTCATAGATGTATTATTGTTCTGTTATT
>JABUUE010000045.1 GCA_021443335.1 Bacteroidaceae bacterium
CATTATCTATCTGATAGTGGAAAGTTCTTTGCAAGCAAAGCGGCAGAGCCGAGCGCATTAGAACGCAAATGGGTTTGACGATGTCAGGATTTTCGTCATATCGTCCATCTGGTTATCTAAATCTCCAGCACCAAGCACTACGACAACGTCAAGCGGATTGTTCTTAATGTAATCAAGAACATCATCCTTCTTTATCATCACCTTCTCAACACCTTCAGCAAGATTGTCGTAAATGAGTCGAGAGGTTACTCCTGGTATCGGAAGCTCGCGCGCTGGATATATCTCAGTCAAGACAACCTTGTCGAGTATGCTCAGTGCATCAGCGAAGTCCTTGTAGAAATCTCTTGTGCGAGTGTAAAGATGAGGCTGGAAAATTGCTGTTATCTTACGGTCTTTATAAAGCTCACGGAGCGACTGGGCACTCGCCAGAATCTCTTTCGGATGGTGGGCATAGTCACTGAGCAGGACGAGATTCTTTGTTCGAATCTTGAAATCAAAACGGCGGTCAACACCTCCGTATGTCTTCATGCCCTCGCGAAGTTCAGCGGCAGTACAGCCATTCAGCTGCGCCATCGCCATCGCTGCTATTCCGTTTACTATATTTATAGGTATAGGCTGACCAAGTGAGATACCACAAACATTCTCTATCGGAGATATGAAGTCAAAGGTTATCTCGCCGTTTTCTATCTTGATGTTCTCCGCATGGAAATCACCTTCATCACGGCTATACTCGTAAACCGTAACTCCTTCTTGCGGACGAATATTCACCTCCAGTCCCTTATGAACTATAAGCGCGCCACCGGGCTGAACAAGTTCCGAATAATGCGCAAAACTTTCCAGATAGGCTTCCTTTGTGCCGTAGATGTCAAGATGGTCTGGGTCGGTAGAGGTTATCACACTCATCCACGGACGGAGCCAATGGAATGAACGGTCAAACTCGTCTGCCTCTATAACCACATAATCCGACTTTTCCGAGAGTATATAGTTTGTGCCATAGTTCTTTGATATACCGCCAAGGAAAGCGTTGCAGTCTATTGATGACTGGTGCATAATATGCGCACACATCGTAGAAGTGGTGGTCTTGCCATGTGTTCCAGAGAAGCAAAGCCCCTTATGTGAACGGGTTAACATTCCGAGCACTTGCGCACGCTTCTCCACATCAAAACCGTTCTGCTGGAAATAAACGAGTTCCTCATGTTCCTTTGGCACGGCAGGAGTATATACCACAAGGGTGGACTGATTGTCCTTGCATTCAGAAGGCACAAGATCCAGATTCTCTTCGTAGTGTATGGCTATTCCTTCCTTCTCCAATTGACGTGTAAGGGCGGAAGGAGTTTTGTCGTAACCTCCCACCACTTTCCCTTGTTTAAGGAAATAGCGGGCAATGGCAGACATACCAATGCCTCCAACACCAACAAAATATACTGACTTTATATCGTTTAGTTCCATCTTTTCCGAGGTTTTTCTAAAAAATAGTTCAATGTTCTGAACTCGCCTTATGCAAGTTTCAATACCATGTCTGCGATAATATCCGCTGAATCCGGCAAAGCAAGTTTAAGGATATTTTCGTGAAGGCTCTTCAACAAAGCATCATCCTTGACTGTCTCAACAGCAACAGAGATAACCTTCTCCGCAGCCTCACTGTCCTTAACATAGATTGCAGCATCTTTATCAACCAAAGCCATTGCGTTCTTTGTCTGGTGGTCTTCTGCCACATTAGGCGATGGCACGAGAATAACAGGCTTACCTATCAGGCAGAACTCTGATATACTACTTGCCCCGGCGCGACTAATCACAAGGTCGGCAGCCTTATAAGCGGCAGCCATATCAGAGATGAAATCCGTCTCGTGGAGATTTTCTGGCCAGCAGCCAGCAGCAACAGCCTTCGCCTTTTCTGCGGCAATCATCTCGGAGTAATACTTTCCCGTCTGCCACACTATCTGCACACCACTATCCTTAATGTCCTCAAGATGTTGAAGAACACTTTCGTTGAGGGTACGCGCTCCAAGACTACCACCCACTATAAGTATCGTCTTCTTGTCGGCATCAAGACCGAAAGCCTTCAAGGCCTCTTCCTTTGTTATTTCAGACTCTATGATGTTCTGTCGCACAGGATTTCCCGTCAGCAGAATCTTGTCCTCTGGGAAGAAGCGCTCCATACCCTCGTACGCCACACATATCTTACGCACCTTCTTTGCAAGGAGTTTGTTTGTTACGCCTGCATAAGAGTTCTGCTCTTGTATCAGGCAAGGAACACCTGCCGCGCAACACTCATCGAGCATAGGTCCGCTGGCATATCCGCCAACACCCACAGCCGCGTCAGGCTTAAACTCCTTGACAATCTTCTTCGCCATACGCTTGCTCTTATACAAGTTCCATAGCACCTTGATATTCTTCAGAAGATGCTTACGGTCGAAGCCCTGCACTGGCAGTCCAACAATCTTGTAACCTGCCGCTGGCACACGCTGCATTTCCATTCTGCCGAGCGCTCCGACAAAGAGTATTTCCGTATCTGGACGACGCTGCTTTACAGCATTCGCTATTGATATTGCCGGGAATATATGGCCTCCCGTGCCGCCTCCGCTAACTATGAGTCTCATAAGTAGTGACTATTTTTATGCGTTTGCCAGTTCAGGATTTGTCTTCGCTGTATGGCTCACGCTGAGTATCATTCCTATATAGATGCAGTTAAGTATCGTTGATGTACCGCCCTTTGATATCAAAGGCAATGGCTGACCCGTAACAGGGCCTAATCCTACGGCAACCATCATGTTAAACAATGCCTGAGATGTTAACATCAATGCCAGTCCCATGGCAAGGAAAGCCGGGAAACTGTTCTCACACTGATTGGCTATCCGGGCTGTGCGGAACATAAGGACTATATACAGCATCAGCACGAAGAAAGCGCCCTCAAGTCCCAACTCCTCTATTATTATCGCATAGATAAAATCTGAATAAGCCTGTGGCAGGTAGTCTCTCTGCACACTATTGCCGGGACCTACGCCATAGCCGTCAGAATTGACTATCGCAATGTTTGCGTGGCCAATCTGTCCATCCACATCAAGGTCGAAATCTTCTGGTTTAACCTCCTTTGGATCAGTGAACTTCAGTATTCGGTTTCTCCATGTGCTAAAACGATGGAATACCTTCTGAACTGTTGACGGCTCTTCCTTCTGAACAACCCTTTCTGTCATAGCAAGTACTTCCTTCTTCTCTGGCTCATCGGCTTTGCCAAGGGTAAACACCATAATAAGGAATATGGCTGCCAAGCCTGCTAACACTCCCACCAACGGAAGAAGTTGCTTCCACGACACGCCACCGATAATCATCATCAAGAAAACAACCACCGCAAGCAAGAAGGCGGTAGAGAAATTTTCAAAAAAGATGAGCACGCATATCACGACAGATATATATAATATGTATCTAAACGCTCGCTTGTCAGTGCCTCCAGGCGTTTGCATGGCAGACAGTATCTGAGCCACCGCAAGAACAGTAGCGCCTTTGGCAAGTTCTGACGGCTGATAAGGAATACCCGCTATATTTATCCATCGCGAAGCGCCATTAGTACTCTCGCCAAAAAGCAAGACCACGACAAGCGAGACAAAAGCCAAAAGCAATACTATAGGGGTAACAAGCTTAAAGTATTTGCACTGAACATTGCTTACCACAACCATGCATATAATACCTCCAATAAGCAAAAGCACATGCTTCAATACAGGACTGACAAAATCGCCCGTCTTATACGACAAGTTACTTGAAGCGCTGAACACCTCAACTACACTGATGATACATAGACAGAAAAAAACTATCCATATACCGACATCGCCCTTTCTAAACCTTAGTATCGACACTTATTCGTTTCTATTAGGTGGGTTCTATAAATTAGCTTGAGACATTTTTGAGAACTTTCCTCTATCAGATAGANAATCTGCCGAGCGGGAGCATTTTATCTAAGGTAAGATGCCAATAAAAAACTCAAAATGAGCAAGCCTAACATAAACCCATTAATTTTCAAGTTTGTAGGCACTAATTTATAGAACCCACCTTATGAATTTATTGCTATCTCCATGAACTGCTCGCCCCTGTCCTCCATGTTCTTGAACAGGTCAAAGCTTGCGCAGCAAGGAGAGAGAAGAACTGTACTTCCAGGTCTCGCCAACTCACGACAGGCAGCCATAGCATCCTTCATCGACTTTGTATCACGGGTTGGTATTCCGAAACTGTCGAAGCAGTCATGGAGTTTCTTATTGTCAACACCCATATACACTATGCCTATGCACTTCTGCTTGACAAGCTCGTATATCTGGGAATAGTCGTTTCCTTTATCCACACCGCCAAGTATGAGCACTGTTGGCTGCGTCATACTTTCGAGAGCATACCAGCAAGCATCAACATTCGTAGCCTTTGAGTCGTTTATATATGTTACACCTCCGACGGTGCATATCTTCTGCAGGCGATGCTCAACACCAGGGAAGTTACTGAGACATTTGCGCAAAGTCTCGTTCTTCACGCCTGCTATATGTGCGGCAAGTCCTGCTGCGAGGGAGTTATACACATTGTGACGTCCACGAAGTGAAAGGCTCTCCTGCTCCATATTGAAAGGCGTTGGATATTCTAAGATATACTCGCCATTGTCAGTATAGCCAGACAAACCGTCTTTCTTGATATCACTGAACGGACAGAGCTTTGCCTTCAAATCATACTTTGCCAGTTCACGCGTTATTATAGGGTCGCCATCCCAGTAGATGAACGCATCTTCCTCTGTCTGATTTTGCGTGATGCGCATCTTTGAGTCCACATAATTCTGCATGCAGTTTCCATAGCGGTCAAGATGGTCGGGAGTGATGTTCAAAAGAACAGCAATGTCCGCACGGAAGTCATACATGTTGTCAAGTTGGAAAGAACTCAACTCTATCACATAGTATTCGTGCGGAGTTTCTGCCACTTGCAGCGCAAGGGAGTTTCCTATATTTCCTGCCAGCCCCACGTCAAAACCAGCGTCTTGCAGTATGTGGAAGATTAGAGATGTTGTGGTTGTCTTGCCGTTACTACCTGTAATGCAAATCATTTTTGCGTTAGTGTAGCGCGCCGCAAACTCTATTTCAGAGATTATCGGAGTACCCTGAGCCTTCAGCTTCTGTATCATCGGGGCTGTATCGGGTATGCCTGGACTCTTTATCACCTCGTCGGCACTGAGTATTTTCTCCTCTGTATGCTGACCGCTCTCCCACGCTATACCATGGGAGTCAAGCCATTCAATATATTTTGGCTTGATGGCAGACATATCAGACACAAACACATCAAAGCCTTCTTTTTTTGCTAAAACTGCAGCACCGGCACCACTCTCGCCGGCTCCTAATATTACAATTCGTTTCATTCTATTCGTTTTATCTCCTTTTTTCGCCTCATCTAATCTTCAGCGTTATTATCGTTATCGCAGCAAGAATAAGCGTTGTTATCCAAAAGCGGAATGTAACCTTACTCTCATGCCATGCACCCTTTGGCCAATTCATCAGGTATGTTGCGGTAGGGTCAAGGTCATCTTGTCTTGTGCGGAAAGCGTCGTGGATAGGTGTACGCTTGAACATTCTGCGTTTCACACCCCTCTTTGTACCACTTCTTGCATACCATACCTGCAACATCACGCTTACACTCTCGACAAAGAATATGCCGCAAAGAATAGGAAGCAGCAGTTCCTTGTGAATAATCACGGCCGTAACACCGATAATTCCTCCGATTGTCAGACTGCCGGTATCGCCCATGAACACTTGCGCAGGGTAAGCGTTATACCAAAGAAATCCTATCAGCGCACCAATGAAAGCACAAAGGAACACCACTAACTCCTGACTGCCCGGAATATACATTATATTAAGGTATGAGGCATACTCAAGGTGACTGCTGACATAAGCAAGTATTCCAAGAGCCACACCGATTATCGCCGAGTTGCCCGCACACATACCGTCCATTCCGTCATTCAGATTGGCACCGTTAGATACCGCTGTAACAATGAATATGGTCAGGAGGACAAAGAATATCCACGCAGCAGCGCTCTTGTATTCCCCCATAAACGAGAACAACTCTTCGTAATTAAGATTGTTGTTCTTGAAAAATGGTATTGTTGTCTTCAACGACTTTACAGGCTGCGACTTATGTATCACTATCTCATTCTTGCCGCTTTTCTCGCCAGTCTGCTCAACAGAGGTAACAACAGTATTCTTTACAATAGTAACATTTTCGTTAATCTTTGCATCAGGACTTGCCCATAGTATCAGTCCTACAATCAGTCCGATACTAACCTGTCCCACAATCTTGAACCTGCCTGGCAGTCCTTCCTTGTTGTGACGGTAGTTCTTTATATAGTCGTCAAGGAAGCCAAGGAAGCCGAGCCAGAGCGTGGTAACAATCATTATTATCAGATAGATATTGCGCAAACGGCCAAGCAGGAGCGCTGGCACAAGTATCGACACAATGATTATTATACCACCCATTGAAGGCACACCAACCTTCTTTACTCCAAACGGGTCAATATCGGCGGAGCGCTGAACTTCCGTGAGATTCTTACTCTTCATGTATTTTATGAACCTTTCGCCAAACCAAGCGGAAATCATCAGCGACAGAATCAGTGCCAACAACGCACGGAAGGAGATATAACTCCATAGGTGTGAGCCGGAGATTCCAAATTGTTCGAGAAAGCGGAAGATGTAATATAACATAATCTCAAGTTTTTACGGGGATTATCTGAACTTTGCAAACATTAGGAAAAAGCAGGGATTGCCATTGTTTATCCTATGATTTTCCTAACCTCTTCTTTATCATCAAAGTGATGCTTCACGCCTTTCACTATCTGATAATCCTCATGTCCCTTGCCGGCAATCAGAATGACATCGCCCTTCTGTGCCATCATGCAAGCCGTCTTTATGGCCTCGCGACGGTCAGCAATCGAGATTACCTTCTTCATCTGTTGCGCGTTCAAGCCCGCAAGCATATCATTTATTATATCTTGAGGCTCCTCATTGCGTGGATTATCGGAAGTGATTATCACCCTGTCGCTCTGCTTTACAGCCTCACGAGCCATCAGAGGGCGCTTTGTCTTGTCGCGATTTCCGCCGCAACCACATACTGTTATCACTTGTCCCTTGCCGTCAACAACCTCATTAATAGCCTTCAACACATTCTCTATGGCATCAGGCGTATGGGCATAATCCACAACAGCGGTCCAGCCTTCCGGAGAGCGAACAGGCTCCATTCTACCACTGACACTATGCAACGTACTGAGCACAAGCAGTATCTCGTCCTGACTCTTGCCTAACATCCTTGCCGCACCATAAACGGCGAGAAGGTTTGATACATTGTATTTGCCGATGAACTGCACTCCCACTTCCTTACCATCAATATCAAGGTACATGCCCTCGAAATGACATTCTATGATGCGAGCCTTATAGTCTGCCACACGCTGATAAGAATAAGTCTTAACCTTCGCCTTGGTATTCTGTACCATAAACATGCCGTTCTTGTCATCGGCATTTATTATTGCGAAAGAATCCTTTGGCAGACCATCGAAGAACAGCTTCTTGGCATCGCGATAGTTCTCCATCGTCTTGTGATAGTCAAGATGATCTTGAGTGAGGTTTGTGAACATTCCTCCCACAAACCGCAAACCGCCAATACGGCGTTGCTCTATGGCATGACTTGAACATTCCATGAAAGCATACTCGCAACCTGCCTCAACCATCTTGGCGAGAAGCCTATTAAGTTCTATCGGGTCAGGGGTAGTGTGGCTTGCAGGAACAGCTTCGTCCTCAATATAGTTGCATACAGTTGAGAGAAGTCCGCACTTATGTCCCATCTTGCGGAACATATTATATAATAATGTGGCTATTGTAGTCTTTCCGTTCGTGCCGGTAACTCCACAAAGTTTCAACTTTCGTGAAGGGTCGCCAAAGAAATGTGTTGCCATCTCGCCAACAACATCTGTCGTTGACTGCACGACGACATAGCATACGCCTTCTTTCAGTTCTTCAGGTTTCTCCTCGCAAACAATGACCCTTGCACCCAGTTCTGACGCTTTGTCTATAAAATCATGACCATCAACCTGCGTACCGCGCATAGCAATAAACACATGTCCGTCTTCAATCTTACGGGAGTCAATATTGATTCCTGTAACCTCAATGTCAGTGGAGCCAACAATTTCTGTCGGCTTCACATTTTTAAGTAACTGACTGAGAGTAATCATATCTTCAAGTTTTTAGTCTATTGTCCAGAACATTTAGCCCAAAACAATATGACAAACCATACCTTTCTTTATCTTTTCGCCTGCTGCCAAGCTTTGGCTTTGCACCTTGCCACGACCTTGTATCTTAACTTTCAGGCCACAACTTTCGAGCAGGTAAACGGCGTCACGGGCACCCATGCCATAGACATCAGGCACACTGTCCAACCGCTGGTTTGCCTTATGCAGCCTAACGCCTTTCGGCATTGTTGACGCAGCGCCCCAAACAGTCTTGCCGCCTCTCTTGAAATTATTGCGGAAATTACTATCTGTATTGATGCCTAATTCACCAAGGACATAGCCTGCTGCACCGACATTGCCATTCTTTACATCAGGAATCAACACATCGCTTTCCTCCTTAGCGTCAATAGCGTCGCGGCGAAGCCTCTGCGCCATAATTCCTTCTGACACCTCATTGAACACCTTTCCGCACATCAAACCGCCAGAAGCTGCTCCCGATTTCTGAATACATACTATACATGTGTATTTAGGAGCATCAGCAGGGAAGAAACCGCAGAAGGAGATAAGGTAGTGCATCGCACCGCTCTTATAACCTTTCTTTCCCTTTGATATCTGTGCCGTTCCAGTCTTACCCGCAACATCAAAAGCCTTTGAGCCAGCACGCTTTCCTGTGCCTGACTTGACAACAGAGGTAAGCATCTTGGTCATCTTCTCTATTGTAGAAGGCTTGGCAATCTGCTCACGGAGAACCTCTGGTGGGAACTCCTGAATAACCTCTCCGTCTTTTTCTATACGCTGCACAAAACGCGGGCGCATCATCCTACCGCCATTGGCAATGGCATTATAGAATGTTACCGTGGATATTGGCGGTATCTGCGTCTCATAGCCGATGCTCATCCACGGGAGAGTGGTCAATGGCCAATTCACGAGTCTGCCCTTACCATTATACTCTGGCATACGAATCTTGGGTTTAGCATAACCAGGGAAAGGCAGTCCTAAGTCGTCGTGTATGCCTAAGCGATATAGTCCTTCTACAAACTTCTCAGGATGCTTACGATAGAACTTGTCTATGATAACGCTGACACCTATGTTCGAGCTCTTGCGCATGGCACCTGCCATATTGATTGTGCCGCAACCACCACGCGACCAGTTGTGGTCACGCATCTTTGCGCCGTACATATCGCGTATGCCACCGCCTGTTGAGACAACATAGTTGGTGTCGCAAACACCATCGTCAAGAGCAACCATCATGGATGCGGTCTTGAATACAGAACCTGGCTCCAAAAGGTCGCTTACGGCATTGTTCTTGATCTCCGCATAACTGCCATCGCCTATCTTTGCCATGTTCACCATAGCCTTGACATCACCAGTGGCAGCTTCCATAACGATTACCACTCCTACATCACCGCCTACCTCATGCAACTCTGACAGTATGGCACGCTCGGCAATATCCTGAATACCAACATCTATCGTCGTAACAACATCAGCACCGTCAACAGGCTCTTTAACAGTCAAGCTGAGAGTCTTGCTCATCACCTTCTGGCGATTGACAATACCATTCTCACCTCGTAATATGGAGTCGTAATACAGTTCAAGACCGCACTTTGCCGAATCTTTCGCACCGTAAAGCGTACCTAATGTTCTCAATGCGAGCGAGCCATGAGGATGCTGGCGAGCGTTGAAAGTCTCTACATGAAAGCCGCCTTTATATGGATGAAGACTCATCACAGGCAGTTGCTTTACCTGCGCATACACGTTGTGAGATACACGCCTATTCCATATCTTCCAGTTCTGCTTCTCCTCATCATATGCTTTAAGCATTCCTTCCTTAAACTCCTTGGCGCTACGCTCAGGGAATATCTCGTGAAGTCCGTTGCATATAGTGTCAAGGTTATTAATCAACAGCGAGTCATTGCCTGCATCTTTTACGGCCTTGAAGTCCATAAGCAACAGGTATTCAGGCAAACTGCTTGCCATCAAACGGCCATCATCACTAAGGATATTGCCTCTTACAGGCTTCACACTGACTCCCTCTTTGTGGAGTTTTGAGGAAACCTTTGTCCAATAGTCGTGCTGAAAAATAACTATATATGCAGCCTTGCCTATCACAAGTAAGCCAAGGGCAAACATCAGATAGGCAATAACTTTAAATTTCGGTAATATCTTTTTTCTGTCAAAAAGACTGCTCATCTCAATAGATTATTAGATTTTGTAATTGTCATTAGAGACTATTTTACACAATCACTACTCTTCCGGTATTCTTATTATGAACGGCGGTTGGTTTGCCACATGCACTGCACTGTCAGGACCATGCTTCAAGAGACGAAGGACATTGCTCTCACGGCATTTCTCAGTCAACTGACTTGAGGCGGCAAGAGAACGATATTTCGCATCTTGCAGTTCTGTTTTCATCTTGTCTATCTTGATGAGGTCCTGCTGGATATTGTAACGCATAGCAACATAAACAATAACGAAGAAAACCGTAAGCATTATAACCCACATCTGCTGGCGAACCTTGTGAGCCGTGAAGAAATCGCCCGCCAAAATCTTTTTCAGCGAAAGGGCAGCCGCATTGGGGCGTTCATCTTCACGAGCCTGTGAGCGTAAGGCTTCCGAGAAGGTCGGGGTTTTCTTTTCTTCTTCCATTATGGTTTGTTATTGCTATACTTTTTCTGCCACTCTCAGTTTTGCACTGCGGCTTCTTGGATTCTGTTCTTGCTCTTCTACAGTGGGAAGAATTATCTTCTTATTCACAACCATCAGCGGCGATTCTATCCGTCCGAAAAGGTCTTGTTTCACTATGCCTTCTGCATTTCCAGACTTCATGAAGTTCTTTACTATGCGGTCTTCAAGACTGTGATATGTGATTACAGATAGTCTGCCACCCGGTTTCAACACCTTTATTGCAGCTTCAAGCATTTCTTTCAAGGCATCCATCTCGTGATTTACCTCTATGCGAAGTGCCTGAAACACTTTTGTCATCTCTTTTTTGACTCTTTCACGAGGCAGACATTGTTCACAGGTCTTCACCAAATCACCTGTCATCTTATAATGAGAGACTTGGCGCTGCTTGACAATCAACGATGCGAGTTTTCTTGCCTGCTTTACCTCGCCATATATATATATAATGTTCGCGAGGCGCTCCTCGTCATATTCGTTGAGGATATCCGCAGCCGTCTTCCCTGCCCTCTTGTTCATTCTCATGTCTATCGGAGAGTCAAAGCGGAAAGAGAAACCGCGCGTTTCATCATCAAAATGATGGCTTGACACGCCAAGGTCAGCAAGTATTCCGTCCACTTTCGGATTTTCATCGTCAGCACCCACCTCACCATAGTATCTCATCCAGTTCCTGAGATAGCGAAAATTACTGGCTATGAAAGTGAAGCCTGCCCAGTCATTACCTATGGCTTGTGCGGCAGCATCAGCGTCTTGATCAAAACCGTATAGTTTTCCACCTTTCAACCTTCTCAATATCTCTTTAGAATGTCCGCCACCTCCGAAAGTTACATCCACATATACACCACCATCCTTGATGTCAAGCCCTGTTATGCTCTCATTAAGGAGTACTGGAACATGATATGCAGAGTTTGCTTCTTCCATAAGTGCAACGATTTACAGAACTCCAAGGTCCTCCAAAGCAGACTTATAATCCTCTTCGCTTAACATTGACTCGTTGAGAGCGGAAGGATTCCATATCTCAACAATCTCATCCATTCCCACAAACGCAACTTCTTGGGAAATACCAGCGAACTGCAAGAACGACTTTGATATGAGGAAACGACCGTTGCCGTCAAGTTGGAGCTCTTCCGTGTCCTTAACATACTGACGGTAGATGGTATTTGCCATCGCTGGCTTGACATCCAGAAGTCTGTCACTCAACATGTCAAGTTTCTTGTTCCAAACAGAGGCAGGAATGAGTGTTATGCATCGTGCATAATCGTGTCTGCGCAAGAAGAGTGTATCCTCTTGCGCAAGTTCTAATACCTTGCGGAAAGATGACGGAAGAAACACGCGTCCTTTCGCATCCACCTTAGCTTGTATATTTCCGCTAAATCTCATTCTTAATCTCTGATTTGTGAATATAGCCTTGTTTTAGGCTTCAAAATTACACAAATTCCACCACATTCCACCACTTTTCCCCACTTTATTTAAAAAAACATTGATTTTTCTCTAAAATTAGCTTATTTTGCAATGTGTAGATGTTACAAAATCACACTCTTCTCTCAGAAAAATGTCGGAATTTGGAGAGCCAAAATCCGACAAAAACGTATGATTTACAACGGTTGATTTACGGTAAAAGTTATGGCTGTTCACTATACAAGCAGTGAATACTCTCCATCTTCCGTGAACATGCTGGTTGCCATAAGTCCAAATATTCACGAATGAACTATCTGGGATAAAGCCTTGCGATGAGGTCTGGGCGACCTATTCTTCTCAAAGACTGCTCGATACTACGACGCATCTCCTTCTGATACCAGAAGAAATACTGTCTCTGCGCTTGCTTGTCGCGAGGCGATTTTGCAGAGAATACTGGTTCTAAAGTGTATGGGTCATAGCCTGTGTACCATGTCTCCGTGGCAATTGTCATAGGCGTAGGAGTGAAGTCTTGAACCTGTTCCAACTGGAAATCCAACTTCTTAGTTATTGCTGCTAACTCTGCCATATCCTGTTCATGGCAGCCAGGATGACTGCTGATAAAATACGGTATTATCTGTTGACGAAGATTTTCTTCCTTGTTTATGCGGTCAAAGACGCGTTTGAACTCCTCAAAAAGTTTGAACGAAGGTTTGCGCATATAATGCAAAACCATGTCGGAGGTATGCTCTGGAGCCACTTTCAGACGCCCACTGACATGATGCTTTATCAGTTCTCTTGTATATTCCCTTGCCGCTTTATCAACATTCTCATTACCAGAACGATGTAGAAGCAAGTCGTATCTTACGCCAGAACCGATAAAACTCTTCTTCACCTCTTGTATTTTATCCACCTCCCTATATAGCTCTGTCAGCGGAGAATGGTCGGTATTTAGGTTCTTGCATATCCTCGGATGTATGCACGATGGTCTTTTACATTTCTCACAAACAGACTTATCCTTGCCGCCCATCATATACATATTTGCAGAAGGAGCGCCAAGGTCTGAGATATATCCCTTGAAATCAGGCATGGAAACAACCTTTCTCACCTCTCTGAGTATGCTCTCCTTGCTGCGTGATGCTATAAATTTCCCCTGATGAGCAGATATGGTACAGAAGGCACAGCCACCAAAACAACCTCTATGAATATTCACAGAGTTATGAATCATGTCGTATGCTGGAATACGCTTACCCTTGTATTTCGGATGAGGAAGACGCGTAAAGGGTAGCTCATACACGGAATCCAACGATTCTGTTGACATTGGAGGGAATGGTGGATTTACTACAACAACCTTATTGCCAACCCTCTGAAGAAGGCGTTGCGCATGCATTTTATTGCTCTCCTCCTCTATATGTCGTACATTTTCTGCTTGTGCCTTCTTGTTCTTCAAACATTCCTCATGCGAATGAAGCACAATATCATCCTCTTGTATTCCACCAGGCACATCGTTTTTGTGCCTTAAAAAAACAGTCTGCGGAATATCCGTGATATCATCTATTTTCTTTCCACTCAGCAAGGCTTCACACAACGACTTGTTAACCTCCTCGCCCATTCCGTAGGTTATCATGTCTGCTCCCGATAAGGTGAGGATGGAAGGTAGTAGTTTATCTTGCCAATAGTCGTAGTGCGTAAGGCGACGCATGGAAGCCTCTATGCCTCCAAGCACCACGGGAACATCAGGATAAAGCTCCTTTAATATCTTTGTATATACTATTGTAGGGTATTCTGGTCGGCAATCGTGCCTTCCATCAGGCGAGTAGGCGTCCTCACTGCGAAGTCGTTTAGCAGCAGTATATTTGTTCACCATCGAATCCATGCACCCTGGAGAAACACCGAAAAACAAGCGCGGCTTACCTAATTTCTTGAAATCACGATAGTCACCATGCCAATCTGGCTGCGGAACAATTGCCACACGCAACCCCATACTCTCTATCACTCGTCCTATGACTGCAGCTCCAAAACTCGGATGGTCAACATAGGCATCCGCTGAAAAGAGTATAACATCAAGATAATCCCAACCTCTAAGGTCGAGCTCCTTCTTCGTTGTGGGTAAGAAATCAGTCAGTTGTAGCATAGTATAAGTTAAGGAGTTTAAGGAGTAGCAACTCCTTAAACCCAAAAAGTTTATTAGAACGTATATAGGGTTTATTTATTGGACATTCTTACTATTTTTCGTCTTTTTGTTTTCTATCGGCATCTTACCTTAGATAAAATGCTCAACAATATTTCTCAAAAATGTCTCAAGCTAATTTATAGAACCCACCTTAAAACAAATACAAGTCCTGACATTCATTTCTGAACGTCAGGACTTGCTGTCTAAGAGGGGCGGCGACCTA
>JABUUE010000046.1:0-10684 GCA_021443335.1 Bacteroidaceae bacterium
AGAGCACAACCTTGCCAAGGTTGGGGTCGCGGGTCCGAGTCCCGTTTTCCGCTCTACAAGTTATTATGGATATTTAAGGTTAATAAAAGTTGTATGAATTCTGAGTGTATTTCACGTTTTAGTGAAGCACTGAGAATTTTTTTTATTTCTGCGAGATTAAAAACACAAGAGCATATCAACCATAAACCCTCGGAACCCCATAACCTTCAACCATAACAAGTTACTTAAGGATATGAACTTATACATTAGATATTTCGATTACGAGACATTAACCACGTCGTTTGACCAGGCTTTCGACTTCCTTTACTCTATTGAAGAGATAGGTATGAACCCGAGAATAGAGCAGGACATCAGGGATTATATGAACAGCAAGGTGCTCTTTCCTAAGCGTTACAAGGTAAGGTCAAAGATTTACTTCATTATGATTAAGACCACTGCTCGCACAATGGAGGAGTTCAAGAATCATAAGAAGAACGTGTCTGACGACGAGACAGTGTCTGAGATTAAGCGCCAGCAGATGGAACTGATGGAGCATCTCAACGAGGAACGCCACGGATGGTATGAGGGAGCGATAGAGTTCAAGCGTGTTGTTGTCAATCCGGTGAATGGCAAATGCGTAACTTTGGACACACGCTTCGTCGCCCAGTGCAAGGCTTTCTCGGCTGTTGACTGCTACAACCGCATTGTGGAGCATCTGCAGGGACGTGTTGACGACCGCAGCCAGTTCCCTTCTGTTAAGGGTAAAAAGTTCCAGTATCGTTTTCTTGGAGATAAGCCGGAGGTTAGTGAACAATGAATAAAGTAATGCTTATAGGTAATGTGGGACGTGATCCGGAAGTGCGCTATTACGACCACGACCAGGCGGTGGCACGCGTTTCTCTTGCCACCACCGAGCGAGGCTATACGCTTCCCAACGGAACACAGGTGCCAGACCGTACTGATTGGCACACCGTACTGCTCTACCGCAACCTTGCAAAGATTGCGGAGGAGTATGTGCATAAGGGCGACAAACTATATATAGAGGGCCGTCTGCGTTATCGTAGCTATGTGGATCAGAGCGGTCAACGTAAGGACGTTACGGAGATACAGGCGGATAACATGGAGATGCTTACTCCAAAAAAGAGCGAATAACATTTGTTGTGGAGTTGTTTAAGTAATGATGAAAAAATAACTTCGGACGATTTGGTTTAGATTTTTGAGATATTTTTTTGATGGACGATTATTTATCGAGTATATCAGAATACTTCAGCAGTATCTTTTCTAATGTGACATTCTATCCTCTCACTTTGGGATTGATACTGACGATAGCGCTTATCGTGGCGCTTTTGTTTATGTCGGGTTTCGCCAGTGGCAGCGAGATAGCTTTCTTCAGTCTCTCGCCGAAAGACGTGGATGAGCTTGAAGACGAGAAGACAGACACTGACAGACTTATAAACAAGCTCCGCAATGATAGTGAGCGTACTCTTGCCACTATCCTTATTACCAATAATTTCGTCAATGTAACAATCATCATGTTGTGCAACTTTGTCTTTGCGCGACTGATTGATTTCGGCGATAATGTGGTCTTAGAGTTTATCATCCTGACCGTTCTTCTCACCTTCGTTCTTCTTTTGTTTGGTGAGATACTTCCTAAGATTGTGGCGCGTCAATCTACGCTTAGGTTCTGCCGTATGGCAGCGAGAGGCATCTCTTTCCTGCGCACATTGTTCTGGCCTTTTGAGAATATTCTGCTCAAGAGCAGTATCATTGCGGAGAAGGTGGTTACGGAAGACAATCATGTCATGAGTGTTGATGAGCTTGAGCAGGCGCTTGAGCTGACCGACAAGGAGGATATTGCGGAAGAAAAAAAGATTCTTGAGGGCATCATCCGCTTTGTGGATGAGACGGCAAAGGAGATAATGACGCCTCGCAAGGATATTGTTGACATTAATATCCGTGCAAACTTCGGCGATGTCATTTCCTGCATCGTGGAGAACAACTATAGTCGTATCCCTGTTTATCAGGACAGTCGCGACAATATTCGTGGCATCCTTTATATAAAGGATTTGCTGCCATATCTCGACAAACCGTCCTCTTTCCGCTGGCAGTCGCTTATCCGTCCGCCGTATTTCGTTCCGGAAACCAAGAAGATTGACGCTCTGTTGCAGGAGTTTCAGGAGAACAAAGTGCACATAGCCATCGTCGTTGATGAGTTCGGCGGCACGTCAGGCCTTGTAACAATGGAGGATATCCTTGAGGAGATTGTGGGCGAGATAAACGATGAGTATGACGATGATGTGAAGCAGTTCACGCGTCTTAACAACAACACCTTTGTCTTTGACGGCTCAATACAGTTGGCAGATATGCAGAAAGTCCTTGAGTTTGAGGACGACGAGTTTGAGGAAATACAAGGCGACTCCGACACATTGGCGGGACTGCTGCTTGAGATAAAGGGCGATTTCCCGAAGCCTCACGAGGTGTTCACCTATAAAAACTATCGTTTCGAGGTGCTGAAGATTGAAGAACGGCGTGTCGCTTCCGTAAAGGTTGTGGTGCAGACGAAGGGGTAGGAAATGGGATAAAATAAAAAAATGCGGTATGTTCAATGAGCATACCGCATTTTTATGTCGTTTTTGGTGTTTAGTTCAGTGTTATAGCAACGATAGAGTGTGCTGGAAGTTTCACTGTGAGCTTGCCGTTCTTGATTTTCGCATCCTTGAATGCTACTGGCTTCACGAGTGTTTCTTTGCCGAAATCGTTGTAGTCGTTGATGTTCTTTGCGTTGAGCAGTGTGCCTGATACCACCTTTGACGCAGCCTTGCTGAGGTCAACTTCCACTGTCTGTGCCTTGTCGAGAGAGATGTTTGACAGACATACTGTTACGTTTCCGTCCTTCTTTGATGCAGTGATAGATACTGAAGGTATCTTCTGCTTCTCGTCAACCTGTATGTCGCTGCAGGTAAGTGTTGCAGGGATGAATGTGGCGTCCATGTGAGGCTTGTACATCTGGAACACATAGTAAGTAGGAGTGAGCACCATCTCCTTGCCCTTTGTGAGAATCATTGCCTGAAGAACATTGACAACCTGAGCGATGTTTGCCATCTTCACGCGTGCTGTGTGCTTGTGGAAGATGTCGAAAGTCGTAGAAGCAACGAGCGCGTCACGCATAGTCTGCTGCTGGAAGAGGTGGCCTGGGTTTGTTCCTGGCTCCACGTCCCACCATGTTCCCCATTCGTCAACGAGAAGTTCCACCTTCTTCTTTGGGTCGTATTTGTCCATGACAGCCTCGTGACCGGCGATGAGCTCGTCCATATAAAGGGCCTTTGCTATGTCGGCATAGTATGTCTTGCTGTCGAACTGTGTTGCAGAACCGTGGTTGTCCCAGTCGCGAACGGCATAGTAGTGAACGGAGATTCCCGGCATAAGGTTACCAATCTTCTTCATACAAACCTCTGTCCAGTTGGTGTCGTCGCCATTAGCGCCAGAAGCAACCTTGTAGAGTTTGTTGTCGTCGTAGTTACGAGCGTAGATTGAGTAGCGGCGATAGAGGTCAGCATAGTATTCAGGAAGCATCTGTCCACCGCATCCCCAGCTCTCGTTACCGATGCCAAGATACTTAACCTTCCAAGCCTTGTCGCGACCGTTCTTGCGGCGCATCTCTGCCATTGTTGAGTTGCTGTTGGAAGTCATGTACTCAACCCATTTAGCCATTTCCTCAACAGTACCGCCGCCCACGTTAGTGCTTACATAAGGCTCGCAGCCTAACATCTCGCAGAGGTTAAGGAATTCGTGAGTGCCGAAAGAGTTGTCCTCAACAGTTCCACCCCAGTTGTTGTTCACGAGGCGTGGGCGTTTCTCCTGTGGACCAACGCCGTCCATCCAGTGATATTCGTCGGCAAAGCAGCCGCCAGGCCAGCGCATAACAGGAATCTGCAACTCTTTGAGAGCCTCGAAGACGTCCTTGCGGTATCCGTCGATGTTGGGGATGTCAGAATCTTTGCCTACCCAAAGACCTTGGTATATGCAGGCTCCAAGGTGCTCGGCAAAATGTCCGTAGATTTCTTTTGGAATAACAGTGTTTGCTTCTGCGGTGTTAAGCGTTGCTGTCGCATCCTGCGCGGAAACAGCGAGTGATGACGTAAGCATAAAAGCAGCCACGCTAAGTTTCTTTAGGTTTGTTCTCATATTGACAGTTAGATTAGTGTTTTTCGGGATTTCGAGCTTTCGAGTTTCCAAGACTATTGTCTTGAACTTCTTGAACTTCCTCTTTTTACCAATACTTCTCAAGTACCAGGTCGAAGGTTACCATAGAATATGCAGGCAGATTGTCTTGCGCTGTGCTTCCGTAGGCTAATTGATAAGGGATATAAACAATCCAATGGTCGCCGATGTGCATCTTCTGTATGGCGGAGGTGAAGCCGGGAATCAAGTCCTTTGTGACGAATTTCCTTGGGTTTGCTATCTTGGAGTCATATTGTTCGGTGGTGTATGACTGGTCGAAAACATAACCGTTAGAGTAAGATTTCGACGGAAGGAGACGGCCACGGTAGCTCACGGAGATAGAGTCTGTGAATAGTGGAGTGCCCTTCTTTGAGTCTGGCTTTATGATTGAACTTTCAGGAGTCAGCTTCTCTACAACGACAAAGTCTGTCGGCTGCGGATTCTTTTTGTTCTCCAGCGAATAGCATCTTATGGTGTCGATGTTGTCTGTTGTGCTTGCAATAGCGCTTGAGTATTTGGCTTTGAAGGCTATTTCGTTCTTGTTTTGCCAGTCGGCGTACTCTTCTACCGTATTGTTCTGGTCTTTGCATGAGGCGAGAAGCAGTGCTGGCAATAGGAGGATAAAAAGTATTTTCTTCATTTTATGTCTGTCTTTTTTTGCGCTGCAAAGATAAAACATTATTTTCATACGAACAAGAGAAAAGGCAAGAAAGTAAGAAAAATGAGGGATAATGCAATATATTAGGCGGGAACAGCGTTATTATGTTGTTATGCCGATAGCTTTTCTTCGACGCATATTGCCTGTAGTTGCTTTGTTTTGTTCCGTGAATGTCACGGCACAAACGGACTCGTTGTATGCCATTGACGAGGTTGTCGTAACCGAAAGACTTTCTACTCGTGCCATTGTTGACGGTCAGCATCTGAAGGGAGAGACGATAGAGAAGCTGTCAAACAATAGCGTTGCCGACGCCTTGCGATATTTTTCCGGTCTGCAGGTGAAGGATTACGGCGGTGTCGGCGGACTGAAAACGGTGAATATACGTTCGATGGGAACAAACCATCTGGGCATTTTTTATGACGGCATAGAGTTGGGCAACGCACAAAACGGAGTGATAGACCTCGGGCAGTTCTCCCTTGATAATATCGACGAGATAAGTCTTTACAACGGACAGAAGAGCCAGATTTTCCAGCCCGCCTCTGATTTCGGCAATGCTGGCTCAGTGTATATACGCACTCGCCGTCCGGTGTTTACCGATAAGCGTTATCATCTTAAACTCCGTCTGAAGGCTGGCAGCAGCGATATGGTGCGCTTTTCGGGAGTGTGGGACTTGAAACTCTCCGAGACTCTCTGTTCGTCAATCAGTGCCGAAGTGCTTTCGTCAAGCGGCAAATACAAGTTCCGCTATATGCGAAAGCGTATGGACGGAGGGATTGCCTACGACACTACCGCCGTCAGACAGAATGGCGATGTGTTGGCTTTTCGTGCCGAAGGCAACCTCCACGGAGTGATTGACCGCGGCGGATGGAATGTGAAGCTCTACACCTACCAGTCAAACCGCGGCATTCCGGGGGCTATTGTCAATAATGTGTGGAGGAGGGGAGAGAGGCAAACCGACTCAAACAATTTCATGCAAGCCACGCTGCAAAAGAGCGTTACCGACCGTTTCGATACGCAGTTCAGGGTGAAATACGCATATTACGACACGCATTATGTCAACCGAGACTCTACCGTTATGCAGGTCGATAACCGCTACAAGCAGCAGGAAGCGTACTTCTCCACTGCCAACGCTTACGAGATAAAGAGCTGGTGGACGGCATCTTGCAGCTATGATTTCCGCTGGAACAAGCTTGACAGTAATGTGAAGAATGCCTATTATCCTCAGCGCTTCACCAATATGCTTGCCATTGCCACCGCCTTCGACTTCAACTGGCTGAAGTGTCAGGGCAGCATCTTGGGCAACTGGGTGAACGACAAGCTTAACAAGCATTCCTCTTTCACACCGGCATTCTTCGCCACCATCAAGCCTTTCAAGGGCAAGTGGCTCTTGTTCAAGCTCTATGCCAAGAAGAGTTTCCGCATGCCTACATTCAACGATTTGTATTATACGGAGTTAGGAAATGCTGACTTGAAGCCGGAGATTGCCTTCCAATATAACGGCGGACTGACCATAGAAAAGACTTTTGCCGATAAAGGTTTCCGCCATTTTAAGTTCTCTGCCGACGTGTATTACAACAGTGTCCACGACAAGATAGTGGCTTATCCCAAGGGACAGCAGTTCCGATGGACGATGCTCAATCTCGGCAAGGTACACATTACGGGCGTGGATGTTGAGGCGGAGATGCAGGCAGTGCTTTTCCGCGAGGTGATGCTCGGCGCGCGCGTACAATATACTTATCAGCGCGCGCGTGATGTTACCGACCCTTCTCAGTCATATTACAACCATCAGATACCTTATATACCTTGGCATAGTGGGTCGGCGATAGTGAATGTCGAGTGGCGAAACCTTAGCCTTAATTACTGTTTTATATATGCCGGCAAGCGATATAACCAGCAGGAGAATATACGACGCAACGAGATGCAGCCGTGGTACACGAGCGACATCTCGCTGTCATATAAGTTAAAGAAGTGGCGTTTCACCCTCGATGTTAACAATCTGCTGTCGCAAGACTATGAGGTGATACTCAATTATCCTATGCCGAAAATAAACTTTGCGGCTACGGCTTGCTTTGAAATCTGAAAGGAAGTAACTCCTTGAACTCCTTGTAACTCCTTGAACTCAAATCTCCTCCAACACCTCCACTGCCTCCTTCACGCTCTTCACGTTATCAATAATGAACATTCGCTTGCCCGTAGGCTGTATCTTGCAGCGGGTGGTGTTGTTGTAAAGATATTGCAGTATCTTGTTGAAAGCCTGGGAGTCGTAGAACGGACTGTCGTCGTTGGCGATGAACTGTAGTCGCATCTGGTTGTTCTTCAGTATAATCTTCTCGCATCCGAAACGCTTTCCTAATCTGCGCAGAGGGACAACGCGCAGCAGTTCCTCGGCTTCTTGCGGTAGCGGTCCGAAGCGGTCCTGCAGTCGTTTGCGATAGTTCTCAAGGTCGCGGTCGTTCTTCAGTTGGTCGAGCTCACGGTATAGCAGCATCCTTTCCGCGGAACCAGGAACATACAGCTCGGGGAAAAACATCTCGTAGTCGCTCTCTATCGTGCAGTCATCAACGAAATCCTCCCCTTTTATCTCGCCTTTCGCCTTTAGCTCTTGCGCAAACAGTTCGCCAAACTCCTCGTTCTTCAGCTCGTTAACCGCCTGGTTCAGGATTTTTTGGTATGTCTCGTAGCCCAAGTCTTCCATAAATCCGCTCTGCTCCGCACCGAGAAGGTTGCCTGCTCCGCGGATGTCAAGGTCTTGCATCGACAGGTTGAAGCCGCTGCCAAGGTCGGAAAAAGTCTCAAGAGCCTCCAGTCGGCGGCGAGCGTCGGTGCTCAGGGCGGCTAATGGTGGGGCGATGAGATAGCAGAACGCCTTCTTGTTGCTGCGACCCACACGGCCGCGCATCTGGTGAAGGTCGGAAAGACCGAAATGGTGAGCGCCGTTTATTATTATGGTGTTTGCGTTGCCCACGTCTATTCCGTTCTCCACAATGGTCGTTGACACAAGCACGTCGTAGTCGTAATTGATGAAACCAAGCACAATCTTCTCTAGCTCTTCAGGCTTCATCTGTCCGTGTCCTATCGCCACTCGGCAGTCGGGAATATTCTTCTCTATCATCATCTTCACCTCTTCGAGGTTGCCGATGCGGTGGTTTACGAAATATACCTGACCGTTGCGCGACATCTCGTAGTTTATCGCTTCTATGATGACATCCTTGTCGAAGGTGTGAATCTCTGTGGCTACAGGGTAGCGGTTGGGCGGCGGCGTCTGGATGATGCTCATGTCGCGTGCGCCCATCAGTGAGAATTGCAGCGTGCGCGGTATCGGTGTTGCCGACATTGTCAGCGTGTCGATGTTCACTTTCATCTGCTTAAGCTTCTCTTTTGTCGATACGCCAAACTTCTGCTCCTCGTCTATTATAAGCAGTCCCAAGTCTTTAAACTTAACTGCCTTGGAGATAAGCTTGTGAGTTCCTATCACTATGTCTATCTTTCCATCCTGCAGTCCTTGCAGAATCTCTTTCGTCTTTGCCGCCGACCGTGCGCGCGAAAGGTATTCCACCTTCACAGGCATATCCTTCATGCGCTTCGAGAACGACTGGAAGTGCTGGTATGCGAGCACTGTCGTAGGTACGAGCACTGCCGTCTGCTTGCCGTCGTTTGCCGCCTTGAACGCCGCGCGCATCGCCACCTCTGTCTTTCCGAAGCCCACATCGCCGCAGACAAGTCTGTCCATAGGCTTTGCGCTCTCCATGTCTGCCTTCACGTCGTTGGTGGCTTTCAACTGGTCGGGTGTGTCTTCGTATAGGAACGACGCTTCCAACTCATGCTGCAGGTAGCCGTCGGGACTGAACGCAAAACCCTTCTTTTGTCGGCGTGCGGCATAGAGTTTTATCAGGTCGCGCGCTATGTCCTTAATCTTCTTCTTTGTCTTTTCCTTCAGACGGTCCCATGCGCCCGTTCCGAGGGTGCTCAGGCGTGGTGGCTGTTCCGAGTCGCCACGCTTGTATTTTGATATCTTGTAAAGACTGTGGATGCTCACATCCACCTTGTCGTTATGCTGATAGATGATGCGTATCACCTCTTTGTAGCTGTCGCCCTGCGGTATGCGCACCAAGCCGGCAAACTTTCCCACGCCAAGGTCAACGTGTATCACGTAGTCGCCCACCTCCATCTCTTGCAGCTCCTTCATCGTCAAGGCAACCTTTCCGCGGCGCGCGGTGTCTGATTTCAGGCTGTATTTGTGGAAGCGGTCGAATATCTGGTGGTCGGTCATGAAGCACATCTTCGCCTGCTTGTCTATGAATCCCGCGTGGATGGTCTTGCTGACAGGTATGAAGATTGATGTTTTCTGTGTCTCCTCCGCATTCTCCATAATCTCTTTCAGTCGCTCATGCTGCTTCTCGCTGTCGGCAAGCACATAGACCTTGAAGCCTGCCTCCTTGTATTTGTTCAGTTCGGAGAAAAGGAGGCTGAAGTTCTTGTGGAAGATTGGCTGGGGCGTAAACTGCGCCTTGATGGTCTTTCGTTTTGGGCTTTTCGCCTCTTTGTTCGCTTTGTCGGCACTGTCGGAGACAGTCGTCTTTGCCTCGTAGATGCGGAACTCCTGTGCCAATCGTACGAAGGTGGCGGGCGTTGTCAGCGACATCTGGGCGTTAAGGTCTTTCATTATCTCTGCGCGCTCCACCTCCGTCGCTGTCTCCATCTTCTCGTTAACGGCCTTGTCCGCAAAACCTTCATTATAGATATCTTCTATGCGGTCGCGCACATAGATGAAATCTCTCATTATCAATATGGAGTCGGCAGGCAGGAAGGTCAGCAGGTTTATCTTCTCTGTCTGCATATCTGCCATCTCAGGCACTATCTCCACCTGCTCCACACGGTCGCGCGACAGCTGGTTCTCCACCTCAAACGTGCGGAGGGAGTCTATGTCGTCGCCGAAGAAGTCTATGCGGAAAGGGAACTCCGAACTGTAGGAATATACATCGACGATGCTTCCGCGCTCGGCAAACTGTCCCGGCTCATAGACGTAATCAACCTCCTTGAAGCCCAACTCACGCAGTTTCTTGGCGAGAGAGGATATCTGTATCGTCTGGTCGCGGCGCAGTATCAGCGTGTTCTCGTTGAGTTTCTGCCGCGAGACAACCATCTCCGCCATGGCTTCCGGGTAGGTCACTATCAGCAGTCTCTCGCCTTCCTCTGCCGACAGCTGCCGTGTGTCAGAGCCGTTTCCCTGTTGTAAGGCAGACAGTTTGGCGAGAACTTCCGTGCGTAGAATCTCGTTGCCCGCATCCTTCTGTCCGTATTTCACCTTTCGTTTGTACGACGAAGGGAAGAAGAGCACGTTGCCGCGCTTGTGTTCCTCGCCAACGAGCATCTGTGTCAGGTCGTGATAGAAATAGCCTGCCTCGTCGGCATCGTTGAGAATAAACAGTGAGCATGCCGTAGAGCATGGCATGGCTGCCCATGCCATGGCCAGTCCGGAGGGCATGGTTACACCTTCTATGTTGGCTCGCCTGATGTCAGTATCAGCCACGAGCTTACGCAGTCCACTAACTATAGGGGACTGTGCGTACAATGAGATTAAGTCTGTTATCTTCATGTTTATACCGCAAAATTACTCAAAAGAAAACAAACCGTCAAAGAAAATCGTAAAGAAATCAATTAACACTAAAACAAATTAACGTGTAATAATATATCATGAAAGAAATTATCTCTTTAACTGAAAGAAATTATTTTTTTACTGAAAGAATTAATAACTGAAAGAAATTATCGTAATTTAACGTAATAATATAAATGGAAAGAAACTCCCGTAATTTAACGTAATAATAT
>JABUUE010000046.1:13917-23867 GCA_021443335.1 Bacteroidaceae bacterium
GGTACTATCCCACCGAGTTATGTTGATGCAACCGCATTCTCAACATCAGCCTATAATATGAATGGTGGTGGACACGCTTGGGATTTAGTAAATGAAGATGGAACTGCAGACCGAAATGCTTATCGTCAAGATGCAGATAGAAATAGTTGGTGTACTGTGTTGCATTACCCAGCGGGTTGTAATGATCAAATGCAATATTGGGACAAGGAAAATGCTTATGTGGCACCTACCAGAACAACACCAGCACATGATGTGTCAGGTATGTCAGAAACGCAAAATTTGGAATATACCCCAGATGGTTGGGAAAACTCTCCTATTAAATCACAACTGGCTTATGGCGGATGGTGTTATGAAGGCTACCCTGATGTTACATTAGGACAAAAAAAGATTTGGCCTTCAGAAGGACAGGTTAAAGGTGCAAGTACATTGGCAGCAAATGGTTACCTTTGGAATGGAAATGCTATGAGTCAAGAGCAGCTGAATAAAAAAGGTCTATACATGTTCGTTTTGGCATCCGACGATTGTCCTTCTGATGAAATCAAGGGCTATGAAAACAACCTGTGGTACACTATCTGTTTGCCTTACGATATGTCGGTTTCTGATATACAAAAGACTTTTGGAGACGAGACACAGGTGTGCCGTCTTAGCCGAGTGGAACGCGAAACAACAGGCGAGAATATGGGTATAAGACTTTATTTCCGACGTTCAGTAATGACCACTGGCGGTTACGGAACTTCAGGCTCATATTCGGAAATTGCTAACGAGGAATATGACAACAATGCAACAGGCATCAAGGCATACTATCCTTATATGATTAAGCCTAAAGGCACAACTGCTTATCCTTCATGGGAAGAAGAAGGTGGACTGATAAGAACCTTCCCAGACTACCAGCAGTATTATAGACCTGGTGCTATCCGTAGAGATGTGATGACAGCAATAAAGGCTTCTGGTGATACCGACCCCAATACCTACACATATACTTTTGTGGGTTCTCACGAAAATACATATCTGCTGCAATACTCTTACTTCTTAGGTAGCAAGAAGTCGGAAGAAGGTAGTCAACATAGATTCTTCTTCTATACTGGTGCAGATGCTAAAAATAACTGGAAGGCTTTTGCGGCACTGATTAGACCGTCTCATGGAGCTTTAGATAAGAGAGATTTCTTCAAAGGAACATCAACTGTTCCTTCGACACAGGATAAAGTAAGGATGGTGTCACTGTTCGGCGATGACGAAGAGGAAGAGCCAACTGGCATTAAGGATGTTGATGTTGAAGGCGACAATAATACTGATGGTAAAGTGTTCTCCCTTAACGGCCAGTATGTAGGCACATCACTCGACAACCTGCCAAAGGGCATCTATCTTGTGAACGGAAAGAAGTATATGGTAAGATAATAATATAGCACCAACAACAAGAACGACGAAACAAAATGAAAAAGAAATATATAACTCCATCTGTTGAAATCTACAGTGCTATATTTGAGGGAAACCTTTGTTATGTATCGCCAAACAACGAGAATGAGTGGGGTAACGATGGACAAGGTGGATCAGATGATCACAATACAACAGAAGAGACAGATAATCTTGATGACATTATAATGCACTAACCCTCAACCTTTGTAATAATGCCTGGCGCAGCCAGTCGTTAAGACGCAATAATAAAAGCAGACCGAACAACGGTCTGCTTTTATTGTTTTAACCCAAACTGTTATTAGAACAGTTCGTCCATAGTTATTGTCCTCTGTATGTTGCTTGCATACGCGTTCTGCTGCAATCCCCATGTGGTAACAATAACCGTGTGTAGCGTCTTTTTTGTGTTGAAACGGTACGCTAAGTGGTGTAAAAAATATAGTTAGCGTACCTTTTCAGCGCAAATTTGCGAAAAAAAGGGAAAGAATTTCTTTCAGTCATAATTTCTTTCTTTGAAAGTTTATTGTGTTAATTTCTTTGATATTTCTTGGTTGTTTGAATTATTCTGCTTAATTTTGCAGTCACAAAGGAATATCTATGATACAAGACTTAGCACTCATACTGATTGTTGCCGCCATAGTGACGCTGCTGTTCAAGAGGTTGAAGCAGCCTGTGGTGTTGGGATATATTGTCGCTGGTTTTCTTGTCAGCGACAAGATGCCTTATATGCCTTCCGTTGCCGACCAGTCGAACTCGGTGAAGGAATGGGCGGAGATTGGCGTGATGTTCCTTATGTTCTGCTTGGGCTTGGAGTTCTCGGTCAAGAAGATAGTGAAGCAGGGAATGGCTCCTGTGAAGTCGGCGTTGGTGATAGTGTTCACCATGCTCACGCTCGGCTTCTTCGTCGGCAGACTGTTCGGATGGTCGGAGATGAACTGTATCTTCCTCGGCGGTATGCTCGCCATGAGCTCCACGACGATTATCTACAAGGCCTTTTCGGACATGGACCTCCACCAGTATAAGTTCGCTTCGATGGTGATGAGCGTGCTTATCCTGGAAGACATCTTCGGCATCATCATGATGGTGGTGCTGCAGACGGTTGCTGGCGGTCGTGTGGAGGACGGCTCTATAATGAACAGTCTTGTGGGCATCTTGTTGTTCCTTGTGCTGTCTTTCGGTCTCGGACTTGCATTTGTGCCTGTGGCTCTGCGCCGCATCCGCCGCTACACCTCTGCTGAGACACTGCTTATTGTCGCCCTCGGCCTTTGCTGCACCATGGCTTTCCTGAGCACGAAACTCGGTTTCAGTGCCGCCCTCGGAGCGTTTATCATAGGCTCTGTGCTGTCGGAAACGGCGGAGGTGGAGAGGATAAACAAGGTTGTGGAACCGGTGAAGAACCTCTTCGGCGCGATATTCTTCGTGTCTGTGGGCATGCTTGTTGACCCTGTCATCCTTATCGACTACGCCTTGCCGATATGTGTCCTTGTGCTGACGATAGTCGTAGGACAGGCGGTCTTCGGCAGTATCGGATATTTAATCGGCGGACAGTCGCTGAGGGCATCGCTGCGTTGCGGCTTCTCGATGGCTCAGATAGGCGAGTTCTCGTTTATCATCGCCACTCTCGGACTGTCGCTCGGCGTCATTGCCGACTTCCTTTATCCTGTTGTCGTGGCGGTATCGGTGATAACCACCTTCCTCACTCCTTATATGATACGCGCGGCGGTGCCTGTCTATGACTTCCTCATGAAGGCGTTGCCAGAGGGTATGACCATAGGAATAGCGGACGACAAGGAGGAGGAAGAGACGGAAGAGAAGAGGTCGTTGTGGCGGTCGTTCATTCATAGCATCCACAGGAGGGTGGCAAAACACATAGAGATGTTTTATGTGCAGACAAAGATTAATGCGGGCAACCTGCCGCAGAACGCGTATAAGATTGTTGACCGCGACATTCACATCTCGGAGTTCTCCGTGCCGGAAGACTCTCTATGGATGGGAAAGACGCTGATGGAGATGCAGTTGGGCACGATATTCAATGTGCACGTGAGCAGCATCCTTCGTGGCAGCCGCCGCATAAATATACCTCAGGCGAACGAGATACTTCTTCCCGGCGACCGTATTCAGGTCATCGGCAGCGACGATGATTTGGCAATCTTTGCCAAGGCTATCAGGGAGGCTGTGTATGATGAAGTGAAATCGTCTGACGAGGAGATGATACTCCGACAAGTAACGGTTACCAAGGACAGCATCTTCTACAACAAGAATCTTATAGAACTGAACCTCAGAGAACGACACAGGTCTATGCTCGTGGGACTGGAAAGGGGCGAGAGAAAACTGACAGTTGTGCAGCCGCTGTATAAGTTCCAGGAGGACGACATAATATGGCTTGTGGAGGAGAAATGAAAAATAACTTAATCGCAATATTACTTTCCCTGCTTACGCTGAGCGTGATGGCGCAGGAAACAGACTACTATCTTGTGGATGACAGCCGCGAGATACCGGACTCGTTGAAGGAGTTTATTCCGCTATTATGGCCGGAGACGCTGCAGATGCAGTTGGACGATATAGTGAACAACAGCGCTGTGCTGAAGTCTTCGCAGTATGGTCTCGAGATATTTGACCTGACGACGGAGACAATGCTCTACTGCAAGAACGCTACGCGCCCTTTCCTGCCTGCCAGCACGATGAAGGTGTTCACCTCGACAGCCGCCCTCGCCAACCTCGGCAAGGACCATCTGTTTGTGACGAAGATAGGCTATACGGGAACGCCTACCGACAACGAGTGGCTTCTCCCTCGATGGAAGGATGTGGCTGTTACCGACAGTCTCGGCACGCATACGGAGCGCGTGGCAGACGAACCTCAGCGCATCACGTCGCGCACGCTTCGCGGTAATATATGTGTGAAGGGAGCGATGGACCCAATGTTCTCCGATAGTGACGTGAAACGCTTCGCCGCAGCGGTAAAGGCTCTCAATGTTGACACTATCTACGGCAGTCTTGCCCTTGACCTTTCGCTGAAAGACACGGTGATGATGGGCGAAGGATGGGCGTGGGATGATGTCAATCCTGTGCTGTCGCCGCTGCTCGTTGACAAGAAGGATGTGTTTTCCTCTCGATTCCTTAAATATCTGAAAGGCTATGGCGTGGTGCTTACAGGCCCTGTCATAAAGGCGGAATATGCACCGAATGCTGTGGAATTGGCGGAATGTACCCATCCTCTGAAAGACATCCTTACCCGTACGATGAAGAACAGCGACAACACTTACGCGGAGTGTGTGTTCTATAAGGTCGGCTCGGAGACATCATCGACAAAAGGCGTGTCAGCAAAGACCGCGAAGAACGCCATCAATCGGCTGATACAGCGTGTGGGCCGCAATCCGGAGGACTACTACATAGCCGATGGCAGCGGACTGTCGCGCTACAGTCATCTGAGCCCAGAGGTGGAGGTGGATATACTTCGCTATGCCTACCGCCGTTCGCATATTTTCAACACTTTGTACGAGAAGATGCCGGTGGCTGGCATTGACGGCACCCTCAGCGGACGAATGAAAGGCACGAAGGCTTATGATAATGTGCGCGCAAAGACAGGAACGCTGTCGGGCGTGAGCACATTAGCAGGCTACTGCAAGGCTCCTAACGGCCACTGGCTTGCCTTCTGCATCATGAACAACGGACTGAAGAATTCTGCGCAGGGCAAGGAGTTTCAGAATAAGGTATGCACGGCAATGTGTACGGTAGAGTAAGTTAAGTTGGAGGTTATAAACCTAAAAACCTAAATAACATTATGAGAAAGATTTTAGTTTTATTGGTCCTGTCAGTTATTGGACTTAATGCAAAGGCACAGATTGATGCCGGGCAACATGGCTTTGGCGGTCAACAGAAAGCTATTGAACTGCCATGCAGTGAGAAGTTTTTGGATGTGAACTACGCCGACGACGGTCAGGCTTTTCACACTCTCGACATTTATCTTCCTAAGCAGGTGAAGGAAAAATATCCTGTTGTGGTGCATATCTACGGCTCTGCATGGTTTAGTAACAACTCAAAAGGCATGGCAGACCTTGGCACTATCGTCAACGCTCTGCTGAACGCGGGCTATGCTGTGGTGTGTCCTAACCACCGTTCAAGCATGGATGCGAAATGGCCTGCACAGATAAATGATATCAAGGCTGTGGTGCGCTTCGTGCGCGGAGAGGCGGCTAAGTATCATTTCGACACTGACTTTATCGCTACTTCCGGCTTCTCTTCTGGCGGTCATCTGTCATCGTTCATGGCTGCCACCTGCGGCATGAAGACAGGCAAGGTCGGAAAAGCAGAGATAGATATTGAGGGCAACCTTGGTAAATATACTAACGAGAGCAGTCTTATAAATGCCGCTGTTTCATGGTCTGGCCCTATATGCCTTGAGGCAATGAACTGCTCAGGAGCTTATCCCGACAAGGACAAGTCGCCAGAGGCTGCGCTTATAGGCAAGCCATGCACTGACGAGACCTTGGACATGTATCTTACTGTATCTTCTTCTTCTTTCATTGATGCCAACGACCCACCATTGTTGGGCTTCCATGGCACAGCAGATTTCGTTGTTCCTTACTGCCAGGCGCAGGAGTGGGACAAACTATATACCGCCGCCGGTGCAAAGCATGAGTTCGTTACTGTTCCCGACGGCAACCACGGCTTTAACGGAATGTACGACCAGCCGCATCTTGACAAGATGGTTCAGTTCCTCGATGGCGTGAAAGGCGGCAAATGATAAATGATGAGTGATAAATGATGAGTGATAAATGATGAATGATGAGTGATAAATGATGAGTGATGAATTCGGTGTTACCATTTCGCCACGAATTAATAAACAATCATTAATCACTAATAAATAATAAATAATCATTAATAAGATCCCCCTATAAAGCATATTACTCCCCTCTTCTGATGGAGAGGGGTTGGGGGTGAGGCCTATGAAAAACCTACTAACCCTTTCTCTCTTGGCAGCGTCACTCAGTGTGTCTGCACAGAGCATCACACCCGAAATGCTTGCTACCTTCCAAAAGGACTGCAAGGTTACGGGAGCACAGCGCGCTATTAAGAATGCGTTGGCAGCAAACAGTGTGGCGTCTATCGCCCTTAACCAAGACAATCAGGTGGAACAGGACACCTATTTCAGCAACAGTGTGCCTTCGAAAGGTATCACCGACCAGCAGTCAAGCGGTCGATGTTGGCTGTTTACTGGACTAAATGTGCTGCGCTCGAAGATGATTAACGAGCAGAAACTCGAAAAGATGGAGTTCTCACAGAACTATCTTTTCTTCTATGACCAGCTTGAAAAGTCGAACCTTTTCCTGCAGGCTGTTATAGACACTCGCAAGAAGCCGATGGACGACCGCTTGGTGATGTGGCTGTTCAAGAACCCTCTCTCTGATGGTGGCACATTCACAGGCGTTGCCGACCTTATCACTAAGTATGGTGTAGTGCCTAAGGGCGTTATGCCAGAGACCTACGGCAGCACACATACAAGCACATATACTCCTTACCTGAAACGCAAACTACGCGAGGCTGGACTTGCTTTGCGTGCCGACAGCAAGGCTACACCTGCAAAGTTGCAGCAGATGAAGCAGGAATTTCTTGCGGAGATATACCGTATGCTCGTTATCACTCTCGGTGAACCTGTCAAGGAGTTTACATGGGCTCCGAAGGACCGCGACGGCAAATATGTGTCTGAGCCAAAGGTTTATACTCCACAGTCTTTCTATAAAGAGTTCTTGAACGTAGACCTTCAGAACGATTTTGTCATGCTGATGAACGACCCAAGTCGTGAGTATTGGAAGACTTACGAGATAGAGTATGACCGCCACACTTACGATGGCCACAACTGGCGTTATCTCAATCTGCCGATGGATGCCTTGAAAGAGGGCGCTATCGCAAGTATCAAGGACAGCACGATGATGTATTTCTCATGCGATGTGAGCAAATTCCTTGACCGCAAGAAGGGTATTGCCGACCTCAAGAACTATAGTTATGACGAGATTTTCGGCGTAAACTTCGGCATGGACAAGGCTCAACGCGTGATGACTTTCGACTCTGGTTCAAGTCATGCCATGACCTTGAAGGCTGTTGACCTCGACGCTAACGGCAAGCCTGTGAAGTGGATGGTTGAGAACAGCTGGGGCGAAACATCAGGACACAAGGGACATATCATCATGACTGACGAGTGGTTCGACAATTACATGTTCCGCTTGGTGGTCAACAAGAAGTATCTTAACGATAAGATTCTCCAGGCTGCACAGCAGAAGCCTATATTGCTGCCGTTCTGGGATCCTATGTTTGCTTCTGAGGAATAGTCATAAGTACATAGAAAATAATCCCGGATAGAACATTAGACGATATATATATGGTTTATACATCAAAAGTCTAATGTACTATCCGGGATTATTGATGTTGCACAAATTTATAGCGTAAAAGTGCAAAAATATGCCATTTTGTTTTGTGGACTTTGCAAAATACTATAATTTTGCACTCAGAAAGTGTTGAAAATACAACTAAACACGAATAGTTCTCTAATGGAAAATTTGGGATAAAAGAAATATAAGAAAACTTTTAAGGTTAATATTTAACACTCTTTTTTAAATAATTCTAATGTTGTTTGTTCAGTGCTGCCCGTGAGGGTAGCACTGTTTTGTTTAGAAGGATTGAAAGGTATTTTATTAAACCCCATATACGTTCTAATGAACTTTTTGGGTTAAAAATATCTCGTAAAGTTTGTGGATTTCATAATATCTTTGTATTTTTGCAGCGCAATCACTTAAGGTAATTATGGCAATAAGTAAAAGTATCAATAGGAAATTGCCCCAACTGAGAGAGTGCTTCTCTCAACATCCTGTAGAACGTGCATGGATATTTGGGTCTGTCTCTCGTGGAGAAGAGAGACCGGATAGTGATGTGGATTTTTTGGTAAAGTATGATCAGGATGCAAAAATAACACTGTTTACCATCTCTCGTCTATCACTTGCATTACAAGATGTTATCAAGCGTCCTGTGGATGTTGTAGAAGATGGTTGCCTGTTACCTTTTGCTCAACCAAGCGCGGAGCACGATAAAATATTAGTATATGAGAGAACCCGTTAAAGATAAACTGCGCCTTGAGCATATACTTGGTGCAATAGACGTGTTGCTCGAAGGTAGATCAAAATATACTTTTGAACAAGCAGTAAGCGACCCTATTGTTTTTTATGGATTCGTCAAGCATGTTGAGATTATAGGTGAAGCGACATACATGCTCTCAAAGCAGTTCAAACAGACACATACGGAGGTCGATTGGAATGTGATAGAAGGTATGCGGCACGTCCTTGTACATGGTTATTACCAGATATTACCAAATAGACTTTGGGATACTGTCGATACTGATATAGAACCGCTCCGTCCGATTATTCAGAGTTTGTACGACAACGAGATTTAGCTCTCAATAGTTCCCCATTACTATTCCTCCTCGAAATCCTCGTCGTCGAAGTCGAGGTCGAAGCCGAACATGGCTGGCTCGACGAAGGCTTCCATTGCTCGACGGTCTTTCTTTGTCGGTCTGCCTGTGCCTTTCTGTCTGTCGATGAAACCGCTGATGCGGCTCATTTCAAGAAGTTCGTATTGCGATGCTGCCGTAACATTCTCATATATCTCAGGGAGCAGTTTCGCGCCTACTCTCTGTTCTATGGTCTTCAATATGCGGAAAGAGTAGGTTATAGGCGGTTTCTTCACATCCACCACTTCGCCAACTTTGACGGTGTGCGATGGCTTCACATTTACGCCTTTCATCGTTACCCTTCCGTTCTTGCATGCTTGTGCGGCTATTGAGCGTGTCTTGAAAATACGTGCTGCCCAAAGCCATTTGTCTATGCGGGCTGTTTCTGCCATGGGGTGTTACTTCTTGTTATACTGGTTCATGGTGATGTTCACGCCTGCCAAGACGAAACTCTTTATTATCTCGCCGGCGGTGTCTATGCTTGGCTGCAGGGTTTCTTTTTCTTCGTCAGAGAGTGTTCCCAACACATAATCTATCTGTCCACCACGGTTAAAGTCGTTGCCGATGCCTACACGCAGTCGCGCATACTGCTGACCGATGAGCTGCTGTATGTGTCCTAAGCCGTTGTGACCGCCATTGCTTCCGTTGGCCTTTAGGCGCAGCTTGCCAAGGGGCAGTTGAAGTTCGTCGACAATGACTAACAGATGTTCGGTGGGGATATTCTCCTTCTCAAGCCAGTATCTTACGGCATTGCCAGAGAGGTTCATGTATGTTGTGGGCTTCAGGAGAAAGAGTTTGCGACCTTTTACGCTTGTCTCAGCGACAAATCCGTAACGCTTGTCGCTAAAAGCAACATTGGACGCCTTTGCGAAGGCGTCCAATGTAATCCAACCTATGTTGTGTCGTGTCTCGGCATACTCGTCGCCCGGGTTTCCAAGACCGACAATCAGGTACTTTTCCATTTAGTTCATTATTCTGCGTTAGCTGCCTGGATAGACTTACGAGTAGCCTTGATAGAGCATACAACGACTTCTGGGCTTGT
>JABUUE010000046.1:23892-26225 GCA_021443335.1 Bacteroidaceae bacterium
ATAGACTTACGAGTAGCCTTGATAGAGCATACAACGACTTCTGGGCTTGTAGCGAACTGGAGTCCTTCGAAGTTGAGCTGACCAACCTTGATAGACTTGCCGATCTGGAGATGTGTAACGTCGATGTCAAGAACATCAGGGATGGCAGTATATTTAGCCTTAACCTTGATAGAACGAACAGTGAGGTTCAGACGACCACCGGCGCGTACACCTTCAGCAAGACCGTTGAGCTTAACAGGTACACCGATAACGATGTCCTTATCCTCTGTAATCTGGTAGAAGTCAACGTGGAGAACCTTGTCTGTTGTTGGGTGGAACTGTATCTCCTTGATGATAGCCTTTACTTCCTTGCCGTCGAGGTTGATGTTTACGATATATACATTAGGAGTGTAGATGAGGTTGCGGAGCTCGCCCATTGGTACAGTGAATGCTACAGCTACTGGACCATTCTCGTTCTTTTCTACACCATAGATGTTGCAAGGGATGATGTCCTGCTTGCGGAGTTCGCGAGTGGCAGCCTTGCCAATCTCTGTGCGAACAGTTCCTTTAAGAGAGAATTCTTTCATTTTCTTAAAATTAAATGTGTTACTCTAATTAGTTAATTAATAAACGTATTTGCTAATTTACCATCACACTACTTACTACCCCTTATAGGGCTGGCTGATAGTCAAAGCGGGTGCAAAATTACAAAATAATTTAAGAATAAGAAATGATAAACTAAAAATTTCTTTAAAAAAAACTTGTTTTCTTGTGTGATATAGGTTTTTTTTGTACTTTTGCGCTCGTTATTTACCAATATAGAGTGAATAAACAGAATAAAAGGATAGGATAAATGATAAACAGAGATCTCATCAGAACTAAAGTTGTGCAGCTCACATACGCTTATTATGTGAATGGCAGTGGCGACCAGACAAACGCAGAGAAGGAACTTCTTTTCAGTCTGTCGAAGGCTTACGAGCTGTATCTGCTGCTCCTGCAATTTATTGTTGCTTTGCGGAACGAGGCGGAAAACCAATGGTCGCTCAACGACAACCGTTTGAACAGAGAGGGTGGAATAAATCAGACAAGACGTAATTTTATAGACAATAAGTTTGCGTTGCAGTTAAAGGACTGTGAGCAACTGCAGGAACTGACGGAACGCAACAAGGGTATATGGGAGGAGAATGTTGGAACCATACGCAAGGTCCTCCAACTAATAGAGCAGAGCGAGTGTTATGAAAACTATATGAAGATACCCGCTCCTACCTATGAAGATGACCGCGAGTTCTGGAAACAGGTGTATAAGACCATAATCATTCCTAACGACGATATCAACGAGGTGCTCGAAGAGTCAAGCCTTTACTGGAACGACGACCGTTTTGTGGTTGACACATTCATCATTAAAACCATCCGCCGCTTCGAGGAGAGCAATGGCGCAAAGCAGCAGCTTCTTGAGGAATACCGCTCCACAGAGGATAGGTCTTTCGCGATAAACCTGTTCCGCAATACCATTGATAACTGCGAGGAGTATCGCGGATATATGGCGGAGGTGTCGAAGAACTGGGATGTAGAACGATTCTCAATGATGGACATAGTGCTTCTGCAGATGGCCATTGCCGAACTTCTTAATTTTCCGGACATTGCTGTTCATGTAACCATCAACGAGTATATTGAGTTAGCAAAGATTTATAGCACGCCAAAGAGTTCTGGATATGTCAACGGCATGCTTGACGCAATAGCAAGAATGCTCAACGAAAAGGGATTGATGCTGAAGCCTGTAAAAAAACAATAATAAACAAATTAAATATGACAATCTTATTTCTCGCTGCTCAGGCAGCACAGGGAGAAGGCAATTACAGCTTTCTGATTATGATGGTGGCGCTTTTCGCCATTATGTGGTTCTTCATGATTCGTCCTCAGCAGAAGAAGCAAAAGGAGATAAAGAAATTCCAGAATGCTTTGGAACCTGGTGCAAAGGTTGTTACCGCTGGCGGTGTTTACGGCACAGTACGTTCCGTAGAACTCGATAAGAACATCATCAATGTGGAGATTGCCAAGGGCATAATCATCTCTGTCGATAAGGGATGCGTGTTCGCTGATGTTACTTCCTCACAAGGCAAATAATAACCGAGCCACCTGAAAATAGATAGTTTCATATCATCGTTGCCTTCGTTTTGGCATAAGCTTATGAGCAGGGAATTGCTTGTTTTCCTGTTCATGCTCGTGCTGAGTGCTTTCTTCTGGCTGTTTTCTGTGGCATCGGAAGTCTATCAATACGATGCGAGAGTGCCGGTGGCACTGGTAGATGTGCCAAAGAATGTGATTGTTCTGGACGAAATCAACGACACCATAAC
>JABUUE010000047.1:0-12013 GCA_021443335.1 Bacteroidaceae bacterium
AATCTACTCAATAAAAACTCTCAAAAATGTCTCAAGCTAATTTATAGAACCCACCTTGAGCCATTCAAGGAAGCTTTCTTTCCATTGAATGGCTTCTTTTGTTGTTTTGGAAGGTGTCGCGCCGAAGCCGTGACCTCCTGTTTTGTATTGTATGTATTTGTGTCTGATGTTGTGAACAGTCAGGGCTGAATCCAACAGCTCCGAATTGCGGTAATCTACAATCGGGTCGTCTTTGCAGTTGACGAGGAACACGGGTGGGCAGTTGTCCGGCACATGATGTTCGAGCGACATCGCCTGCTTCTGCTCTTCTTTTGGCGACTCGCCTAAAAGTCCGCGGACAGAGCGCTTGTGGGTGCAAGGGTGAGTCATGGAGACAACAGGGTACATAGGCGCAACGAACGAGGGCGAAAGGGGAGTGCCTGCCAACATCTCTGCCGCTTGCATGACGAGATGTCCGCCTGCAGAAAAGCCCATACATCCTATCCTGTCGGTGCGTATGTTGTATTTCTCCGCATTGCTCCGTACGTGTTCTATTGCGTCTTTCAGGTCATTGTGTCCTGCTGGATAGCTACGACCAGGCACTCTTACATGAAAAGCGAATGCCGCCCATCCTCCGTGACTGTATTTCAGTACAAAAGCCGCGATACCGTTTTCGTTAAGCCAGCGTGCAACGTCACGCCCCTCTGTCGCGTAGTCTAACCAGAAATAGCTTCCGCCAGGACACACTATGACCGCTGTTC
This sequence comes from Bacteroidaceae bacterium, assembly GCA_021443335.1. Classification (GTDB taxonomy): domain Bacteria; phylum Bacteroidota; class Bacteroidia; order Bacteroidales; family Bacteroidaceae; genus Prevotella. Next base: position 741 of record JABUUE010000047.1, read on the forward strand.
CTGTAGGGTTATGCTCAGGAATAAAAGCCTCTAACTTCAGTTTTTTTGCATTGGCGGCAATGGCTAAAATTATAAATATGTGTAAAAGATATAATCTCACAGGCTTTCGTTTATTTGGTTTAACAGCAACTCTGGCGTAAGCAGTTCCGAACACACGATAATGCTGCCAACCATTACGCCGAGCATTCCGTGTGCCAAAGTGTTTTGACCAGCGAGAAACAGATTGTTTACCCTTGTCTTGTGACTCACTTTTCCTCCATAGTCAGAGAATATGTCTTTGGCAATGCCATACATCGCGCCCTTTGACACGCCTGTATAGTCGTGCATGGTAAGTGGAGATGACGTGTAGTATGTCTCAATGTATGAACGCACATCGGGAAACTCTCTTTCCAACATATCTATAATTTTCTCCGCTTTTTCTTTCTTGAACTGCTCATAGTCTGCTCCACGCTGGCCGCGAGTGGTTCCTTCCCATTGTTTTATTTCGTCATAATCCATGAAAGCGATAGCCTCGCCGCCAACGGCATACTTGGGATTTTTCTCTTGACAGGTGTGAGTATATATCAGATGTCTGGGCCATAATTGTTCTTTGTGTTCATTACATCCCCATGTGTCATTGCCGTAAAAGCAAAACAAGTTATGGTTCATGTAAGGCACGCAGTCTTTGCGGAATTTCAGGTATAAAGAGAAAGCGGATGTGGTGTTGCGTAGTCCTTTTATCCTTTTTCTGTACATTGGGCGCAAAGCCTTACCCTTAATCATGTCAATGATGGCTGCAGGATGTATGTCGCTTATCACGTAGTCTGCCTTGAAGTGTCGCCCGTCGGTCGTTACAACCTCTTTAGCTTCCCTGTCTTCACAAATTATCTCTGCCACCTCGCTATGGTTGAATATGCGGCCGCCAAATGCCTCTATGGATTTTACTAACGACAGGGTAACTCTCTCGCTGCCACCGATTATGCGGTAGGCGCTTGCGTCGTAAGAGTCGCAGACGAAGGAGTGGGTTGAGAAGGGTGTGTGGTCCTTTACACCAGCGTACAAAAGATGCCTGCCTGCAAGCACATTCCGTAATTCGGGGTCGGAGACTGTTTCCTCTATCACCTCATTTACGGAGCGCATTTGGTATTCCGCAAAAGTGTCAGGGTCTGTTCCTATCAAGTGTAACGAGTGGATTGGAGAGGCAGCAGCCACCTTCTTTACTAAGTCATAGTATGCAGTTAGTTCCCCTCTGCTGTTTGGAAAATGTTTTGCCAGTCCGTTGATAAAGCCTTCCTTACCATTGCCAAAGGCATAATGTTTTCCGTTGATTGAGACAATGTCGTAGCCGTCAGCGTCAAGTTTGTGAAGTTCGATGTCCTTGTCTATGCCAAGATAATGAAGTAATGTGTCAAGTGTTTGTCCCTTGTCTGCACTGCCGATATAGTGTACGCCAGTGTCGAAGATAACCCCTTCGCGGTGGAAACATTGTAAGCATCCGCCGAATTGGGCTTCCTTTTCAAGGATTGTCACATCATAGCCGTTTTTCCCTAAGATGTAACCGCAGACGAGTCCGCCTAATCCGCTACCTATTATTACACATTTCTTCATGCTTGTCTATAAATAACTTGTGTACATTCTTACACGTAATCCTGTAGTCGATGCCTGCGTTTTCCTTGCGGATGATGCGGGGAAGCACTTCAACAGAGAACTTTCCAGGACTGAGCAACCATGCTTTCTTGGAGTATATCTCAAACAACCCGTCTATCACAACGGGAACGATGTCAAGACCAAACTGTTCCGCCATATAAAACGCTCCACGATGAAAACGGTGAATCTTTCCGTCGAGTGTGCGAGTACCTTCAGGAAACACCATTATAGAATATCCCTCTTTAACCAGTTGTGCCAGTTTCTCCATATTGTCTTCAAGGGCGTAGGTCGGCAGGAAGTCAAGGTTCTTTATGAGCAGATGTGTTACGGGATTCTCCCAAGCGCGTTTGTTGGTAAGGATAACCATCTTGTCTGTCAGTGACATCATCGCCAAAAGGTCAATGCTTGACTGGTGGTTGCTGACTATCATTGAGGGTTTGTCGAATTTCTCATGGGTAATATTCCTGTACTCATAACTTGTGCCCGGTATGTGGTTTATGGTGAACCTTGTTATGCGTTGCATACATTTGTGCAGACTTTCCTTGCTCCGTGCCTTGTTGCCACTGATACTCATTGCAACGACACTCCATATCGACATCAATATGGAGAGCACCAGGAAATAAGCTATCATTACAAATGTATAGATTATCTGTCTTATTGTTATAGCGAGTTTAGTCAAAATATTTTAAGGTTGGAGGTTGGAGGTTATCATACTTAGTACTTAGAACTTAGTACTTTGTACTTCGTACTTTTATTTTACGTAGCAGCCGTACAGGCCAAGCGTAGAAGATTGTAGAGATACTAAGTATCGTGTTGAGCACGCTTATTCTCGTGAAGTCTGCTGCAGGCCTGAAGTGGCTTACTCTTTCCTCTTGTGGTGGATAATATACCTTTATAGGCACTGAGGTTATCTTTACGCCCGACCATGAGGCAAACACTAAGAACTCTAATTCTGCCTCGTACCTGGCGGTAATCATGCTTAAGCCTCTAAGTCCGTCTAACGCATATAGGCGGTAGCCGCTTTGTGTGTCAGGCAGATTGACGCCTGTCTGGAAACGAAACCAGAAGTTTGAGAACTTGTTGGCGAAGGAACTCTTGCCGGAAATGTTCTGTCCGATGAGGTTCCTGCTTCCCACGATAATACCGTTTGCATTGTCATTCATTCCTGCTAATAGTGTCGGTATGTCTGAAGCGTAATGCTGACCGTCGGCATCTATCGTTATGGCGTGGGTGAAGCCCATCTCGCGTGCTTTCTTGAAGCCTTTGACCAGGGCATGACCTTTGCCTTTGTTCTGTGCATACTCTATGATGTGCAACCCCTCAATACTGCAATCTAAAAGCCTCTCATGCGTACTGTCTGTGCTGCCGTCATTGACCACAATGACATCATTGCAGTACTCCTTGACGCTCCTTATCATGTCAACAACTGTCCTTTCGTTGTTGTATGTCGGGATTATTATGCACAGTTTTATATTTTCCATTCAAAAGCGAGAGACATTGTTGCGAATGTTTGCTCACCGTCTTCTACGGCGACGCAGACATTAACTTTGTTTTCGTCTTCTTTTATTTTAGATATGGTGAAGGCAGGCTTATGCCATGGCAGAAGCATGTTCTTGTAGCGCACCCTCTTAGCGTATGACATAGCCAAACCTTTTCCGAAATGATGTTCAAGGATTTCTGTTGCCATCTGAAGGATACATACTCCCGGAGTCACGGGATTGCCGGGGAAATGTGCCTTGTAGATTGTGTGACTACCGTTGAGTTCCACATTATATGTGGCACTAACTGCTCCGTGTTCAATGCTTGTTATGTTAAAAAAATCATTTATCAGCATCGTCCTCTATGCCTCCTTCCATCTTGCTGAAACAGTATTTGAGTTTGTATTTGGTGTTTGTCAGTTCAAAGTCATCTTTATCGCCAAACATTAATGTCCTGCTGCCTTTTGTCATATTTTCTTTTTTGTAAAGGTTTTTTAGCAGGAATGTCAAGTCTCCGTTAAGAACCTTACGGATGTACCATTTGTTCAGTGGGGCAAAGACATTCTTTACTTTTGCCTTTTTCCCATTGAAGGCGAAATCCAGAATCTTCATCCCAAACTCGCTCACGATAGTTCCTTGTGTTTTGCCGTCACGGTGTTCCATGACACATATCCCTGTTATCTCATTGCCGCGAGCCACAAGATATAGGTTGTACGACTGGATGTTGTCGGCAAAAGTGCTTGTCGAGTATAACCCAAGCCCAAGAAGGACAAGACTAATTATTGCTAAAAACCTTGTCATCTATCTTCCCGTTTTTTGTTATGTTTGTCATCGTGATGGTTGTGTTGTCGCCTGTCTTTTCTCTCATTTCAACCTTGTTCACCATGGAAAGTTCTTTGTTGAAATAGAGAAAGATGGCTGTATATATCTGTTTAATCTCTTTTTTTATAGGAGTGAGTTGGGCATAGACAATGTCACCAGACTTGAACAACTCCACCTTGAAATATGCCGGACTTGTCAGACTCTCTCCAGTCATGCAGTTCATCATGATGTCCGTTATCTGACGGAACATCTTGTTCTTGTTGACATCAATCTTGTTTGTGGATTTTGATGACTTCATCACCACCTTGTCTCCATTGAGGATGAAGGTGTAGTCGTAGGGCGATGTGTATTGCCAACGCAGTTTGTTAGGTTTGCAGAAGTACATCACGCCCTTCGACTGCATCTTACTCTTCATCATTGAGAGGTTCTTCACTTGTGAAAAATCGCACTGCATAGACTGCATTGTTGATGCGGTCTTGTTGATTTTTGCGATTATCTCTTTCTGCTCTTGGGCAGATAGTTTTGTCTGTCCATAGGATATGGTAGAGATAATAACTGCAAGTATTGTGAAAAATATATGTTTCATTTTACTACTAATATACAACCTGACATTATTAAGAATACGCCTATCCATCTCGTGAGAGGAATCTCTTCGTGAAAGAATATCATTGCGGCAAACATTCCAAACACATAACTGATGCTAACCATTGGGTATGCCATACTTAGCGGAAAGTTCTTTATGATATACATCCAAAGGATGGATGCCGCGGCATAGCATAAGCCACAACAGGCAAACTGCCAGTTCAGGAACAGGGCACCAAAATACCGCCACGACCAAGAGAAATCGCCTGCCGCTGTGAGCCCGAACTTCATCAGAACCTGTCCGCCTGATAATAGGATGGATTGTATTATGGCTAATGGTATGATTTGAAACATGTCCTAATATATGATTGTTCAGCATCTTTTCAGGAGAATGAGTGAACATTCTCTTCCTCCTGCATAGTTTAACAATAGTATGTTTCTTGGTTCGTCATGCTTTGGCTCCGTGTTTCCGTATGCCATATGCCTTGGTATGAAGCCTTTGGCAAGGCAATGTGCGGCACTGTAAACACTCATTGCCGACGACGTGAAGTTCTCGCCGAACAAGTGCTTGTAGCGTATTGTAGGTGTCTCTTTAAATAGGCTTTCCGTGATGTTATTGTAATGCTTATCGTTTGTGGAATTTCCGTTTACACCTGTCATAATGGCAGATAGATCGTTTACGCTCAGGCCGTTCCGCTCAAGCATTGAAATTGTTGCGGTTTTGATTGCTTCATGCGAAGGCTTGTCCATTATTTCTATTCCTGCCAATTCGCACAGAGCGGTTTCACATTCTTTTGAGAGGAAGATTGCGCCGCTCATTCCGCAGCAGGGCACCATCCCTTCTTGGCCTACATACCCTGTCATCTGTAACGCCTCAAAGTATGACTGGGTCATTTCATCATGCCCTCCGACCAGTGCGTTCTGGATCTTGTTCAGCCGCAGTTGAAGCCAAGCGTCTAACACGGCTTCCTCAAAGGTTATTCCGTTATGTGAGTAGGTGGTGTTATATCCGTTGTTTTTCGTGTATATGCCTAATGTGGAGCCTATTGTGTTGTGCGTAGATTGCATGAAATATGTTGGCTTCAGCATCTGCTCATTGTTTGCGTGCAGGTCGGCGAGAAACCGCTGTGTATAGTCCAGACTGCCAACTCCTGTTCCTGTGATTATGGCATCGGGCTTATCCACACCTGCATCTTGCAGCACTTTGAGGGAACTTGCTAAGGCGCATTTCATCACAGAGCACATACGACGGGCATCGCTGGCGTTTATATAGTCGCGAAACACGGGAGTTTTTACCTTTTCAAACAGTTCGTTGGAAAGGTAAGGCTTCTCCATCCATTGCTCACACAGGGGCTCTTGAATGGAAATCTGCTCAGCCGCTTGTATATAAATGCTATTATTCATTGCTTGAAGCTTGTATATAAATGCTATTATTCATTGCTTGAAAAAACCAACGCAGAGTCATTGCCACCGAAACCGAAGGCGTTGCATAATATATGCTTGATTGCCCCGTTAGGCTTCATGTCCGTGACGGGAGTTATTCCATCTTCCATCTTCTTCCCCCAGTTGAGGTTAATCGGCAAGAACTGGTGTTGCAGGGCGAGTGCACAGAACACTGATTCTATGGCTCCCGAGGCGCTTGTGGTGTGTCCTGTGAACGATTTTGTGGAAGACATAGGCGGTATCTCTTTACCGAAGACACGCTTTATTGCCGCCGTTTCGCTCTCGTCGTTGTTGAGTGTTCCTGTGCCGTGGGCATTTATATAGTCGATGTCTTTTGCCGACAGGTTTGCCGATTCTAATGCTTCTGTCATGGCGAGATATGCTCCTTCGCCGTCGGGTGATGATGCTGTTTGGTGAAAAGCATCGCATCTGTTCCCATAGCCTGACAGTTTGCAGATAGGCTTTTTATTCCTTGCCATCGCCGCGCTCGCGGTTTCTAAAACCATGTATGCCGCACCTTCTCCAAGATTTAGTCCGCCACGCTCTTTGTCAAATGGCTTACATTGTTTCTCGTCCAGTATCATCAAGGTGTTGAAGCCGTTGAGGTGGAATTTTGTTATACACTCAACGCCTCCTACGATAACCTTTTCCGTAAGTCCACTGCGAAGCATGTTTGCTCCCATTATTATGGCGTTTGCTGCGGAAGAGCATGCGGTTGACACAGTAATGAGTGACTTGAACTGTCCGCACGCATCGGCAATCATTTCGGTGTTGTCACCGCTGTTATGTGTTTCAAAGATGGCGCTTTCTAAGGAGTTTATTAGAGGCGCGTGCTGTTCGCGTCTGTCCATCCCCCCGACGGTGGTGCCTGAAACAAGCGGAATGTCAGGAAGCATCTGCTGGGATAGTCCGGCATCGTCTATGGCCTCTCGCAGTGCCATTATTCCTATAAGGGCATTACGCGTCATCATTGAGGTGTCGTCAAGTCCGAGTTTCGCAGCCATCTCCTCGTTGCTCATCTTCACCTCTCCCACGGGAATGTCGGTGTGTATGGTGTCAAGATATTTGATTTTTCCGACACCAGTCTCCCCTGTAAGCAGAGAACTCAAAGTTTCTTCTATGCCTACACCTATGGCGGAAACAACACCCATTCCTGTTATTACAATGTCCTCTACCATCCTGTCGGTCGCTTCGTCGTTATTTAGTGCGATGTTCGGCAATATATTGTGCCATAACTGATAGCGATTTGAAGATGTCCTTGCTTTCTGCCGGACTCTTGAGTTTTATGCCGTAGTTCTTTTCCATGAGAACAACAAGCTCGAGGGCATCTATGGAGTCGAGTGCCAGACCGTTATCGCCGAACAGAGGCTCATCGTTATTGATGTCCTCGGGCGTGATGTCTTCAAGGTTCAGTGTCTCTATGATGCTTTCTTTCAGTTCTTTTATCAGTTGTTCCATAATGTTATTATTTGCATCTTCACGCTAAACGAGTCTTCGTTCTCGCATTCTACCCAGCCTACAATCGCTGATGTTGTTGTTTTGTCTGTGAAGATTTCCGTTATTGTGTTGTTTATTGTTGTTTCATCGTAATTGTCGAGCACATAGAAACAGGATTCTCCTTCATACTTGTTTCTTATGCATATCTCTCCTGCCACTATGTTCGGCAGAGTGTAAACAAATGCCGAAGGACTTGGAAAGTACTCGTTTTTGTCACATATAGTTTTTTGATATATCTTGTCGCTGCAAATCGAGCTACTTTTGTTGAACAGTACTACCGCACGGTCTTCGCGGCTCGTGAAGCGCTGCTCGTCGTCTTTGAGCAATAACTCCGAAGCAACAAAGCCCACTCGTGCCAAGGCATCCATCTTGAAGAACTTCGGGTAATTGCCGATGTATCTGCGATACAGTTCTATAACCATATCCATGCCCTTGCCCTTTGTCGGTAATAGCTCGCCGTTCAGAATGGCTGCCGTTGGTGATATTTCAACTTTTTTTGTCGTCTTCATCTTTACGATTTGACTTTCCGAAATGACAGCGCAACATTACATCCTCCAAAACCAGACAGCATCTTTATAAAGGCGCGTTTGTCTGTCTTTATAGTGTTTGAGGATATGAGGATGTTTTTTGATACGCCGAGTTCCTTGAAACCATATGTGGGCAGCAGAATGCCGTCGTCAAGGGCTCGTTGCGTTATGATACTTTCAAGCACTCCTGCTGCACCCATCGTATGACCGTAGATGCCTTTGTAACTATTTGCCGGAATGTCGTTCAGTCCCGCGCGGTCTATCGCCACAGCCTCCATCTCATCATTATATATCGTTCCTGTGCCGTGCATGTTAATCACAGCCAATTCTTCCTTGCTGATACCGTTGTTTGCAAGAAGATGAAAGAGGCATTTGTGTGCTCCTTCGCCCGTTTTCGATGGTGAGGAAATATGGTAAGCGTCGTTACGGCTCACGCCGTCTTCCAATATCCAGTTGCCGCCAACGGCAATGTTTTTACGGCCATAGACTACTGTTGCTGCAGCCTCACCAACATTCAGTCCGGAACGGTCCATGTCAAACGGCTGGCATCTGTAAGGTGACAGAGCTTTAAGGGAAAGGAATCCTGATATGATGAACTTTGACATCACCTCGCAGCCAATGACCACAGCATAGTCGTAACGCTCCGAGTCAAGCAGTCTCTTTGCCGTCAACTGTGCACATCCGCCCGACACACAAGCGTTATTCACCACAATAGGCTCGTTCTTGTTGCCAAAATATGAGGCTATTGCTTTGGCGGATGAACCCAATGGTAGTCGAGAGTGATGGAGTGGGGTGGGAGAGTCAAGCAGTTCGATGTTCCCTTTTGTCGTCGAAAGGATGAATATCACCCTGTCCGACTCTGGCTCTATCCCTGATGTCCCGATGGCGTCTGCCGCGGAGATTATGCAGGCCTTCTCGAATCTTGTCAGTTCTGAGCCAAAGCTAAGGCTGCGAGTAAGCGAGTGCAGAAAAGCTTGCTTAATCTGCCGAGCGAGAGCAGGCTCGGCGAAGCCAGAGCCAGAGCTAAAGCCAGAGCCAACGCCAAGGTCAAAGTCTGAGTCAAAGTCTGAGTCAAAGTCTGTGTCAAACAGCGAAGCCATAAAAGGCTCGGGAATGTCCCATTTGTTCTCATACAGGCGCAACGCCGACTTGCCGCAGAGAATGTTTTGATAGTTCTCTGCTGTGTCTTTCCCAATAGGAGAAAATATGTTGTCGGCAAGTTTTACAACCATTGCTTCTTCCAGTTCTCGTAGAATTCAGGGTTTGTCCATAGGAGTTCATAGTTCAAGTCCATAAACACTTGTACACTATGCCCTGTAGCGTATATCTCGTTGTCTGCGGTGTTACGTATCTCGTAGTCAAAGACAATTTTAGCCGCGTCCGTCGGACGATATATGATGTCAATCTTTGGCTTCATACCATAAATCAACGGCCGTCGGTAGTGGAATGTCAGGTCAACCAAAGGGGCGTAACAGTTGTTGTCCATGAACGACTGGTAGCTCAGACCGTATTGCTTGCCGAACTCCTCGCGTGCGTCTTCGAAGTAGAGGGGATACGAGCCGTGCCACACAACTTTCATCGAGTCAACCTCGCTGAAACGAATGTCAAACTCCTTTGTCGCCCTTAACTCTTTGGGAGATTCTTTCAGTGCTATTTTTAGCACAGCGGTGGCTATTGTCTTGCCGTCGCAGATTGTTTCGCTCTCAGCAAGTGTTATGTCCATTATCTCTTCAATGACTTTGATGGTCGTTGTTATTGTTGAGCCTGCCTTCGGATTCTCTATGACTTTGAAGTCACGGATATCTCCGATAAAGCCTATTTGGACATCTTTTTTCAGTATGTACTTGTTGTAATATCCTATGCGGGCGGCACATGTCTGCGCGATGTTCTCCATCATTCCCGAGGCATTAAGCCTGCCGTCTTCTACAAACAAGTTGTCATCCGCTATATATGTTTGCGTGATGGTTGTGCATGCATCATAGTGTATGATGTTGCTAACCATCACGAAAGGCTCTTGCTGAGGCAGTAGTTCATGTATGTCTATCGACCGAAGAAACTCTTCGGTGGGGGTGTTCGTGTCCATTATGTGGGTTCTTTCCAGAATCTGAAATAGTTAAACCATTGAATAGGATGCTCCTTTATTCGCGTTTCCAACTCCTTGATATATGCATCTGAGAGTTGCGCTATCTGTTCTTTTCTTGAAGCGTTTTTGTCGTATGGCAGTTCTGTCACATATATTGTATAGGCATTCCATCCTGTCTTCAATACATTGACCGCTAACGTGTCAAGACCCTTCAGTGTGGCAACCTGAAACGGACCGAGTGGAAAATCAGCCTTTTCTCCGAGAAAGGTTTTTTCAATGCTTTTCTTTGAACCGTGTATGCGGTCTGCTGGCATACTTACCGTTTCGTGGTTTTCTATGCAAGCGTTTATTTCAAAGATATGCGACATGTCCTCACGGATGGGAATCATGTTGATGTTCTGGTTGTCGAATATCTTTTTGCGGTTGCTCATCACGGTTTCTTTCTCGCCGCCAAACACTAACGCGTTGAAACGCTTTGATTCTGCCACTAAAGAGTAGCCTGCAACCTCATAGTTGCCAATGTGTGCGCTCAGTTGGATGAAAGCATCTTCTTTCACTGCGAGATTACGGAACTTGTCATAACCTACGAGCGTCGTCTGGAATTTCCTGCCTGCCCACATTGCGAAACGGTCTATAACTATCTCGCCAAAAAGGCAGTGGTTCTTATATGCCGACCAGCAAGCTTTCAGTGGCGAGTAGTTGTGTCGGTGGCGAAAATAGTCGTATGCTATCCTGCCGCTGGGGTTGAAAACCAGGCAGAAAGGTATAACGAATATAGCGGTAAAGCCATAGAAAATGCGGACATCAACTATCCTAAGCATTTCCATCAGCCTTTCGTGCATCCACCCTGTGCCGAAAGTCTTACCAGACCATTCCTCGCTAATACCTTCCATCTATTTAACCTTGCTCTCAATATAGTCGCAGAAGTCGTTCAGGGTTATTACATTCTGCATCTCGCTTGGGATAATCTTGAAGCCGAAGGTCTTGTTAATGATTACAACTATGTCAACAAAGTCAAGGCTGTCAATCCCCATGTCCTCTTTTAGTTTTGACTCTGGAAATATCTTGTCTTCTTCTATTTCCAGATCTTCAATGAGAATGTTTATTACCTTTTCTTCGATTTCTTTTCTTTCCATGTTTTTGTGTAGTATTTATTAGGTGGGTTCTATAAATTAGCTTGAGACATTTTTGAGAGTTTTTATTGTGTAGATTATC
>JABUUE010000047.1:12080-22757 GCA_021443335.1 Bacteroidaceae bacterium
ATGACCAAGCCTAACATAACCCTATTAATTGTTAAACTTGTGGGCACTAATTTTTAGAACCCACCATTAATGATTCTTCTTGCAAACTATTATGCTATGTCCTTGTCCGAGGTGGTCGTGTATTGCTTCTATGGCAAGACCTGCCTCAGTAATGCACTTCTCCATGTCCTCTGTGTTGTACATCTTTGAGTTGCCGTTTGCTATTGCCGTGAAATACAGGCTCGTCATCGTCAGGCAGAAGGCGGCTGGCTCAAAGCGTTGGCGGTCCCAAAGGGTTTCCATGATGTAGAGCCGGGTGTTTTCTGTCATAGCTTCCGACGCTCTTTTCAGTATGCTTACTATCTCTGGCATGCTGAAGCAGTCGAGAAATTGGCTCATCCATATCGCGTCTGCGTTAAGGTCTGTAGGGAAAGGCTGCGTTTCGTCGAGCAGATTTATTCCGTAGCCTTCTATGCGGTCTGCTCCATCCTTGCCGGCAGTGGCTTCTTTCATCAGGCCTATCTGCTGGGGAAGGTCAAGAACTGTAACCTTTACATCCTTGTCGTATGCCACACATCTCAGCGCCCAACGACCAGTGTTGCCGCCCACATCGAGCAATCTCTTTGGCCTTGGCTCTGGCCTTGACTTTGGCTTTGCGTCTGTGTCAGCGTCTAAGTCAATGTCTGTGTCAATGTCTGTGTCAGCGCCGAAGATTATCTTCAGCGCTTCGTCGTATGAGTTGTCGGAGTAGAAATGGTCGAAGCCGAACCAGCTTTTCTGTACTTGTTCCGGAAGACTTGAAAGACCTTCATATACTGTTGGCCAGTTGCCAAAATGCTTCAGTCCTTCGGGCTTACCGTTCAAGAGTGATTCTTCTAAGTGAAACCATCCTTCGTAGTTCACATCATGGTTGAAAGCCATGTTCGCTTTTGTCGCGGGGTCTGTAAGCAGAAACCACCCTGTTTTCGAAATGGTGAAGCGGTCGGTCGCGGGATCAACAAGTATTGTGCCGATGCAGAGCGATGCTTCTGTTAGGCATTTCACCGCGTAGTCTGACAGTCCGCTAATCTCGCATAGTTCCTCACGTGTTAGTCCGTTCTCGGAATCCCTGATGGCGTCAAGCAGTCCGAACTTCACCATAAGGCGCGATGCCTGGAAGACCACTGGCCCCCAAGCTATCCATTCTGCTTGCCGCTGAGCTTCACGAGCTGACAACTGCTCCTTTGTATATTGTTTCTCTAACGAAGGAAAGAGATGCATAGGCTTAATTAAGATATTCAAGTTTCGCTGCGCAAGCTGCCTTTAGCCTCGTGCGAAGCACGAACTATTACCAGCGCGCTATTTGTGCCGCCAAAGCCGAACGAGTTGCTGAGCACTGTTTTGACTTTCATGTCAACGGTCTTTGCCGTGATATTGAGACCTTCTGAGTATTCATCGGGATGCTCGAAGTTTATGTTTGGGGCAACGAAATTGTTCTGCATCATTATCAGTGAATAGACAATTTCGCTCGCTCCTGCCATCCAGCACTCATGACCAGTCATGCTCTTTGTTGAACTGATGAGGGCGCGCTTGCCTTGGAATAGTCGTTTCAGAGCAAGGGCTTCAAACATGTCGCCTTGGGGTGTTGAAGTGGCGTGGGCGTTTATATAGTCTATGTCGTCTGCTGTTATGCCGGCGTCGTCCATCGCCCTTTGCATGGCTGTCGTGCTGCCGATGTCGCTCGGCTGCGATATGCCACCGCCATTAGAGGAAAAGCCGTAGCCGCAAACCTCTGCTATTATGTTCGCGCCACGGGCAACAGCATGGTCATAGTCCTCTAATATCAATGCCGCCGCGCCGCCGCTCGGTATCAGTCCGTCGCGGTCTTTGTCGAAAGGACGGCTTGCCTTTGTCGGCTCGTCCATCCGTGGAGAGAAGGCGTTGAGGGCGTCAAAGGTGGACATGGAGTATTTGTTCACCTCCTGCGCGCCGCCACAGAGTATCATCTCCTGTAGTCCCTGTTTTATCAGCAGGTATGACAAACCTATGGAATGGCTGCCGCTTGCGCAGGCTGAACTGACGGAGAAGTTGATGCCGCGAAGATGGAAGATGGTGTTCATGTTCATGTTCACCGTGGAGTTCATTCCCTGGAAGATAAGTCCTGATCCCAGCATTGAGGAGTCGTGGCTCTCTTCCATTATGTGTGAGGCCTCTACTATCGCTTTTGCGGAAGAGTCGTTGCCGAAAATCACTCCCACCTCGTTCTGCAGAAGATAGTCGTCGCTGATACCTGCCATTTCAAAGGCTTCTTTGCTTGCCATGAAAGCGTATTCCGCCTCCTCGGAAAGTCCGGCGCGGGTGCGGCGATCGAGAACACCTTTAAGCTTCGGGCGCTCCACGTTGCCGGTAAGTCCTGAGTGGTAACCGTATTCAAGTCGCTCAGGGTCAACCACGATGCCAGACTTGCCGGCATAGAGTGACTCTTTTACTTCTGCTATGTTTTTGCCAAGGCAGGACCAGATGCCCATGCCTGTTATGACTACTCTGTGTGACATTATGTGTAAAGTCCTCCGTTTATGTTTATTACCTCACCGGTAATATACGACGCTTCCACCGATGCGAGAAATCCTACTGCGCTTGCCACTTCTTCTGGCGTGCCAAAGCGTTTCAATGGTACTAACTGCTTTAATTCATCGACAGGCAGTTCCTTTGTCATGTCTGTCTCGATAAAGCCTGGAGCCACGGCGTTAACTGTCACCTTGCGTGGTGCAACTTCTTGCGCCAGGGCTTTCGTCGCGCCTATCAATGCCGCTTTTGCTGCACTGTAGTTGGCCTGGCCGGGCAGACCTTTGACGCCTGACAGTGACGTGATGTTAATGATTCTGCCACTGCGTTTGCGCATCATGGCTGGGACAACGCGGCGCGTGATATAGAAGAACCCATTGAGCGTGGTGTTCAGCACATCGTGCCAGTCGTCTTCGGGCATGAACACAAGGATATTGTCCTTGCGGATGCCGGCATTGTTTACGAGAACGTCGATGTAATCGTCTGGGTGTTCTGCTTCCCATCTGTCGAGAGCTGCCTCTATCTGCTCCTTGTCGCTCACGTCAAAAGGGAGCAGTTCTGCCGTGCCTCCACCGTCTTCCACAAGCGACTTTGTCTCGTTCGCTGCGTCAGAATTGCTTTGGTAGTTTATGATTACGGGTAGCCCCATCTGTGCCAATTTCAGACAGATGGCTCTGCCCAGTCCGCGTGAGCCTCCGGTTACAAGCGCGTATTTCATTCTATGCCTCGACTATTTGAAAATTCCTTCAAAGGCTCCTACAACAACATTCTTGATGTCGTTGGCCTTTTCCTCTATCTTCTTGCCAACTCGCTTTGTCGCAACTAATTTGATGTAGCGGGTCTTTATCTTCTCGTATCTTTGCGATTGAGAGTTTGAGAAGTCGCTCTTGTATTTTGCGCTGCATTCTTCCCTGAAACGCTTGTATTCCGTGTTCAGTGGGTCCCAGTCTGCTATACTATCATTGTTCTCTACGTTGACAACAAACGCCTCAAAACGGTCAAGGAATGCATCTGCATTTTCTTGTGTCTGGGCTTTGGCAGAAGTCATAAGTACAAGTGCCAAAAGTGTAATCAATAACTGTTTCATACCTTTATGAGTAAACAAAAATCGGTGCAAAGTTACGATTAAGCGAGCAAAATACAAAATAATTCACATTTATTTTTATTTTCGAGCGCAAGTAACTTATCTAAAGTTACGATTAAGTGAAGACAATAGCAAGCAAAAACGAAATAATTTATATTTTAACTGAAAGAAATTATCGTAATTTAACGTAATTGTTCATAATATAAAGCCAAAGTTATTATTACGTTAATTTCTGTTTTAATTACGTTAATTTCTTTCTAAATTAAAGCCAAAGTTATTATTACGTTAATTTTTGTTTTAATTACGTTAATTTCTTTCTAAAATTTAACGCCAACTTGGCGCAAAAAGATGGTTGGATAATGAGGAAGGATAATATTTCTGTCGGTTTTTCGTGTTTTATTTTGCGTTTTGCACACTTAATCGTAACTTCGCGACCGATTTGCAAAGTGCAAGTTAAGGGGTGGTCATCGTTTTGATGGTCTGAGATTAAACCCATAACCTGATCCAGATAATGCTGGCGTAGGGAAAAGAACTTGAATCTGACGCGTGTGATTTGAGTTTGTTTTTAATCAATCCCTTTCTGTTTTATGTTTCGATGGATTTTGAACAATCCACCTTAAAAAGTAATGTAAAATGAAGAAAGTGTTTTTATCTTTTGTTGCGCTGTGCTGCCTGTGCGCCGAAGCCCGGGTGTGTGGCGAAAGCAAGGAAATCACGAATGTCGTTAATTCTGAAAAAGATGGTCCGAACGAAGACGTGGACTCTCTGAAGGCTATCGTGTTGCAGGAAGTTAATGTGCTATCTACCCGTGCGGGGGAGAAGACTCCGATGGCTTTCACCAACATCGGGAAGAAGGAGTTGGAGAGCCTCAATAAGGGGCAGGACATTCCTTACCTTCTGTCGCTCACACCGTCGGTCACTGTCACATCTGACGCTGGCAACGGCATTGGCTACACGACGATGCGTGTGCGTGGCACCGACATGACGCGAATAAATGTCACCTCCAACGGCATTCCTATGAACGATGCCGAGAGCAACGGCTTGTACTGGGTGAACATCGGCGATTTCGCCTCAAGTGTCAACAATATCCAGATACAGCGTGGCGTGGGAACATCCACCAACGGCTCAGGCGCTTTCGGTGCAACGGTCAATATGCAGACCGACAACATCGGCACAACGCCTTTTGTGGAGGCTGCGTTGGCGGGCGGCAGCTATTACACTCACAAGGAGACTGTGCGCTTCGGAACGGGACTGCTCGGAGGACACTGGGGCGTTCAGGGCAGACTGTCTAACTTGGGCAGCAAGGGTTATCTCGAGCGCGCATTCGTGAAGCTTAACTCGTATTTCCTGCAGGCAGGATATTTCGGCGACAACATGTCGGTGAAGTTCGTCACATTCAACGGCGAGGAAGAGACTTACCACGCTTGGAACTACACTTCGAAATACGACCAGAGCCTCTACGGCAGACGCTACAACTCCTGCGGTGAATATACTGACGCCGACGGCAACAAGCGATATTACGACAACCAGATTGACAAGTATCACCAGCAGCATTACCAGTTGCACTATAACCATCTGATAGGCAACTGTTGGAAACTTAATGCCGCACTCCACTACACTCGCGGCGACGGCTACTACGAGGAGTACAAATCGGGACGCAAATTAGCCGACTACGGCTTGTTCGCAGCTAAGGGTGAGGATGCCGGAAAGGCCGACCTCATACGCCGGAAGCTGATGGGAAATGATTTCTACGGAATAGTTGCCAGCGTGAACTACAACGACAACAACCGTCTGCAGGCGGTGTTGGGGGGCGGATGGAACAGATACAGCGGCAACCACTTCGGCCGTGTGCTGTGGACTAACGCTAAGAATGTCTATAACCTCATTCCCGACTTTGAGTATTACCGCAACAACGCGAAGAAAACCGACTTCAACATTTACGGCAAGGTCACTTACGAACTGTTCCGAGGCTTCAGCGCCTTCCTCGACCTTCAGTACCGCTATGTGGGCTACAGAATGCAGAACCCTGAAGACAAGTACGGAAAAAACATTGACGGAACTTATATAATTAATGATAAGTTCAACTTCTTCAACCCTAAGTTCGGCGTTTCTTATAGCATCAACCCTTACAACAAACTTTACACCTCCATCGCT
Organism: Bacteroidaceae bacterium; assembly: GCA_021443335.1. Taxonomy (GTDB): domain Bacteria; phylum Bacteroidota; class Bacteroidia; order Bacteroidales; family Bacteroidaceae; genus Prevotella. The sequence goes on from JABUUE010000047.1 coordinate 17,842, forward strand.
CTTGCAGGCAAGGAGCCTACCCGAAACAACTACGAGGATAATTTGGGCACGGAGCAGAAGGCGGAAAAACTGCTCGACTGGGAACTCGGCTACAAGTTCCAGAGCCGCAAGATTAGTGCCTGCGCCAATTTCTATCTGATGAACTACACCAACCAGTTTGTCCTCACCGGCGAGCTTAACCATATCGGCGAGATGATTTCGCGCAATGCCGGCAAGAGCTACCGTGTCGGCGTGGAGCTTGAAGCGGCATGGAAGCCTGTTGACTGGTTCGTCTGGAACATCAATGCCACCTTCTCAAAGAACAAGGCAAAAGACTGGACAGTAGTGCTCAACGACGGTACGACGGTCAATCTCGGAGATACTCCGCTGAGCTTCTCGCCCGACATTCTCGCCAATACAGTCTTCGCCTTCAATCATAAGGGTTTCAACGCTCAGCTGCAATGCCAATATGTGGGCAAGCAGTACCTCACAAACACAGGCTTCAAGAGTTACTTGAACATCAAGGAGGATGGAACGACAGAAGAGATAGGCATGATGCTTACGGACTATGTTAACGCCAATCTCAGCGCGTCATACACCTTCAGTATCAAGAAGATAGGTGTAAAAGAACTGACAGTAGGTTGCACCGTCTATAACCTTTTCAACCAGATGTTTGACAACAACGGATGGGCTGCACCAGGCTATGAGAAAGATGCTAACGGACAGGTGAGAGCAGTATGCTACAGCGACCCCTGGGAGGCAGGTTTCGCGCCGTCAGCACCTATCAATGTGATGGCAAATCTCAGCTTCAGATTTTAGAACATGTTCGATTGGCTTGACATAACAACCACGATATTAGGCTTGCTCTATATTCTGCTTGAATACAGGGCAAGCGTAATGCTGTGGTTTGTGGGCATTCTCATGCCGGCATTAGACATTGTTCTCTATTGGCAGCATGGGCTGTACGGCGACTCCATGCTTGCCGTTTATTACCTCTTGGCTGCCTTCTATGGTTTTATTGCGTGGACTAAGACACAGACCGGCCAAAGCCAGAGCCAAGGCAGGGGGCCGACTATTACAAAAATGCCGCGGCGACTGTATCTGCCTACAGTCCTCTTCTTCCTGACGGCATGGGGCGCGACATATTTGCTCCTTGCCAACTTCACCAACAGCACAGTCCCCGTGCTCGATGCGTTCACCAATGCGCTGAGCATCGTCGGCATGTGGGCACTCGCGCGCAAGTTCATCGAGCAGTGGCTGTTCTGGATTGTCGTCGATGCCGTGTGTACATATCTTTACATCATTAAAGACCTGCCTTTCAAGGCTGGGCTGTACGGACTGTATGTCGTGATAGCCATTGCAGGATATTACAAGTGGAAGAAAATGGCTGGCCCCTCTAACCCCCTAAAGGGGGACTCTGGCTTTGGCTCAGGCTCAGAACCTAAAGTTCAAGGCCAAAGCCAAAGCCTGAGCCAAGGCCAAGGCCAACTCCCCCTTCAGGAGGTTGGGGGGCTGACTCCCCCTTCAGGGGGCTGGGGGGCTGGCAATTGTGTTATACTTGCCAACGGCTCTTTCCCGAAGAGCAAGCGCGCCTTGGAGGCATTGGATGCCGCCGACTATATCTGCTGTTGTGACGGCGCCGTTGGAAAATTAGTGGCTGCCGGCCGTGAGCCTCACGCCATCGTCGGCGACGGCGACTCCATCCCCTCCCACTTGCGGGAGCGCTATGCCAAAATATTCACGCAGATAAAAGAGCAGGAATATAACGACCTCACCAAAGCCACGCGCCACTGCATAGCCAAAGGATTTACCCACATAACATACCTCGGGGCTACCGGCCTTCGCGAGGACCACACCGTCGGCAACATCTTCCTCCTCCCGTTCTACCTTACGGAGTTTGGCGTCAGTGCCCGGATGATTACCGACGAAGGCATCTTCAGAGCATACAAGGGCGACAGCCGTTTCGGAACATCCGTCGGCCAGCAGATATCCGTTTTCAACATCTCCTGCCAGCGGCTTGCTGGCAGTGGACTGCGCTATCCCCTCTCGCCGTTCGCCCAACTGTGGCAGGGCACACTCAACGAGGCAACAGAACCAGTCGTGGAAATCCACGCCGATGGCGTTTACCTCGTGTATCAGGAAAATGCCTCAAACTAATTTGTATCAGATAGGCCATTAGAGAATCCGCCATTAACGAATGATTAATAAGTGTTAAATCCAAGTGTTTTGTGCAGTATTTTTGCTACTTGTGCATCATTATAAAATGTGATTGTACATTATGAAGGCAGAAGAACTGATCAAACGATGCAAGGAAGGAAACGAGCATGCGATGAACATGCTCTATAGCTTGTATGCACCAAAGTTTGAGATAATCTGTCGCAAATATGTAAATGATCCAAGCGATGTTCAAGATTTAGTACATGATACTTTTGTGATAATATTCTCTTCATTAGACAGCCTTAAAGATGAAGAGAAGTTTGAGATGTGGAGTTCTGTGATTGCTAAGAATTTGGCGTTGCAGTTTGTGCGTAATAAGAAGTACCCTCTCGCTTTGGATGGTTTGGGCGAGTCCATTGCATCCGAGACGCAATCTGTTGAGAACAGATTGGGTTATAGAGAATTGTTAGCCCTTGTAGAGAAACTGCCTGATGGATATAAGCAGGTGTTCAAGTTGTCTGTATTCGAAGGCATGACACACAAGGAAATAGGTGAGATTCTTGGCATTGAGCCTAATTCATCTTCATCACAATTATATAGAGCCAGAAAGTTTTTACAGGATCTTGTAACACGATATTTTGCATGGATTTCAATTGTCATTGCTGTTCTTATTCCAACTAAGTTTGGCGTACTAGTTCAGAATGTATCCCAAGTAACCAATAACGAACAACCGTCGGTTGATATGGTAGATGGCGATCAGACTATATTCTCTTATGTAAAGCATAAATCTCATTCAACAGTGCCAACTGTCTCTGTTGACTCTATCTCAACTGATAAAGAAGTCCTAATCACAGATACGATTTTCGAAAAGCAAATATCAGGGGAAACTGAGGAACAAGTGTCAAAGGATACTGTAGAACGACCGTTAAAGGATATTATAGAAGACGCGCCTATAAATTCTACCCGTCCGCAACAGGAGCAATTGATTACAAATACCGATGTGGAAGTTCCTGTTTCAACATCTGTGTCTCGAAAGTTAGGCCTTTCGGTTTCTGTAACAGGAGGAACACAGAACATTACTTCTCAGAAACACTTGGTTCCTGGTAGTATTATATCAGGTGAAAGTCCATTTGTGGAGGAAGAGGTGCGCTATAATTATCATATTCCAATAGGCTTATCTCTTGCTTTTAACATGCAGTTGTCAAATAGATTTGGCATAGAAACAGGCTTGCGCTACACTTACCAACGAGCAGATGTCACCGTTACAGGACCAAATCCATCGTTCAGAACTTTGGATTGGCATTTCGTAGGCATACCTATCAAAGGCTTGTTTGTCATCCATAGCACTCCTCGCCTTAAAGTATATGGTCAAGCAGGAGCAATAATGGATATTCCTGTCAGTGGAGAATCAAAAATCAAATGGTCTGTTACTGGCGGTATGGGACTTGAGTATCGTCTTACTCCATCTGTCGGCTTGTACTTAGAGCCAAGTATGGAATATCAGCTTAATAATCATTTACTAAATACGAATACCCCGCGCTTTAATCTGAAAGTGCCATTGGGTCTCAGACTTACTTGGTAAAAACTAAATTCAGTGACTTCATGCAGTATTCCAGTATGAAAAAACATCATATAGGAAAATGTTAACCTAAAACAAACTGTATGAAGTCGCTGAAAAAAGTTTTTACCATTTTTATTTTATGTTGTTTCTGTTTGTGTCATATCTCATGTGGTGACATTGTGGAAGAAGCAATCAGACCTGCTGCAATACCAATGGCTCGCGCCTTGTCAGAGGCAGATTATTATTACTACTATGATGGACAGAAAGTTCCATTGTCATCAATTCCGGACATGGTGTATTTGTCCACTAAAGATAGCTCTGAGTTAAGCATCTTGGTGAAGGAAATAGCAAATACCGCATTTGTTAGTGATGTAGTAATTAGAAAAGGTGAGAGTGGTTATTGGACCGTGGTAAAGGTTCATGATACGCAAAGGAAATCAGAGTCTGATAATATAATAGCTTCATTGAGAAAAAAATATGGTTATGTATATGTTGCACCCGTCTTTGGAGTTGAAAACAAACCTGTTCCGACAAGCGAGTATTTCTATGTAAAAGTCCTTGATAATCCAGATTCTGAAATGGTTCTAAAAGAGTTTTCCAGTAAAAATAATGTGGAGATTGTTAAACCAGTGGATTATATGACGGGTTGGTATATCATGAAAGCCCCATTTTCATCGGATGGTTTGAGCATGTCTAATCTTTACTATGAGTCAGGCAAGTTCGAATATGTGGATCCTGCATTTATGTTTGATTTCAAAGTTGAAACATGCATGAGTGAAGTAGGGGAAGCTTATTGGTGTATTGAAAGATAAATTCTGGTATCACAGACTATGCAGAATAGACATATAGACCGACAGAAATATTTTGATGAATTGGCAACAACTACAAGGAAATATATTCTGCCGTACATCGCATCGTATATAAGATTTGAATCTCAACTGCGTGTTCTTGAACTCGGTTGTGGTGATGGTGGTAATCTTCTCCCTTTTGCGGAACAAGGCTGTAGTGTTGTTGGAATAGATCTCTGTGAAGGGCGTATCAATACTGCTAAGCAGAATTTCAAGGACACAAGTTATGATTTTAGATTCTATGTGCCTGATATTTGTAATCTATTGGACGATGAGTATGGATGTTTTGATATTATCATCTGTCATGATGTCATTGAGCATATAGAAAGGAAGTCTGTTGTACTTGAAAGCATATCCAGAATGTTAGTGAA
>JABUUE010000047.1:22772-25764 GCA_021443335.1 Bacteroidaceae bacterium
AACTTTGTGTCAACGACATGCTTTTATATCTTGGCACATGAATAGAGATATGCGGTGACTGTGTTTACCACGTGTATACGGAAAATGTAGAAAAAAGTTTAAGCGCTTTCGTGTGTCTTAAAAATGTTTCACAGCAAAACATAAAATTTCCCTATATGAAATACAAATTACCACATTCTGTTTAACTCCTTAAATTTTTCTGAAGGAATAGCCTTTAGGGGGTCCAAGAATACTTCTTTTGTGTAGTAAACGCAATCGAAGAGAAATGCATCAAAAGCATTATAGTCGCTGATTGCCTCACCTCTATCTGTAAAAAGATATTGTAATTCGTAATCGTAAAATTCAATAATTACAGGCTCTTCTTTTTCAGCAACAAAAGCGACTAACTTCTCTATTGAACACTTATTTTCTAAGGAAGGATTTCATTTTTCTGGTTGCATTTTTTCAATCGCTTTATATAAGCGATAAGCAATTTTCCCTATCTCTCCAAACATATAAGCTCTCATTGCATATCTTTTTACTTTTGCTGCATCTGTGGTAAAATATGTATATCCATAGAGATACTGACTATTATTCTTCAAACGGCACTGATTGCATAATATAGCATCCCTTACATTTAAGTAAAGATACTGATCATTCTCATCTTGCAAAATTGGCTGAAGTTCAGATAGTCTATTTCCGAAACACTTGCAAGGTTCAGACCGCGTTGGTATATTGATGGTATGCCATCTCTCTTCTTCGTAGGGCTTTATAAATTGCCACATATAGTCTATAGCAGATATGCAACCTTTTTTGAAGACGCTTCGTTCCTCTTTGCTCATTTTGAGGATTCTTAAATCAGTTCCATGATACAATGGAGGTTTTGTTATCTCTTCGTTCATATCTTACACATTTTTCAAGTTAATATTTTTTTGAATAACAGTTGTTAGTTTTTGATCAATACTTATGTTAGTTCAAACAAAATATGTTTCGTATGTTTTATTCTTCCTCTTGTGTTATATTTTGTATGAGGGCTAAAAGTTCTTCCTTTTTGGGGAGATATAGTTCGTATTTCGACACGAAGATATTACTGTCCATCCCATAGGTTGCATATTCCACCAAGCTTTCGTCCTTTTGGCGACATAGAACTATACCGATGGGGGAATTGTCATCAGCCACATTCTCCTCTTTGGCAAAATAGCCGAGATACATATTCATCTGCCCAATATCTTGATGCCTTACTGCCTGCCGTTTGAGGTCGATCAGGCAAAAGCATTTGAGGATGCGGTGGTAGAACACCAAATCCACATAATAGTTCGTGTTGTTTATGGTCATCCGATATTGTCTCCCCACGAAGGTAAACCCTCGTCCAAGTTCCAGTAGGAAAGTCTCAAGATGCTTTATTATAGCGTCTTCAAGTTGCCTTTCTGAATAGCGTTTATGCTCAGGAAACCCGCAGAATTCCAAGGTGTATGTGCTACGAATGGTATTCTCTGGGGTATCAATCGTTATTCCCTTCTCTGCCAATTCAAGAATGCCGCGCTTGTCTGTGCTTGCTGCAAGTCGCAGGAACAGGGAGGTTTTTATCTGCCGTTTCAATGACCGCACATCCCAATGAGAGTTAAGGCATTCTTGCTCATAAAACTGTCGCTCCACAGGATCGCTAATGCGGATAAACTCACAAATATGAGATCAGCTGAATTTGTTAGACACTGTCTGACAATTTGGATATAGCAGATAAAAATATCCTCATATGTTAAGGTTGGGGCGGCTATATCCTTTGCCAAGGCGAAGGGTGAGCGACTGCGCCAATCTGCTAAGGAGCGAACTTCCATAAGAGGCATACTTGTCGTCATTCTGTTCAAACTCAACAATGTGCTTGCCTATATTCCAATAAGTCTCCGTGATTGTAACATTGATGCCGGTGGCAAGTTTTCTTTTGGCGTCGGCTACAATATTAGTAATTGTTGCCGTAAGATTATCAAGACTTGAATCTTTGATAGGATATGTATTTTTGTTTTCCATCGTCATTCAAAATGGATTTGAAAAAGTTCCACAGTATGATGTTCGCATAAGCAATCGGTAGAATGCAACTCCTCAAACTTGCAGAAGCGTTGGGTTAAAATAAGTTCACCATCCGTTATCTTTTTATATCTGGTTTACCTTCTTCTATTTTCAAACCTAACTTAAAGAACTTGGAAATCAGTTTGAGGTCTTTGATTTTGTCCCTGTTGCTTATGTTGGAGTAGATATACCAACCATCAACTTCGTGCTGCCATACTCGACCTGGTTGTGGAGGACGCTTGTCTTTGCTGACAAGATTGTAACCGTCACCATGCACAATTCCCACTTGCGGTATGCGCTCCAATCCGATATGCTGGAGAGTGGCGATGAACGTATCGATTGCTTGCTTGTGCCAGATAACCGTGCCATCGGGGAACACCACATACCGGCAATCCTCGTCCACGACATCCTCGGCACTATAGCCTCGGATGCCGCTGTCAAGCAATGGCAGAAATCCAATCTCATGGATAAATGCCGCGAGAATTGTGGCTGAGTATATGTCGGGATGTTTCATGTGTGCAATAAAAAGTGTATTTGGGAGATTGAAATTGTCTTTAGCCGTTTATGCCGCCAGAAGACCGCAAATCTTAGATTCCTTGTTATTCGACTTGTATTCGTGCTCTGACTCAGCAACCATCATGCTCGATTCTATCTCTTGATTATTTGGAATATACTTTTCAAGCAACACTCGTTTCAGCAACTGACGGCTATATTTATCTTCCATATAGCCAAACAAATCATCTGGGAGCTTTGCGCCAAAGAATGATTCTCTCAACGCACCAAGAGAATACTCTTTCTTTACGATATAGTGATTGGACTTCATCAACTCCCAAAATGGTTCATTACCAAGATGGAAAAAGGGTGTGGCAAACACAGGATTGAATACACTGGAGCTACCTACATATCGCTTCCATGCCGACTCGAATGCTCGCACCATAGTGTCGTTGAG
>JABUUE010000048.1 GCA_021443335.1 Bacteroidaceae bacterium
TTGTTAGAGCAAGAGTTGCCGAAGGTGTTGCTGTAGCAATAGTTGCCGCTGAAATCATTATTAGAGCAAGAGTTGCCGAAGGTGTTTCTGTAGCAATAGTTGCCGCTGAAATCATTGTGGGAGCAAGAGTTGCCGAAGATGTTGCTGTAGCAATAGTTGCCGCTGAAATCATTGTAGGAGCAGTCGTTGCCGAAGGTATTGCTGTAGCAATAGTTGCCGCTGAAAGTGTTGTAGCAGCAAGAATCGCTATCAGTACAGAGGAAGACGATGTCGTTGAGATGATATTTAGAACTATAATAATATGGTTTAATTACATTGCCTCTGTTATATTTTATACTGACCGTACTCTTGTCTTTTATATCTCCTCCATTAATGTAACTGAATGTGTAGAAATACTTATAATCACTACTGTCAACAGTGAACCCTTCCATAGATGTTGATGCAGCATAGTAGCCACCAACAAGTGAGGTAGCAGCAGTGGATGTGGCAGTAATCTTGTAACGCTTGAACTGAATGTTCTTGAAGTCGTATTGGCATTCGTTGCCGTTTTCATCCTTCATGTAGAAGATTACTCCTTTACTATTATAATCTCCCCATTCGTACAAACTATCGCTATTGTTAAGAGAGTATTTCAACTCCCATGCCGACAAGTCACAATATTGGAAGTATGTGTCCCCATCATGTTTTATGGCTCTCGCATTTTCGTTGAGAGTTTGATTATCATCGGCAACGACAATGATGTCGAATTGATGACCTGCGGATTTTACATTAGACAGGTAAGAAGAAGTAACAGGGACATAATCGGTGATGCGATACTGCATTCCAGGAACCAGTTCCTTCTTTTCTCGCAACGCATACAGTTCTTGCCAGGTAATTTCAGTGAGAGTTAATTCATCAAATCCACAGACTTTACCAAAACCACCGTCGGCTTCAACATATCCTCTTTCCTGCTTACCGCGAATAGTACCGGAAGTTTCGTTGGTAAATTCTGCGACAGCAGGACTATCCATTGATATGAGTTCCCAGACTGTTCCATCGAACTTATAAACATCACCAACTTTTACATCAGAAGACTCCACATCAACAGAATGCTCTCCAATGGTGTACTGAATTCCAGACGGTTTGTAGTTTGTTTCTCCGACCTTTGCCACGATGTAGAAAGCCCCAGTCGGATAAATGTAAGGAGAGGCTTCAGGATTAGTGGTAGGCAGACCAGTAGAACAATCCCAGCCTGAAAGGAATCTGCCGATACCCGATATGGCATTTATTCTCTCATTGAGCACCTTGCCTTGATTAGCGGACAAGGGAAGGTTTGCCGCCGTTGACGAAAGACCGTTGACGACATCGCTCGCCGCAAGCACCGTGCTGCCCTTCTTCGTCAGCGTGCCTGTGAAATTGTTTGCGCCGCTCCATGTGTGAGCCATGCTCTCTATGTTGCCGTAATACAGTTGTGTGGTGTTCCAGCCATTGTTCACGCGCTGCACTACCGCCCAGTCGCCGCGAGAGAAATCGGCAGGGTACAGTTGCAGTGAGCCGTAGGTGCTGTGCGTTCCGTCCTGCTTCTCGCATATCCAATAGAACTCGCACTGCAATGCCACTGTAGCATCAACAATCGGACATTCGTGGGCTGCGAACTTGACGATACCGCAACATGACGGTTGCCCTGTGCCTGCATTGGCATCTGACAGCCAGCCCTTGAATTGGCTGAATGTGTATGCCTGGTCGTTGTGGTTGCGCTTTTCAAGGCGTTGTGCGAGATTGGTGTTGAGTACATCGTCTGCTGCCTCACGCAATGACTGCTCGGTGGCAATGGCGTTATGCAGTACATTATCCTCGCTCTCGCGTGCTGATGCTTCTTGGCTGATGTTCTGCTGTAACTGCGTGTCTGCCGCGCTGCGTGCCTGCTGTTCTTCGATAAACGCTCGCTGCAACTGCTCGTCTGCCGCCAGTCTTGCCGCTGCCTCCTGACCTATCGCCTCCGTTGCTGCGTCTATAATGCCGTTCAAGGCGTCGGTGGTGCTCTTCTGCGACATCACCTTGTCCTCGCTCTGACCGCTCTCCTGTACCACATTAGCCTTGTCGAACTTTGTATCATCGTGGTAGCCTTCAGGCAATAGGTGCAAGTCTGCCGCTGTCTTGTTACCAATCAATTCCACATTATTAACCTGCGGAAGGTTCTGCAACTTCTCGTAGTCGCCCGTTCCTCCAGCCGCTGACAGCATCATCGTGATTGTCACAGGAGCAACCTCCTCCTCAATCTCAACGCCAGCAGGCATCAACGCATCCTCGCTGTAATCTACAACCTTAAAAGCATTCCTCGCCGCAAAACGATTGTCGGAGGAATAGGCTTCAACGGAGTAGTTGCCGCTGGATAACTCGTTTGCTGCAATAACGCAAGTGATGGTATTGCCCTCTACCTCCGTTATTGGTATAGACATACGCAGATACCGTGACTGCACTCTGACTGTCCACTCGGATGGGTCAATCTCGTATTCGATTGGCTGACCTTCCTTGTCAACAGCATCAAGGGTTAAGAGCATTTGCGCCTTGTTTCCCCTGACAATGATATTGTTTACTTCGCTCATATATATTGTATATTTTAGTTGTTTTGCTCCTCGCCGAAATCATCAAGATTAACCTCCGTCATATACTGTTCCATTGTACGCTCTACAACATTACCGCTGCGCGTGCAACGATACAATGTTTCGCCGATGTTGTAATACGCACCTTCATAGACTTTCATTGGGAAGCGCAAGTTGAATACGATGCTCGGTGTACCTTCGGGCGTTGTTGTTGGCATGCTCTCACGATAAGACAGCAATGCGTTTTCTACCGCCACTTGCTTGTCAATCCTCAAGTCGGCAATATCATCAAGCGATAAATCCCGGTAATCATTCATTTGCTCCGCTGTAACGATAATACTTGTGCCAACGATATTGTTTTCGTTGTCGATAATCATTTTACCGTCGTCTGCGGTTATTCTGTATAATGTTTCTTGTGTCATAAGCGTTATGTGTTTTAGTTTGTTTCGCTTGGTGGCAAGTCGTCCCATGCAATAAAACCGTTATTACGGCCGTATATGTAATATTTAGATACAGACACCGTAAGACTCCCCTGTGGGAATATAGCGGTTATCTTCCTGTACTTCAATTCGGTTTCAGGGAAAGGTAGAAGCATGCTATAATACTTACTGCCTTCAGGGACAAGTATTGCGTTTGACACATTGTACGCCAATGTTCTATCGCTGTCGGTAAGGGTATCGGGGTCAATGCTGGTGTCTTTGATGTTCCAACTGTAGTTTCGCTTGGTAATATCGGTAACTTGGGCACTGTCTTTTATACGACTCGCGTATTTTTCCACTTCCACATAATTGTCGTTAATGATAAAATTACTGCTGAGAGTAATGCCCCATATATTACTTTTATCTACAGGCTGATTCAGGCTTTGGATAGGGTGAATCTCCCAATACACGGGAAGTTCACCTCCTCCCCATCCGTATGTTGCCTTCTTGTTGCCGTTAATGTCATAAACATTTGTATATACTCCTGTAACACTACCTCCTGAGTCGTACTGTATGACATCTTCGCGCATAACTTGTCCATTAGGATAGTAGTATATCAGCCAACCGCTATTGTTGTTGAGCGTAATTCTTGGGCTGCCGTTCTCCCATGTCGCAATGACGGACCCGTTGAATGTGCCACCTTGTGCCTGGATAACTCCGTTAAAGGATGCGTCTCCTGTGCCTACGATATTGCCGTTATGGTCAACTGAGAAAGTTGTCTGTCCTTGGTTGTTTTGGATATTGAAGTTGTTGGCGGTAGCGTTTATCTCTCCTTTGGTTATATCTATGCCTGTAGCGAGAAGGTCGCCTTTAACGCTTGTAGGAAGTACCTCTCCGTGTTCCTGGAGTTTCCAGTCGCAAACGAACAGGTCGTTATATGTACGAATGAGGACTTTTATTGGGTTTTCTGGTGTTGCATCGAAACGCGGAGTCCATGTAACCCTATGCTGAATCCATCCGTCGGTGAGTTCCTGGTGCGTAGCACCGTCGTAGCCGCTTGAATAGAATTTGTATTGCTGAACATAAGTTCCTTCAGGTTGCCATTCAGTAGGAGCGTATTGACCAAGTGTAGGTGCGCCACTGCCGTAGAAGTAGAAGTCCATTGTATTGTTGTCGCTTGCGGTAGATGTAGCGTAAACCCATCCGCAATCGTCAGCCGTAGATGTGCTGTTATCCTTACGATATACGACATAATATGTTCCAGCCGTTGCATCATATCTTATCCACTGATCTTGTTTTCCTGATGTTGATGCCAAGACGCCTGTTGGGGAGATAGATGTAGGCTTGACATTAGTAATTACGCAATAGTCGTAAGTAGATTCCGCATTAGATTTGATGAATATAGAACTTGCACGAGTTAGCGTAATCTTAATGTAGGAGAAAGACGAGTTTACGCCTTTGTTCGACGATACCCAGCATAAATGACCATCCTTCATAACTTGACTCCAAGGATAGGTGGCATCTTCGTTGACGAACTTCGCCGCACTTGTACCTGCCGCTTTAGTCCAAATACTCATGGTGTATGTAGTACGAGCCTTGAGCGTGTCAGTAAACTCAAACTGATAGTTGGAGTATTCTGCTTCCGTTTCTTTCTGTAGCATAAGACTAACAGGCTGCTCTTCTACAGGCGAAGTGATGTCTGTTTCTACGGTTACCAGTTCTTGGTTGTCGAGAAGTGTGTGCCCGGCAAAGAGATTAGGTTGCGCCGTAAGGTCGCTCTCGCAATGGCAGTAGTTGCCTACTATTTGCGCCATCCAATCTTCAACGGTCAATGCGCCGACTTTCTCTTCTGTTGTTACACCTCCTGCTGATGCTAACGCTTCTGTGACATCAATAAGGCAGAACCAGTTATAGAAACAAGCGTAAGTGCCTGTGCCGCCATAAGGTTGAATAAAGAAGTCGGCTGTGGCTGTTGGCTGAATAAGTGCGCGCTTAATGGTCTCGTCATATATTGATGTGTCGCGGAAAGTCATGATATGCCGATGCATATTTCCGCTAATATCTCTATACGCAAAGTAGTCGTCGTTGTTCCATGATGAACCTGCGCTGTCCCAGCGATAGAGTCGCGGAACATAGTAGTCTGTGACCGACGGTGAAGGCGTGTGGTCGGGATAGTAGCCACCTTTTACGGCATAAACATAATACCTATTCTTCTCAAGGCGGAACTGCCTCCAGTTGGCAGGCATGATAGTGCCGAAAGTAGCAATGTTTACATAGCCGTTAGGTATGAGATTAGTGCGCGACAATAAAGTCAGTTCGTCAACCTTCAGTGATATGCTCTTGCTTGTCTGGTCTATGCGCGATATGTCGAGGTGCATTCCTTCCGTATCGGTCTGAATTTCTCCGATAGTGCTACGGAACTCCTCATCGTTAGCAATGAGTTCGCCGAACTTTCCTGAGTAGTCAATCTGTATAGGTAGTTGAAGCGAGTAGTTTTTCCCGTTGTATGTTGCAGTAGCAATGATGGAGCACTCCGTTACTGGCAGATAGAATGTATATCCGCTCTTGGAGTATTCTACCTTTGACACATAGGTAGTGCCTGCCGTGATACCTATAACATTAGATTCAGTACCGGAGAAGTTGTTGACGAATGTTCCTATATTGTTGTATGTTACGCCAGAACTTATTACCGTCTCGCCTTTCATTAAGGCGATGTTTACGGTTTTGCTCTCCTGAACATAAAACTCTCCTGAACCTCCGTTTTGCGCAACACTTACTGTTCCGAACTGACCGGTTGCTACAAGTGCTATTGCGTCTTCGCCGGACCCGTCCTCGCCATAATAACCAATACATTCATAGTAGTAGTCTGAGACGCTTATAACTATTGTGGCGCGCATCTTTTGGAGCTTATATCGTCTCCAGCGATACTTACCACTTTCAGGCGCAGGATTGCCCCATGTCACTCTTTCGGGATATTCCGGGTAATCGCTGTTACCGAACTCCTCGTCAATAGTGGTGAATGTATATCCTTCTTCTCCCTTGATACGGCTTATAACCCACTCTCCCCATTGGCCTTCAGTCTTGTAGGACACTGCCATCCAGTTGTCTGACGGCGTGCCATTGTCATGCCAGCCTCCTGTTGTCTGCGTGCCATGTTCCTGTGGTGGGTCGGGCTGTGTTTCACTTGCATTATAACAGACATCCATACCCGGATTGTCAGCTGCAAGCATTGGCAAACGCCAGGTTGTTTCTTGCGGTGGCAGTCCGTTGTTAGAAAAGATACGAGTCTGCATCCATAGTCTTTCGTCACCTTCAGGTATGCCGTCAGTCCATCCTTTAACTTCAGGCGAAGGGTTATTGTAATCACCTTCCGTTGTCAGAATCTCGCTTGTTGCGGTAGGCTGCGTATCGCTTCGCTTGAACATCGTTGAAGTGAAACTGCTCTGTCCTGCCGTATAGGAAGAAGTGAACTCTACGGTGTAAGAATGAGTATTATCGGTGTATAATATTCTCGTCGCTTTCCAGAGATAAGGATAAGAAGATGTAGGCTCGATGAATGCTTGTGACCATTCTGGCCATGTAGTGTCATCCACTGTTGGGGCAGAGAAGGTATATGTAGTCTTAAAGCGCATTTCGCGTGACTGCTCTGTCTTCAGAGGTGTAATAGCCCCTTCGTTATATACATTGAACTCACCGACGAAAGAGTTGTATTCCTTTGAGATTACATTGCCGTAATTATTTGCTCCTTGTTCGCCTGATGATGTTCCGTCCTGGATGGCAAAGGTGTTGATGCCTTGCAGTTGCACAATCATTGGCGGCACGAGCGGCTTGTTTGGTAAACCTTTCTGGTGGAGATTAAGGAAGCCGACCTGCACGGAGGATATAAGGATAGTGTTCTGCCTTCTCAGTTTAGATTCCTCAGAGTTGTTGCGAGTGCCTAACACCACTATCTCATCACCGGCTGCCGGTCGTGCGTTACTGTTAGCGTGATACTCCTTGTCGATGCCTGGAGTGCGGAATCCTACTGTGAGATAATGATATGTTCTGTTTTCTTCGGCAATGGTCTCTGTGCCAATACTGAGGCAAAGACACCAGTACATTCTGTTTCCTGCTTGGTAAGATGTGCCTGTACCGAGATTAAAGGTCTGAAGGAATATCTGGTCGTCAACAAGGAAATCGTTGGTTATAGATACGCCATCAGCATCCGTTGCAAGGAAATAGAGTTTATAGACATTGGTTTCCGTCTCTACAACCTTATCAATCTTTGCGGAAGCGGGTGTCTGGAACATTGTACCCCCAGTGGCGCGTGCTTTGTCAATGACTACCTCGAAGAAGTGCGCTGTGCCTGATACTGTGAGATTCTTAGTAAGGATGTTGTTACTGTTGAATATATCGTGGCTGCTGATGTCGTTCACTGAAACATCATGTCCTTCTATATCGTTTAGTACGGCATTGCCGTTGCCATCAATTTTATATCCTGAAGAAGCAGAGCCGAACTTTATACCCTTGACAAAACGGATAATGCCTTGCGCCACATCGTCAACGAGACTTGAAAGATATTTACCCATTAGATATAATGGTGTAACTATCTTGGTGTCGTTATCTACAGGAGTGCTATCGTTTGCAACGCCATTGAGTCGGTGGGAGTTGAAGAAAAGTCCGTCGTCGCTGCCGGTGGAGAATATGTCTATGCGGTCGAATCCGACTGTCTGCCCTTCTGTGTTCAGTCCTCCGGCAATGATGTGCTTCAGGAAATAGACTTTTTGCAATACGGTGTCAAAAGACCACCACTTGCCGTCTCCAGCCATAGATGCTATTGCCGAGTCGGTAGAGAGTTGGCCTGAATTGAAGCCTGTATATTCACGGTTTGTAGTTCCTGCTCCGCTGCTTGATATGCGACCTTGCGTGTCTATATAATAATAACTTGTAGAGCCTATCTGCTCACCAGCCTCATTGCATCCGTATATATCGAGTTCTACAGATGGGAACACCACCTGTGCATAGTTGTTGGCTTTTGTCTGTGTGCCACGAGGAATAGCGATATATACAAAGCGCACTACATTATCGTGGAAAACTGTTGGTGCAGCCGTGAGCTGCCATCGGCGGTAGTTATGGCCGTTGTCGTATTCAAGGTCTGATATGCCTTTCATATAGCACATTACCATAGACCCTGCAGCGCAGTTGGCGTGGATATAGTTTGGGTTGCCAGCCGCGTTGCATTGGATATAGATTGCGTTCTGCGCTATCCAGTAGTCGTTAGGGGTTGCTTTCGTCATTGGTTTGTTTTTATGGTACAAAGGTAATAGAAAGGAAGAAAATGGTTAGGACAAAATGTTTTAGAGGAGATAGATCAAGATAATGAAAAAGGAGGATTTTTTGTAGAAAAGAACTGATGCGAGATTATATGGAAAAGTGTATCTTTGCATCGCAAAAAATAATTAAGGCAGTTCGATAAGGCCCGTTTGTGAAACTATATACTGCTGCATCATCGTCCTGGGTGCTAATGGTGTGATACAATTAAGGACGTTAAGACCGAGACACCTGATCTTCACATGGAAACCTTTTGGTTAGGGCCGCACATATAAGCCAGCCGCATGAGAATGGGGCTGGCCTTTTTGTGGTTGGGGGTTTTGGGGTGGTGCACCACGGCTGCGCGATGGGAGGGAGAAGGGAGGGGATTCCGTGGTTCCGGGATGCCGGGATGAGGGGGAAGGCCGGAATGCCGGAATTACGGAAGTCAGGAATACCCTCACCTGCGGTTCGGCAGGAAGGCGATGACCTGGCTGTTCGCGTGGTATTTGCAGCCTATCCAGAGGTCGTCGAAAGCATCGGTGGCATCGGTGCGGAACTCGCGGCGCACAGCGTCGTCAGCGTCTTCGGAGAGTTTCTCGCCCGACTTGTCCTTCTCGAAGCCGTTGCGCCCGATTTTAACCTCCGCGTTTTCGAGAGCCACGATGAGAGCCTCGTTGTTCTCGCGGTTGATGCGTATGGCAGGCATGAGATAGCCGGCGAGGGCGGAGTTTATCTCGTTGTACTTGATGCGGTGCGCCATAGGGTTGCCCATGTCGATGGGCTGCACGAGCCATCCGAAGCGCGTCAGTTCTTTTATCACGATGTCCTTGATGTCCTCCAGTCCGAGGGCGACGATGGAGTATTTGGCGTTTGAGGTGTAGAAGAACTTCACCTCGCGGTTGTGCTGCTGGTGGGGCTTGTAGTAGTGATGCCAGTCGGCGCAGAGCTCGCGCAGTTTGCGCTCGTTCTTGGTGAACATGGAGGAGAGGACGTTCATAGCCTGCACACCGTCGCGCTTGTAGAGTTGCGCGGTGACGAGCCAGTTGATGTTGGCGTTCCAGTCGCCGGCGATGTAGAGGGGCTGGTTGTCTATGAGGTCTCCGTCGAGCATACAGTTCTTCACGTCCTGGAGCAGACCGAAGTCGGGAGTCTCCCATTCAGTGTCTATCTGCGTGCCGCCCTGCACACGAGAGGCGGTCTTGACGGTCATTGAAGCGTCTATGGCAGGGCAGTCGTCAGCGATGTAGCCATGCACGTTCTCTATGTCGAGGTTGGAGTAGAAGCCGTCGTTGCTCTTCGCCTTCTTCATATTGAGGACAGAGATAGCGAAGACGAGCGGCGGCAGGTCGCGCTTCATGCGGCTGATATACTCCGAACCGAGGATGTCAACATTGTCGAGGGTGTTGGCGCGGAAGAAGGTAAAGGCGGAGCATTGCAGTTGGCGTATATGATCCTTGTATTTCTTCGACTGCTGTATCATCATCATGTCGAAGTCCTGCTCCGGCGTGATGAGGTATTTGTGGCAGAAGAGCAGTTCGGCTTCCTCCTGCGTGATTAGGTGGTAGGAGAGAGCCATATCCACCACAGTCTTGTTCATAGTCTTCCATTTCGGAGGGATAATGGAGAACTCGTCCTCGTGGGCAAGCATACGGCGCGCCTTGTCCTGGATAACGTCACGCTGCAATGCGCTGACCACGATAGGCACACAGCCGTCGCGCTTCGCGTCTCTCAATAACTCGTTGTAGAGGATTACGCGGTCGGCATAGTCCGTCAGTTCGGCTTGTATCTCGCCGTAGGTCTTGTCGGTGAATAGTCCGTGTTCGGGCTTCTGGTCAAGGATAAGCTCCTCCTTCTCCAGCCAGTTGTTGCGCGCAGTGAGGGAAGCGTCGGAGGCAAAGAGCGTGGAGCGGTAGAGAGGGTTTGCGTCCGTAAACCGCTCGTCGCCCAAGGGGTGCGTCTGGCCTGACAGAGCCGGCATTACCTCGCCGTCAATCTTCGACTTGGGGAGAAACTTGCACTCGTCCGCCACCAGTCCGCTCAGCGAGAGGGAATTTGCAGATCCTATCACGGCGAGCGATATGAGCTGCCATATCGTGCCGTTGGCAAACCATATCACATTATCCCACGTCTTAGGCTTCGTGATAGGCCGCTTGACGAATGACGGCGGTCTGCCCCATCCGAAATGCACACCCTCTTTCAGTCCGAAGAACCGCTCTATGGCGGCTATTGTACCCGGCACGGTGCGAGTGTAGAGCTGCTTGCGGGATGATCCGAGCCATCCGCAGGTGGCCTG